>CANJKM010000018.1 GCA_947474805.1 Caulobacterales bacterium | reverse complement strand
TGAAGGTCTGGCGCCTACCCCAGGGCGACATCAACACCCGCGGCAAGGCCTTCGTGAACCTTCTGCCCATCGTTCCTGGCGAGACCATAACCTCCATCCTCACCTTGCCGGAGGACGAGGCCACCTGGGGCGGGCTCGACGTCATGTTCGCCACCCGCTCGGGCAATGTCCGGCGTAACAAACTGTCGGACTTCGTCAATGTGAACCGGGCCGGCAAGATCGCCATGAAGCTCGATCCGGGCGACGCCATCGTCGGCGTCGGCCTCTGCACCTCGCAGAACGACATCCTGCTGACCAGCTCCGGCGGTCGGGCGATCCGCTTCTCGGCCGACGATGTGCGCGTGTTCCAGAGCCGCGACTCCACCGGCGTCCGGGGAATCAAGCTTCTGACCAAGACCGACAATGTGCTGTCGATGGCCATCCTGCGCGCCGTCGACGCCACGCCGGGCGAACGGGCCGCCTATCTGAAACGCTCGCGCGCCGAACTGCGCGCCCTCCAGGGCGAGGACGCCGAGGAAACCAGCGCCGCCCCCGACGACGACGCCGAAGAGGCCGCCGACGAACTCACGGACGAGCGCTACGCCGAGCTGAAGGCGGTGGAGGAAACCCTGCTGACCCTCTCCTCCGAGGGCATCGGAAAGCGCTCCTCGGCCTACGACTTCCGCCGCACCGGGCGCGGCGGCCAGGGGCTGATGGCCCAGGACATGACCCGCAAGGGCGGTCACCTGGTCGCCACCTTCCCGATCGAGCAGTCCGATGAGATCCTGCTGATCTCCGACCAGGGCCAGGTGATCCGCGTGCCCGTCGGCAAGATCCGTATCGCCGCCCGCAACACTCAGGGCGTGATCGTCTTCCGCACCGCTCCGAACGAGCATGTGGTATCGGTGGAGCGGCTGGCCGAGAGCGGCGAGCCCGACGGCGATGAGCCCGAGGTTGCCGAGGGCGAGACGGAGGCCTGATCCATGATGCGCGTCGGCCTCTATCCCGGCACCTTCGACCCGGTCACCAACGGCCACATCGACATCATCGGCCGGGCCGTGAAGATGGTCGACAAGCTGGTGATCGGCGTGGCGGCCAACCAGGACAAGGGCCCGATGTTCTCCGTTGAGGAGCGCTGCGCGATGGTGGCGGCCGAAACCGCAGGACTAGACAACCGGGGCGCTGTTATCGAAGTCCTGCCTTTCGACACGCTTTTGATGCATTTCGCCGAGAGCGTAGGGGCTTCCTTGATCATTCGCGGCCTACGGGCCGTGGCCGACTTCGAGTACGAGTTCCAGATGACGGCGATGAACCAGCAGCTGAACCGCGAGATCGAGACCGTCTTCCTGATGGCCGACCCGCGCCACCAGGCCATCGCCTCCAAGCTGGTCAAGGAGATCGCCCGGCTGAACGGCGACATCTCCGGCTTCGTCACCCCCCGCGTGGCCGACAAGGTCCGCGCCCGTTTCAGGGCCTAATCAGGCTCCATGAGGTCCGTTTTGAAGTCTCGTCTGCTGACCATCCTGCTCGCCTGCGCAGTCGCGGGTCCCGCCCTGGCCGCCCCCGCGCCAGCCGCCCCGGCCCAAACCGCGCCCGCCGCCGACTATCGGCCCATCCCGCTCGACCGGCTGATGGTGATCGACACATCCAAGGGCCGCGTGATCGTCGAGCTGGCCCCCGATCTCGCCCCCGAGCACGTCCAGCGGATCACCGCCCTGGCCAAGCGCGGCTTCTACGACGGCCTGAAGTTCTTCCGGGTGATAGAGGACTTCATGGATCAGACCGGCGATCCCGGCAACGACGGCAAGGGCGGCTCCGAGCTCCCCAACCTCAAGGGCGAGTTCAGCCTGCGCCGGCCCGAGGTCGGCCCCTTTGTCCCGGTCGGCAGGATGCCGGACGGAACGGAGTACGGCTTCATCGGCCCGGCCCCGGCGATCAGCCAGCCGAGCGCCCTGGCCATGCTGATGGCCGACGGCAAGGTTCGAGCCTACGGCCTGTTCTGCCCCGGCACCATGGGCATGGCCCGCGCGGGCGATCCCGACAGCGCCAACAGCCAGTTCTTCCTGATGCGCGGCACGGCCCCCGCGCTCGACCAGAAATACACCCCCTGGGGCCGCGTGGTTCAGGGCCTGGACGTGGTCCGCCAGATCGCCACCGGCGAGCCGCCCGCCAATCCCGACAGCATGACCCGCGTGCGCATGGCCGCCGACCTGCCGGCGGCCGAACAGCCCAGACTCTCCCGCGTCGATCCGACCGCCGCCGCCTTCCGCGCCCAGGCCGCCGCCATCGCCGCGAGCAAGGGAAGCGCCTTCACGCCGTGCGACCTGGAACTGCCCGTCAAGGTGGGGTGATTTCCTGCTCCCCTGCTTGCGGGGGAGCTGTCAACGGAGCTGACTGAGGGGGCATGCGACCGTTCCCTCGCGCTACGCCCCCTCCACCACCCTTCGCCAAAAGTACGGATGGTCCACCTCCCCCGCTACGTAGGGGAGGAGAAGAACCTAGTGCGCGTCCGACTTCACCGCAGCCAGCTCATTCCCGTTCGGGTCGCGGAACTGGAACCGCCGCCCGCCGGGAAAAGCGAAAATCGGACGGGTGATCGCCCCGCCTGCGGCCGTCACCGCCGCCAGGGCGGCCTCCAGATCCTCGACCTCGATCACCGCCAGCGGCGCTGCGGTCATATCCGACGCATCGCCATTCAGACCCAGGTCGACATCGCCGGTCATGGTCGCCGCATAGTCCGGCCCGAACGCCGCCATCTCGAACCCGAAGGCCTTGCCGTAGAAGGTCTTGGCGGCCTCGATGTCGGCCGCCGGAAGCTCGACATAGTTGATCCGCGCCATCGCCCAGACCCTAGAACGGAATTTCGTCGTCGAGGTCGGCCGCGAAGCTCTCGCGCGGACCCGAGGCCGGCGCGCGTCCGCCGCCGCCGCTGAAGCCACCCGTGGGCGCGCCCTGCGAATAGTCGTCGCCGCCTTCGGCGCGGTCGTTCCGGCCGCCCAGCATGGTCAGCTCGCCGCGGAATTTCTGAAGCACGATCTCGGTCGAATATTTCTCGACGCCCTGGGCGTCGGTCCACTTACGCGTCTGCAGCGAGCCCTCGATATAGACGGTCGAGCCCTTGCGCAGATAGCTCTCGGCCACCTTCACCAGATTGTCGTTGAAGATAACCACCTGGTGCCATTCGGTCTTTTCCTTGCGCTCGCCCGTCGCCTTGTCGCGCCAGGTCTCGGAGGTGGCGATCCGCAGATTGGCCACCCGGTCGCCGGAGTTAAGGGTGCGAATCTCGGGATCCTTCCCAAGATTGCCGACGATGATCACCTTATTGACGCTGCCGGCCATTCGGGCCTCCTCGATGTTCTATTAATGTTCTCATCGGCCGACACTGAGAGTCAACCGGCGAAATATGATTCGGAACCTACCTCTGCGGCATCGCGCCGGGGATAGCCAATCGTCCGTCGCCGGTCCGAACCAGCGCCGGATAGCGGATCGAGGTCAGGGTCTTGCCGACGAAAATCCCCGAGATCTGCACGAAGATATATTGGCCCTGATAGGCGCCCACGATCTCCGAACGATTGCCGCCCAGCCGCAGGAAGGCCAGCCGCATAGCCTCCAGCCGCGCCGCGCAGTTCTCGATGTTGGGCTGGTTCTTGGCCACCTCGTTGATACGGGTCTTGTTGCCGGGCAGCAGCACCACCTCGTAGCAGACGCCCGGCTCGCTCGGAGCCTTGGGCGAGGTGTCGCAGGCCGCCGCCGCCAGGGTCAGGCCGAGGGCGCAGAGCACGGGAAGGCGGCGCATCGGCTTGATCTCCTAGATCGGGGGAATGGAGCAGTCGCGCGGGCTCTGCTCGACCAAGGTGTGGAAGGTCCGGTTGTCGGGCGAGGCCTCGACCTTTCCAGCGACCAGCCGCAACGATTGGGAGCCCCAGCGGCCATAGACCGCCTCGCCCGGCTTGACGCAGCGTCCGTCGAAAAGGGCCTGGACGCAGGCGTTGATCGAATTGGTCCCGGCCGAACGCCAGCCGGAGTCGCCGTAGCGCAGGCATTCGGCGGCGGGAGCCGCGACGGGCGCGGCGGCGGCCGGCGGCGGCGCGGCGGCGACGGAAGGCGGCAGGGCCAAGGGCGGCGGAGTGATCAGTTCGGGAGGCAGGGGTTGCAGCGCCGTCTGGCCGGCCCCGGCGGCGGCGAGCGCACCACTCTGGTCCAGGCCGACGTCGAGCGCCTGGGCGGCGACCCCGTTCTTGCGGGCGCAAGAGGCCAGGGTTTCCAGCCCGACGAACTGGCCGCCGACGAAGCAGCGCAAGGGACGGGTCGGGTCGAGGCGGGCCTCTTCCGGCCCCATCTCGACCTGCAGGGCCCCGCGCTGGCCTTCAGGGGTCGGCGGGGTCTTAGAGCTGAAGGCGACGGCGATCAGCACGCCCGCCAGCAAGGCGAACCCGGCGCCGGCCCCAGCCAGCACCCGCCGATCCTTCAAGAGGGTTTTGATGTCGTCGTTCATGCCCATCCCTGGCTACGCGGGGACGGTGGCGGAAGCAAGACGGGCCGGAGCCTGTCCCGTCGGGCGGCGCCAAAAAGCTCGGTTAGCCGCCCAGGCGGGCCAGGGCCTCTTTGTAGTTGGCGATCTGGGCCGTGAGATAGGCCGGCACCGGCGCGCTCGCCTTGGCCGTCGAGGCGACCGGGGTGGTCAGCGCCTTGTAGATATCCCGCACCGCCATGGCCGCGTTGACCAGGGTCTGGGAGGTCAGCTTGGCCTGGGCCTCGCTGTCGACAGCCAGGGTCGAAGGCAGGCCGAGGCCATAGGTGGCGGTGGTCTTGGCCTTCTTGGCGTCGGCGGCGTTGAGCGGCGCGCTGGAGACCAGCCCCTCGGCCAGGCCGAGCGCGGCCAGGGCGTTGCGGCCCGACTTGCCGGCCTCGATCTCGACCGCGGTCTTGCTGACCGGGGTGATCTTCAGCTTCTGCACCCCGTCGACGGTGATGATGTCGACCTTGGCGTTGAAGCCCGAGGCGCGGGCGATCTTTTCCGAAAGGGTCTTGAGGGTGTCGCCGGCCTCGACCGTGATCGACTTGCTTCCGCCCTGAGCCCGGATGCTGAACTGATCGCCGACGCGGACCGAAGAGTTGGCGACGACGGTCTTGGACACCGACCAGTCGATCTTGCCCGAGGGCAGGCCGAGTTTGTCCAGAACCGTGGTCCCGGCCTGATCGACCGCCAGGGCGCTGAAGCTCTGTTCGCGCCCCTCGCCCTGGATCTGCCGCGACCAGGAGACCGCCCCGGTGAGCGGGTCGATCGCCTGGACATAGCCGTCGTGGGCGGTGGTCTCGCCGGCGGGCGGGGTCACCGACAGCTGGCCCGCAAGATAGACCTGCCCGTTCGAGACCGTCATGGCCGAGGCCGTGCGCGCGCCAGAGCCGGCCAGATAGGTCAGGCGGTCGCCCGCCGACACGGAAAGGTCGCCCGCCAGCTTGGCCACAAAGGCCGCCTGCTGACCGGGATAGCCGGTCGTCGTGGTTCCGACCGAAAGGGCTCCGTTGGTGGTCGAACCGGCCAGCACGACCGAGCCGTCGGCCATCAGGCCGATGCCGGCGATGGTTCCGCCGTTCAGGGGGCCGAGACTGCGGGTGGCGGCCAGGGTCGGCGCGCCGGTCGGCTGCAGATCGAAGCGCCGGAGCACCGCCGAATTGCTCTCGGTCCCGGCGACCAGCACCGAGTTGCCGTCGACGACGAGGCCGGCCGAGCCGTCGGTCCCCGCCGTGCCGTATTGGGTGGTGAACTTGACCGCGCCCGCGGCCGAATAGCCACGCAGATAGGCGTCCTGGCCGCCCACGGCGGTCGCGCCGGGCATGGCCGAGGACGTGGTTCCGGTGACATAGACCGAGCCGTCGGCGGCGAAGGCCACGCCGGTGGCCTTATCTTCGGCGGTCGCGCCGCTGCGCTGGGTCCAGCTCTCCTCGCCCGCGGCGGTGAAGACCGAGACGAAACTGTCGGCGACCTTGGCGTCATTGCCCGCGTCGCCGAGGTCCAGCACCCCCGTCACCGAGCCCGCCACCGCGATCGATTGGCCGTCGGCCGAGACGGCCAGGGCGTAGCCTGACGCGCTCGTCGAGGCGCCCAGCGTGCGGGTGTAGATCAGGTTGCCGGCGGGGTCGTACTTCATCAGGGCGAGGTCGGACGCGCCCTTGATCGACTGGCTGTCGACCAGACCGTCGACCTCGGCCAGCACATAGAGCGAGCCGTCCGAGGAGACGACCTGCGATTTGACGGCCGAAACCCCGGCGTCGAGGCCCTTGGCGAACACCTTGCCGTTAGCGCCGGCGCCGGCGATGTCGGCGGCCCCGGCTTCGAGCTTGGTCAGCTGCAGCGCGGGATCGAGCTTATCGGTGTCGCGCCCCGTCCCGCCGGCCAGATAGACCGAGGGCGCGGAGGCCGGGGCGGTGAAGGTGAGGACCTCGGTCGAGTCGCCCTTGATCTTCAGGGCGTAGCTGTCGGGCTCCTGGCCGACGACCACGGGCTTGCCGCCGACCTGGATGGTCTTGTCGGCGCCCGGCGTGCGCTGGTTGACAAACCGCGTCGTCAGTCCCGCCGCGGACAGCTTGTCGTTCAGATAGATGACCACATTGGCCATCGTGCGCGGCGTCGCGCCCATTTCGTTCAGATCGACCGCCACCGGTATGGTGTTGGTTCCCTTCTTCACGCTCAGCGAGAAGGCGACATTGCCCTGGAAGGCGGGCGGCAGGCCCGAGGAGGCGCCGGTCCAAAGCGTGCCGGTGCTGTAGGCGTCGGTCTCGACCCTGACCCCGGCGTTGGTGGTCAGCTTGGCGGCGGCCTGGCCCTGGGCCAGCTGAAACAGATCAAAGTCGGCTTCGTCGACGAACTTGCCGATCTCGGCCATGCCCTCGTTGAAGCGGGCGCGAATACGGGTCTTCTCGGCGTCGGAGACGCCCTTGGCGGCGGCCTGGTCGGCCAGGCCCTGCAGGGCGTTGAGGCCCTGATAGAGGGCGAAGAGCTTTCGGTAGTCGTCGGGCGCGGAGGCGACATCGAGCTTGGCCGAGCCTGGATCGACGAAGCGCTGGCCGGCCATCACCGACTTCACCAGGTCGCTGGCGCGCGGGGCCTTGGACTCCAGCGACCAAGGCGGCGTGGGGGTCTTGGCCGTCGTCTTGGGCTTCCCGCCGGACGCAGCCGCGCCCACGCCGGACTTGGCGGCGTAATAGGCGGTGAGCACGCTCGTATCGATGGTTACGGTCATCCCGCGCCAGTATGCCCCGCGCGTGCCTGCCAAGGCGTTAAGCGGGAGCCGTTTTCGACATCGGCGCAAGCCGCCTATAGTGGCCTTGATGGCCAGCCACCCCGACCGCCGCGAAACCCTGGCCCTGCTGGCCGCGGCGACCGCGTTCGCCCGCCCCCGGCTCGTCAGCGCCGCGCCGGTCGAAATTAGCCTCACCGAGGCGCGCGCCCGCTTCTTCCTGCCGGTCGGGATCAATGGTCAGGGCGGCATGAGCTTCGTCCTCGACACCGGCTCGCCCGCCCATGTGATTTCCGAGAGCCTGGCGACCCGGCTGAACCTCCCCGTCGTCGGGCGCCGGCGCCTCCGGGCCTATGACGGCGGCGGCGACAGTTCCGTGGTCCGGGTCGAACGCTTCAGCGTCGGCGGCACGACGCCGGCCCCGGCCAACCTCGTTGTCTGGCCCGACCAGCGGCTGGAAGGCAACAGCGGCCTGATCGGCTACCCACTGCTGGCCGAGGGCGCGGTGCTGTCCCTCGGCGCACGCACCCTGTCGCTGGGTCCCGCCGCCTCGGAAGGAGGGACCGCCGTGCGGGCCGAGATCGGGCGCGGCGGCGCCGTTCTGCTGGGCGGTCTGCCCGAGGCCGAGGGCCGTTTCGCTTTCGACACCGGGGCGCAGGAGATGACCATCTCGTCCGGCTACCACGCGAGGATCGCCGACAATCCCGCCTATCGCGACGCGCCCAAGATCGTCGTGCGCGGCCCCGGCGGCCAGTCCGATCTCACCCGGGTTCTGGGCTTCCGCCCCGAAGCCATGCGTTTTGGCGACTTCGTCTGCGCCAATCCCCTGGTCCGGATCGCCCAGGCCGGCGACGGCCGCGACGGCGTATTCCAGGGCGTCGACGGCCTGATCGGGGTGGCCCTGCTGCGCCGCTATGTCTGGGCCATCCAGCCGGCCCGCCTCAGCGTCCTCTCCGAGGTTGCGCCCCCACCCCGCCCCGCCGGCCTGCCCGCCTTGGCGCCCGGCCAACTGGGGACGCCGCTGACCATCCCGCCCCAGGGCGGCCCCTCCCCCTTCGGCGGCGTCAGCTTCGGCGCCCCCGTGTTCGAACCGGCGCCCTCCAAGTGAAAATTGTGTTCCGAACCGAGGGCGACGCGGCGACCGGCGCCGGCCACGCCCTACGCTGCCTCGCCCTGGCCGAGGCGATCCAGGCGATCGAGCCGGACGCTCAGATCGCCTTCGCCGCGCGGGACGAGACCTTCGAGGCCCTACCGCGCCTGACCCGTTTCGGCCGCATGGGTCCTGAGCCCGCGCCCTGCGATCTCGCGATCGTCGACGGCTACGGCTTCGACCAGGATCTGGAAGCCGCTTGGGCAGCCCGGGGCGCCCGGGTGGCGGCGATGGAGGACTGGCCCGGCCGCCGCCACCGCTGCGACGCGCTGATCGACCCCTCCCCGGCCCGCAAGCCCTCCGACTACCGCGCCCTGATCCAGCCCGGAACCGAGCTGCTGCTCGGCCTGCGCTACGCCCTCACAGCCCCGTCCTTGAGGACGCGGCGAACCGAGGCCCTCGCCCGTCTCCGACGGCCCCAGGGCGTCCGCCGGGTGCTGGTCTCGACCGGGCTGGGCGACGTCGGCGGCGGAGCGGTCGCCGCGCTGGAAGCCCTGAAAGGCTTGAGCTTTATCCAGCGGATCGACGTCGCGGTCGGGAGCGGCGCCGCCAGCCGGCCCGCCCTCATGCGGCTCGCCGCGGCCGACCCGCGCGTGAACCTGATGTTCGACGCCGAGGCCATGGACGCCTTGATGGTCTCCGCCGATCTCGCCATCGGCGCCGCCGGCGGCTCGGCCTGGGAGCGGTGCGTCCTGGGCTTGCCCAGCTTGGTCATGCTCGCCGCCGACAATCAGAAGGACAACGGCGCGGCCCTGAAGGCGGCCGGCGCGGCGACGGTGCTGGGCGAGGCCGGTGAGGTCGCCCCGGCGGCGATCGCGGCCGAGGTCGAGCGGCTTCAAGCCGATCCCAACGCCCGGCGAGCAATGGGCCGGGCGGCGTCCGAACTGGTCGATGGAAGAGGGGCCGAGCGGGTCGCCCGCGCCCTCCTTAGGGGGCTATAAGCCCCGAAGCCTTGAGGTTTTTCATCACCGCGGGCCGGCGCGCGGCCCACTCGTCGGCGAGGATCGCGAGCAGCACCACGTCGTGATATTCGCCGTGCTTATAGGCGTGCCGCCGCAGATAGCCCTCGCGGAGGAAGCCCGCCGCCGCCTGGGCTTTCAGCGCAGTCTCGTTGTCGGCCAGGACTTCCGACCAGACCTTCTGCAGCCCGTGCTCGCCGAACGCCTTGTCGAGCCCCAGCGCCTGGGCCGCGCGGCCCGCCCCGCGTCCGCGCGCGGCGGCGTCGCCGATGTACCAGCCCCACTGTCCGCGCATGAGCATACCGGTGAGCCCCGTGAGCGTCAGAAGGCCTACGGGCTGTTTGTCGGCGAGGATGACCCAGCCCACCCGGTCCGGGTCGGTCAGGAAACGGTCGAGCCAGGTCTGATGCGCCTCGAAGCTCGCCGGCGGCAGCTTGTACATCCAGCGGTCGACTTCGCTGTCGCGCCGCCAGTCGTAGAGGCGTTGCGCGTCGGCCCCCTCGAGGTCGCGCAGCTCGATCATCGGCCTATTTGAACAGGGACAGGATGATCTGCGGGCCCTGGTTGGCGATCGACAGCGCCTGGGCCCCTAGCTGTTGCTGCACCTGCAGGGCCTGGAGCTTGGCGCTTTCCGACGCCATGTCGGCGTCGACCAGATTGCCGATGCCCATGTTGAGCGCGTCGGTCAGCTTAGAGACGAACTTGTTGTGGTTGGCGATCTGGTTCGCCTGCGAGCCCAAGTTGGCCAGGGCCAGGTTGACGTTGGTGATCGAGGTGTTCAGCTGGCCCAGGATCGTCGTGGCGTTGGTGACGGTGTTGATCGACGCCGTCGCCGCCATGGTGATGATGGCGCCGCCCAGCGACAGGTTCTGGGTGGATAGGGTGACATAGGCCGTGGCCTCGGCGTTCGACAGGAACTTCAGCCCGGTGGCCAGCGAACCGTCCAGAATGTTGGAGCCGTCGAAGCTGGAGTTCTGCACGATCTGCTGGATCTGGCGGATCAGCGAGCGGAAGTCGGCGTTGAGCGCCGCGCGGCTGTTGGTGTCGTAGGAGGGATCGGTCGCCGCCAGCACCTTCTGCTTCATGCTGTTCAGGGCGTCGGAGATCGAGGCGCCGGCGGCGGAGGCCACGTCGGCGATCGAGGTCGCGCGGTTCAAGCTGTCCGTGACCGCCCCGAGCGCGCTGACCGAGGCCCGCTGCTTCTGGGCGATGGCGTAGATGGCCGCGTTGTCCCTCGCCGTTCCGACCTTCAGCCCCGTTGAGATGCGGGTCTGGTTGGCCGTCATCGAGTCGTTGGTCTTGTTGAGGTTCTGCAGAGCGGTAAGCGCGGACGCATTGCTGTTCACGCTGATCGTCATGGCTCTTCCTCCAAGCGAAAGGCGCGTTTCGAGCGCCCGGAAAGGGAAGAGATGCGCTCACGACGAATCGCGCCTCTGCCCTATGGGAGAGACGTTAGCGGCGGTGTGTAAGCAGATCGTTAACCACGACGGGCTAGCGGCCCGAGGGTCGGCGACCTGAAGTTTAGGCCGTGGTGCTGATCAGATTGCCCGAGGTGTAGTCCGGGCTCTCCGCCAGCTTGCCGATCGCCGAGCGGGGAATGGCGTTGACCACCATGCCGGTATTCCGATCGATCAGCTTGTAGACGTAACCGCTCTCGCCCCGCTCGATCACCAGTCTCAGGCCGTCGGCCGGCTTGGGAGCCGGCGGCGGCGGGGCTTCGACCTCTTTCGGGGCCTTGGCCTTAAAGGGCTTGGGTTGCGGTTGGCGCTCGGCGGTGAAGTCTGCGGCGGCCGGGGATCCTATCTTGTCGATCATCTCCTGGATCACGCTCCTTGCGGAGCCGCGCCCCCTCTTGGGGTGGAAGAAACGATGGCGGCGCGCCCCGCCGGGGCGCGCCGCCGCGCTTAACGCTTAGCGGAACAGCGAGAGCATGATGCTCGACGACTGGTTCGCGATCGACAGCGCCTGGATACCGAGCTGTTGCTTGGTCTGCAGGGCGGTCAGGTTGGCGCTTTCCTTGGCCACGTCCACCGTGGACTGACCGCGCTGGATCGAATCCTTGACGGAGTCGAGGGCGGCGATGTCCGAACGCGAATTCTGGGCGATGGCCCAGATAGCGCCGTTGTCCTTGGCCGAGCCGACTTTCAGGCCGGTGTTGATCCGGTTCTGAACGGTGCCCAGTTGATTGGAGGTGACGTTGAGGTTCTGCAGGGCGACCATCGCCCCGACATTGGTGTTCACGCTATTCATTGCGCGGGTTCCTTTTCAAGGTATCCGACGTCGTTTTGACGGCCGGGGGCTTTTTGCCCAGGATCGAACCTGCAAGGGCCGGGCCAGTTTCTGGCGGCCGCTCAAATAGCTAAATTACTGATTTTATTGTATTAACCACCCATAAACCTAGAACTTATTGGCCGGGTGGGGCTTGGCGCCGGGCAAATCCTGCCGGGCCATGTGGCGCTTTTTGCCGGGCGCCGCCGGGAAGACGGAGAAAGGGGACGCCGGACGGGAGAAAGTCTCCCGTCCGGCGCTCGCGACCCTATTTGAACAGGGAGAGCATCATCTGAGGCGCCTGGTTGGCGATCGACAACGCCTGGACCCCAAGTTGCTGCTTGGTCTGCAGCGCGGTGAGGTTGGCGCTTTCCTTGGCCACGTCCGCGTCCACCAGGTTCCCAATCCCAGTCGTCAGCACGTCCGAAAGCTTGGACACGAAGTCGTTCTGGAGCTGGAAGGACTTGGCCGCGACGCCGAGCTTGGCGACGGCGGCGTTGACCTGAGTGATCGAGGTCGAGATCTGGGCAAGGATGGTCGAGGCCGTCGCCGACGAGTTGAACGACGCGGTCGCGGCGACAGTGATCACCGAACCGCCGGCCCCGAGCCCCATGATCTGGGCCACGGCGGTCAGCTTGGACGTGCCGGTGGCTTCGGACAGGGCGATCAGGTTGGTCGCCGCCGTCTTCAGCAGGTTCACCCCGTTGAAGCTGGCGCTAGCGACTGTCTTGGCGATCTGGTTGCGCAGCGCTTTGAAGTCGTCGTTCAGAGCCGAGCGCGACGTTGTGTCGAGCGAGGCGTCGGTGGCGGCCAGGGCCTTCTGCTTCATCTGGTTCAAAAGATCAGAAATCGTCTCGCCCGCCGAGATCGACACCTCGATGGTGCTCTGACCGCGGTTCAGCGAATCCTTCACCGCATCCAGAGCCGAGACGTCGGAGCGCTGGTTCTGGGCGATCGCCCAAATGGCTCCGTTATCCTTGGCGCTGGATATCTTTAGGCCGGTGTTGATGCGCGATTGAGTTTGAGACAAGGCCTGGTTGGTCGCGTTGAGGTTTTGCAGGGCGATAATGGCGCCCAGGTTCGAGTTCACGGAATTCGACATAGGATTTCCTTCCATTCTGGTCGGAGAGTGAAGCCGGCATTCAGCCGGGGAGCCTTCTGGCCTGCGCGGGGCAACGCAAGCGACGGGCCACGCGAACGCGAGGCCAGCTCTTTGTATTCATGACGAATTTATCGGGCATCGGCCGGATGCGGCCAAGCTTATCCGGGGCGGAACTGCCGCCGGGCAGGTTTTGCCGCCGAGGCGGCGACGGCTAGGGCTAGGCCGCTTCGGGCCGTTGCAGGCCCTGCATGATGATGCGGTTGACCTCGATCAGAGGCTCGAACTCCTCCTCGCGCCGCATGATCGCCGAGGTGTGGCGGTTGACCCACAGGCTGAGCGAGATGATCTGGGCCCGCAGCGGGACCGGCAGCAGGTTGTCCTCACGTGCGCAGTCGCTCGCCAGCACGCTCCACAGGCGGCGGTTCCAGTCGAGCGCGTCGATCCGGGTAGAGAAGTCGTCGGCGGGAACCTTGGACGCTTCGATAAGCGCGCGGGTCACGTCGCCGAACAGGCGGTACTCGGTCTCGCGAGGGGTGTCAGCCTGCCGCGCGGCTTGCTGATAGACCTGAAACGACATTCAGCCCGATCCTCTCGTCCTCGTAGTCGATCAATTTTCGGCAGGCCATCAGGGCCCGATAGTATTCTCGGGCCATAACGTGCCTGGAGATCGTTACGCATTCACCAAGAACGTCGGCATTTCGAATCACGCTCATGAATTCGGAAAGCCGCAGGGCGAACTCATCGTAGTAGCGGTGAGCCTGTGCCTCATCGAGGTACATCATCATCACCGGGAAATAGATATGCCGGGAGGGAGAGGTGACGTCCTCAGCCTGCATGATGTCCTTCTCGCGCAGAACGGAGGCCTTGTTTTGCAACACCAAAACGCCGCGGCGATCGCCGTTCTGAACCACCGCCCCATTGAGGACGAACCGCTCTCCCGGCTTCAGCGAAAGCTTCAAAGGCATCGACTGGCTCCTTGATGGCGCCGCGCGGGCGCAAGGCCGACGGACGGTCGTTCTGACCGGCGAGATAGCGCAGAGCTTAGGGAGACTATGGTTAATACGGTCTTGCCGAAGCGCCGGACCGGGTCCGGCCTTAGCGAACGATTAAGCATAATAACGCCTGATCTGTGCATGACTCGCGCCGCAACCTCCCGCGCCTCCCTGCTGCAATCCACCGCCGCTCCCGCCAAGCCGCGGGTGGTCGCCGGCGCGGTCGGGGATTCGGCCTCGCCCGACGCCATGCGCCGCCTGACCGACGCGGTCTCGGCGCTGAAGCTCCAGGCGGTCCTGCCTCTGCTGCAGCAGGCGGTGATCGAGGTTCAGGCCGACCGGCACAAGGAGGCCGCCGACCTCGCCCTCAAGGCGCTGGAGGTCGACGAGCAGTGCGCCGTCGCCTGGCACGTCCTGGCGGTGGCCCGCGAAAAGGCCGGCGACTACACCACCGCGCTCAGCTGCTACGACACGGCGATCAAGCTGAACCCCAATGAGCCGGAGCTGGCCAACGACCTGGGCCGCCTCGCCTACGCCATGGGCATGAAGGAAGAGGCGCTCAGCCTCTTCAGCCACTATCTGATCAGCCGTCCCGACAGCGCCGACGGGGTCAACAACGTCGCCTGCTGCCAGCGCGACCAGCTGCGCTTCGCCGAAGCCATCGAGACCGTCCGGCCGGCCCTGCTGAAGCGCCCCGACAACGCCATGCTCTGGAACACGCTCGGCACCATCATGGCCGAGATGGGCGAAATGGAGCAGTCGACCACCTTCTTCAACGAGGCCCTGACCCACGATCCCGGCTTCGCCAAGGCCCGCTACAACCGCGCCAACGCCCTGCTCGCGCTCGGCGACCTGAAACAGGCCTTGACCGACTGCGAAGCCTCGATCCCAGGCGTGACGCTCGAAAGCGAGCGCTCGATGATGCGCCTGGCCCGCGCCACCATCCTGATCGCCTCGGGCGACCTCGAAACCGGCTGGGACGCCTACGAGGAGCGGCTCGATCCGCACTACGCCGACGTCACCCACTTCGTCTGCGAGGCCCCGGCCTGGACGCCGGACACGGATCTGAAAGGCAAGCGGCTGCTGCTGCTCGGCGAGCAGGGGCTGGGCGACGAGGTGCTGTTCGCCAACGTCCTGCCCGACGTGATCGAGGCGCTCGGCCCCGACGGCCGTCTGTCGCTCGCCGTCGAGAAGCGGCTCGTGCCCCTGTTCCAACAGTCCTTTCCGACCATCGAGGTCGGCGAGCACGCCACGGCCAAGATCGATCACCACACCGTCCGCATCGCCCCCTTTATGCAGGCGCGGACCGACATCGACTATTGGGCGCCCATGGCCTCGCTGCTGCGCGGCTTCCGCCGCTCGGTCGACGCCTTCCCGCCCCGTCCGAACTTCCTCAGCGCCGATCCCGCGCGGGTCGCCTATTGGAAGGCGCAGCTGGATCAGCTCGGGCCCGGCCCCAAGGTCGGGGTGCTCTGGAAGAGCCTGCGGGTCGATTCCGGCCGCTACCGCTACTTCTCGCCCTTCGAGGCCTGGAAGCCGGTGCTGCAGACCCCGGGCGTAGTCTTCGTCAATCTGCAGTACGGCGAATCGCGGCGGCCAAGGCCGAGCTCGGGCTCGACATCTGGACCCCGCCCGGCATCGACCTGAAGGACGATCTGGCCGACCTCGCCGCCCTCTGCTGCGCGCTCGACCTGACCGTCGGTCCGGCAAACGCCACCACCAACATCGCCGCCGCCGCCGGCGGCGCGGTGTGGTTGATCTCGACCCCCGGCGCCTGGCCCCGGCTCGGCACCGACCGCTACCCCTGGTACCCGCAGGTCCGGGTCTTCCTCCCGCAGGCCTATAACCAGTGGGAGCCGGTGATGGCGCAGGTCGCCGCCGCCGTGGGCGAACTCTCGAGGGTCTGACCGGAACGTCCCGCGCCGGCTTCGCGTTGTCTCCTGGCAATGATGGAGACCGCTATGCAGACGCCCGCCCCGATCGCGAAAGCCGTTCACCCGTCCGAGACCACCACCGCCAACCCGGAAGACTCGGCCAACGCCCTTCCCAAGGCCCACCAGGAAGACCTGCTCGACGAAGGCGTCGAGGAAACCTTCCCGGCTTCCGATCCGGTCTCGGTGAAGCGGATCATCTAAGAAGCCCGCTCATCCCCGCGAAGGCGGGGACCCAGGTTTTTTATGAAGGCCGCCATCCTCTGAAGGTTGGCGGCCTCTTATGGTGATGGACGGCACCGACCCGAAAACCAGGGCTCTTCTGGGTCATCGTTCCGTGCATATTTTAGGACGGCCGCCGGATCGTCGGGCAGGTACGAGAAATAAACGGGGCCTGCCTTTTCTTTAAGCCAGACGCCTCGGTATTTTCCGCGTTCAACGGTTGTCTCGAACGTCTGGCCGTCGAACATCACGCGCGCAGAGTTGCCAGCAGCCACAATTTTGAGGTTTCGGACGACGCCCACGCGCAGCACGCGCCGTTGGAAAGTCTCCAGATTGCCGCGACAGACCAATTCAAGTTCGGTTTCACCTAGGGTTCGATTCCACACGGACTCGCCGGGACGACAACCCCCGAGGCCGACCAGGAGCGCGAATGCTGCCAGCCAGGGCTTCGACTTGAGTGCAGCCACGTCCTCCTCCAAACCTCACCGCACGGCCTAAACCTGGGCCCCCGCCTCCGCGGGGGGTGGGCGGTAAGCTCAGTGCGACAGGAACAAACTCGGCCCGTCTTCGCTCTGCATCAGCGTCCGCGTCGCGCCGCCGAAGATGAACTGCTGGAAGCGCGGATGGCCGAAGGCGCCGGCCACCAGCATCCCCGCGCCCAACGCCAGGGCGTTCTCCAGGATCGCCTGGCCCGCGTCGTTCGAGACCGTCAAAAGCTTCAGTTTCGTCTTCACCCCGCGCTCGGCCAGATGCTCGACCAGCCGCTCGGGCTGAAAGTCGCGCGGGGTCGCCTGGGGCGCGGCCAGCACCGTCACCTCCGCCGCCTTCTGCAGCCAGGGAATGGCCGCGCGGGCGGCGCGACTGGCCTCGCGCCCGCCGTCCCAGGCCACCGCGACCGGCGCCTGGGGATCTGGCTTGCGGCGCGCCACCAGCACGGGCCGGCGTTCCTCCATCAGAATCTGCTGGAAAGCCTCGACCAAGGCCCCCTTGCCGCACGCCGGCTCCGGGCCGAACACCACCACATCGGCCAGTCGCGCCTCCATGCACAGCGACGACCAGACCGGCGAGGCCAGGGAGCGGAAACTCTTCTTGGCATAGCCCACCGCCGCGAAGCTGGCGCTGGCCGCCGCCTCGCCCGCCTGGGCCGCCTCCTTCAGACTTTCGAGCGCGGCCATCTGCACCCCGCCCATGAACCCCTCGCCCATCCAGGGCATCAGGTCGGCGGCGTCGGCGGGCGCGTGCGCGGCGCGTAGCTCGGCCCCGAAGGGCGCGGCCAGGGCGGCTCCCGCCTCCAGGATCGCCTTGTCGCTTTGTGCCCCGGTCAGGGGTGTCAGGATGGTCGCCCAGCTCATTGGTATCCTCCCTCGCTTGCGCGGTGGTTGATCTTGCGCCCGCAATGCTTCAGTTCCAAAGACTCAAGAGGGGAAAGGCGCAGCTTGGCCAAGGGGCTTCCCAAACCATCCCGCAAGGGCCGCGGCGATCCGCCCCGCGCCTGGCAGAGGATGCTGTCGGGCCGCCGGCTCGACCTGCTCGACCCCTCCCCGCTCGACATCGAGATCGAGGACATCGCCCACGGCCTCGCGCGCGTCGCCCGCTGGAACGGCCAGACCACCGGCGACCACGCCTTTTCCGTCGCCCAGCACAGCCTGGTCGTCGAGGATCTCTGCGCCCACATCCAGCCGGGCCTGTCCGCCCGCTGGCGGCTCGCGGCCCTGCTGCACGACGCGGCCGAATATGTGATCGGCGACATGATCTCGCCCTTCAAGGCGGCGCTCGGCTACGACTACAAGAGCTTCGAGGAGCGGCTGGAGACAGCCATCCACCTGCGCTTCCAGCTGCCGCCAAAGATCCCGGTCAAGATCAAGAGCCTGATCAAGCAGGCCGACCGCGCCTGCGCCTATTACGAGGCGATCCAGCTGGCGGGCTTCAACCCGGTCGAGGCCGAGGGCTTCTTCGGCGCGCCGCCGCAGGGCTATCCGCTGAGGATCGACCCTCAGCCGGCAGGCGAGGCGCAAGCCCGCTATCTCGACCGCTTCCACATTCTGGCCGAGGCGATCGACCTTGAGCCCCGCGCCCAGGCCTTCGACACCGAATGACCGGCAATGTAGTCATCGGCCTGTCGGCCGTGGTGATGGGCGTGCGCGGCGGCGAGATCGCCACCCTGACCGTGCGCGGCGACGGCCCGCGCGCCCTGCCCGCCGGCCCGTTCGACCCGGACGCCGACCGCACCTTCGAGCTCGCTCTGCGCGCCTTCGTGACCCAGCAGACCGGCTTTGAGCTCGGCTATGTCGAGCAGCTCTACACCTTCGGCGACAAGGGTCGCGACGCGCCCCTCGCCGACCTCGGCGGCGAGACCGGCCCCGGCGCGGCGCGCGTCGTCTCGGTCGGCTACCTCGCCCTCACCCCCACCGCCGGCGAGGCCCCCGCCATCGCCGCCGACTGGGCCCCCTGGAGCCGTTTTTTCCCCTATGAGGACTGGCGGCGCGGCCGCCCCCCCGTGATCGACGAGGCCATCGTTCCGGCCCTGCTGGCCTGGGCCGACAGCCAGCCCGAACGCCAAGTCCGGGTCCGGCTCCTCTTCGCGCTCGACGGCGCCCGCTGGAACGAGGAGCGGGTGCTGGAGCGCTACGAGCTCCTCTATGAAGCCGGCCTCGCGCCCGAGGCCGAACGCGACCGGGCCCGTGTACGCGGCGAGAGCGGCGAGGCTCTGGGCTCAAGGCTGGGCGAGCCGATGGCCGGCGACCACCGCCGCATCCTGGCCACCGCGCTCGGCCGGCTGCGCGGCAAGCTGAAGTACCGCCCGGTGGTGTTCGAGCTGATGCCCGCGACCTTCACCCTCTCGGCCCTGCAGCGCACGGTGGAGTCGGTCTCGGGCGTGCCCCTGCACAAACAGAACTTCCGCCGCATGATCGTCCGCACCGGCTTGGTCGAGGGCCTCGGCCGCCTCGAACCCGACACCGGCGGCCGCCCCGCCGAGCTGTTCCGCTTCCGCCGCGAGGGGCTGGTGTCCACCTCGGCGCCGGGTCTATCCCTGCCGCTGGCCTAGTCACGCTACGAAACACACCGCCCTGCGCTGGGCGTGATATTCTTCCGCGTTGAGTGGGAACAGCCAAGGAGACCGACCGTGCGTAAGTCGTCCATCATCCTCGTCGCCGCCGCCATCGCCGCCCTGCCCGCCTCCGCCGCCCTCGCCCATCACGGCTGGGCCGGCCAGGAGAACGACAAGGTCACGGTGCTGGAAGGCAAGATCGAAGCCGTCCGCTACCGCAACCCGCACGGCGAGATCGATCTCACCTCGGGGGGCCGCAAGTGGCAGGTCACCCTGGCGCCCATCACGCGCATGGAGTCGCGCGGGATCACAGAAGCGGTCCTGAAGCCCGGCACGACGGTCAGGCTCGAAGGCCACCGCAACCTCGACCTGAGCCGGTGGGAGATGAAGGCCAACGCCATCACCATCGGCGGCAAGACCACCAGCCTGCGTTAGCGGGTTTGGACCTCGCCGCCTGGGCCGCCGCGCTCGAAGCCTCCGGCCTCGGCGACGCCATGCGCGGCGGAGTGCGGAACCTCTATCCCGTGGTCAACCTCGCCCATGTGGCGGGCGTCATTCTGCTTGTCGGCGGCATCGGGGTCGTGGACCTGCGGATCATGGGCTACGGCAAGCGCATCCCGCTCGGGCCCCTCTCGCGGATGCTGACCCCGCTGGCCATCGCGGGCCTGCTGATCCAGGCGATCACAGGTTTCATGCTCTACGCCGCCGACGCCGGGCCGCTGCTGGACTCGACGGTGCTGCGGATCAAACTCGCCCTGATCGCCGTCGCCCTCGTCAACGCCCTCCTCTTCCGCCGCCTGTTCGGCGACCTGGAGAACGAGACGCCCCCGCACCTGGCGCGGACCATGGCCGGGCTCTCCCTGGCCTGCTGGCTCGGCGCCGTCGGGCTCGGGCGTTGGATCGCCTACCTCTAACGCGCCTTGCGGACGGGCGCCTTCCGCTTGACCGCCGGCTTGGGCTTGGCGGCCGGAGCGGGGTCGGGCGCCAGGGCCGGCCTGAACATCGGCGGCTCCACCACCGGGGGCGGAGGCGGCGGCGGAAGCTTGGCCTCCAGCTCTTTGGCCAACTGAAGCGCGGCCGCCGGCAGGGCGTTCATGGGATGCTCGGCGCAATAGGCGGTCAGCCAGGGATCGATCTCGTCGGGATTGATCAGGGGCAGCAGCGCGGGGTTGGTCTCCAGCGCCCGCCCGCTGACGAACCCCAGCACCCAGTTCAGCGGCACCGCCTTGGCGGCGGAGGTCAGTCGGCCGATCTTGGGCCAGTTCGCGCAACTGGCCGACCCCATGACGTTGAACTTCTGGTCGGGCGAAATCTCGGCCGCCGTCGCCGGGAGGGTGACCGCCAGGGCGACGAGCGCTGAAACCGTGAACCTCAGGATCATGGGAATCTCCTCGCCCCGCGACCTATGTGCGGTCTTGGGCGGTCTTATGTCCCGGCTGCGCCGCGACCGAGGCTAGCCCTTCGCCTTCGCTTTCGCCGCCAGCGCCGCCTGAGCCGCGGCCAGCCGCGCGATCGGCACCCGGTAAGGCGAGCACGACACGTAGTCCAGGCCAGCCCGTTCGCAGAAGTCGATCGAGGCCGGGTCGCCGCCGTGTTCGCCGCAGATGCCCATCTTGATGTCCGGGCGGGTCTTGCGGCCGCGCTCGGTCGCGATGCTGATCAGGTCGCCGACGCCCTCCTGGTCGAGGGTCACGAAGGGGTCCTTCTCGATGATCCCTTTGCGCAGATAGTAGTCCAGGAACTTGCCGCTATCGTCTCGGCTGATCCCGAAGGTGGTCTGGGTCAGGTCGTTGGTGCCGAAGGAGAAGAACTCTGCGTATTCGGCCAGCTCATCGGCCCGGATCGCCGCGCGCGGCAGCTCGATCATGGTCCCGACCTGATACTGCAGCGTCACGCCCTGCTCGGCCATCACCGCCTGCGCGGTGCGGTCGGTCAGCTCGCGCAGGAACCGCATCTCTTCCTTCTTGGCGACCAGGGGGTGCATGACCTCGGGCTCGGGCGCTGAGGTCCCCGCCTTGGTCAGGCTGCAGGCGGCCTCGAAGATGGCCCGCACCTGCATTTCGTAGATTTCCGGGAAGGCGACGCCCAGCCGGCAGCCGCGCCAGCCCAGCATCGGGTTGGTCTCGGCCAGCTCGTTCTTGCGGCGCTTCAGCTTGGCCGCGTCCAGGCCCGCTGAGGCGGCCAGGGCGTCGAGCTCGGCGTCGGTGTGCGGCAGGAACTCGTGCAGCGGCGGGTCGAGCAGGCGGATGGTCACCGGCAGTCCGGCCATGATGGTGAACAGCTCGACGAAGTCGGCCCGCTGCATCGGCAGGATCTTGGCCAGGGCCGCGCGGCGGCCCTTCTCGTCGTCGGCCAGAATCATCTCGCGCACGGCGGCGATCCGGTCTTCCTCGAAGAACATATGCTCGGTGCGGCAGAGGCCGATGCCCTCGGCGCCGAACTGGCGGGCGGTCTTGGCGTCGAGCGGGGTCTCGGCGTTGGCGCGGACCTTCAGCCGGCGCGCCTTGTCGGCCCAGCCCATCAGCTTGGCGAAGTCGCCGCTCATCTCCGGCTCGACCATGGCCAGGGCGCCGGCGAGGATTTCCCCGGCCGAGCCGTCGATGGTGATCACCTCGCCGACCTTGAAGGTCCGGCCGCGGGTGCGCAGCTCGCCTCTACCTTGATCGATCTGCAGCTCGCCCACCCCGCAGACGCAGGGCCGGCCCATGCCGCGCGCCACCACGGCGGCGTGGCTGGTCATGCCGCCCCGCGCGGTGACGACGCCCCGGGCGGCGTGCATGCCGTGAATGTCTTCGGGCGAGGTCTCCTCGCGGACCAGGATGACGCTCTCGCCGATCGCCCCCAGGCGCTCGGCCTCGTCGGCGTTCAGCACGATCCGGCCGGTCGCCGCGCCGGGCGAGGCGGGCAGGCCCGTGGCGATCACGTCGCGGTGCGCCGTCGGATCGATGGTCGGGTGCAGCAGCTGATCCAGGCTCTGCGGCTCGACGCGGGTGACCGCCTCGTCCTCCTGGATCACGCCCTCGGCCACCAGATCGCAGGCGACCTTCAGCGCCGCCTTGGCGGTGCGTTTGCCGTTGCGGGTCTGCAGCATATAGAGCCGGCCCTGTTCGACCGTGAACTCGATGTCCTGCATGTCGCGGTAGTGGCGTTCCAGCCGCTCGACCACCGCCTTGAACTCGGCGAACACCACCGGCATCGCCTCTTCCATCGAGGGCGAGTTCTCGCCCATTTCCTCGCGGGCGGCCTTGGTCAGGTTCTGCGGCGTGCGGATGCCCGCCACCACATCCTCGCCCTGGGCGTTGATCAGGAACTCGCCATAGAGGCGGTTGTCGCCGGTCGAGGGGTTGCGGGTGAAGGCGACCCCGGTGGCCGAGGTCTCGCCCATATTGCCAAACACCATCGACTGGATGTTGACCGCCGTGCCCCAGCTCTCGGGGATGTCGTGCATCCGGCGATAGAACTTGGCGCGGTCATTCATCCAGCTGGCGAAGACGGCGCCCACCGCGCCCCACAGCTGCTCCTGCGGCTCCTGCGGGAAGGGACGGCCGAGCTCGCGGGCCACGGCGTCCTTATAGTCCTTGACCACCGCTTCCCAGTCGTCGGCCGACAGCGCCGTGTCGACGGTGACGTAGAGCCGGTCCTTATGGTCGTCGAGGATCTCCTCGAACAGGTGGTGCTCCAGGTTCAGCACCACGTTGGAATACATCTGGATGAAGCGGCGATAGCTGTCGAAGGCGAAGCGGCGGTCGCCCGACAGCTTGGCCAGCCCCTCGACCGTCTGGTCGTTCAGGCCAAGGTTCAGCACCGTGTCCATCATGCCCGGCATCGAGGCGCGGGCGCCCGAGCGCACCGAGACCAGCAGCGGGTTGACCGGATCGCCGAACGTCTTGCCGGTGATCTTCTCGACCTTGGCCAGGCCCTCGGCCGCCTGGGCCGACAGCTGCGCCGGGTACTGCATGCCATTGGAATAGTAGTGGACGCAGGCCTCGGTGGTGATGGTGAAGCCGGGGGGAACGGGCAGGCCGAGGGAGCACATCTCGGCCAGGTTCGCGCCCTTGCCGCCAAGCAGGTTCTTCATCGAGGCGTCGCCGTCGGCGCCGCCCCCGCCGAAGCCATAGACCCAACGCGACTCGGCCATCACAGCCCCTATTGAGAAATCAAAGAGAAGTCGGCCACCCGGTTCGCCAGGTCGCGGACCTGGGCCAGCAGCCGAAGGCGATTCATGCGGACGGCGGGGTTATCGTCATTGACGAACACCTTGTCCAGGAAGCCGTCCACGGGTCCGCGCAGGCCCGCCAGCACGGTCATGGCGGCGGCGAATTGTTCGCCCTCGATGGCCGATTCGAGCGCCGGGCGAGCCTCGCTCACAGCCTTCGCCAGAGCGGTTTCCTCCGGCGCGGAAGCCAGGGCCGGATCGGGCGACGCGGCGTATTCGGCTTCTTCGGCCGGGTTCTTCTTGGCCTCGGCCCGCAGGATGTTCACCGCCCGCTTGTAGCCGGCCAGCAGGTTCGAGCCGTCGTCGGTGGCGAGGAAGCCCGACAGCGCCTCGACCCGGTCCACGATCCGCACCAGATCGTCGTCGCCGAGCGCGAAGACGGCGTCGACCAGATCGTGCCGCTTGCCCTGGTCGCGCAGCGCGACCTTCAGCCGGTCGGCGAAGAAGGCGAGGAGGTCGGCGTCGCCGAACTGGCCGAGGCCGAACCGTCTGCCGCTGTCGAGGATCAGCCGGATCACCCCGAGCGCCGCGCGCCGCAGAGCGTAGGGGTCCTTGGAGCCGGTCGGCTTCTCGTCGATGGCGAAGAAGCCGACGAGCGTATCGAGCTTGTCGGCCAGGGCCACCGCCACAGTCGTCGGCGCGGTCGGCACGGAGTCGCCCGGCCCTTGCGGCTTGTAGTGGTCGCGCACGGCGTCGGCCACCGCGTCCACGTCCGAACGCGACAGCCCGACCGGCCAGGTGCAGCCTTGGGCCGGAGACAGGTCCAGCTGCTCGGTGCCAGACATCGGGTCCTCCGAACCGTCCGGCTCGACCTCGCCCGAAGCGGCGCGGCCCGCATAGGGCTCAAGCCGAGCGTAATAGCCGCCCATAATCCCCTGCAGTTCGGGGAACTCCCCGACCATGCCGGTGGCGAGGTCAGCCTTGCTGAGACGCGCGGCGATGGCGGCCAGCTTGGGGTTAGCGCCCACCAGGGGGGCGATCTCGGTCGCCAGGGCCACAATCCGCTCCACCCGCTCGGCCATGGTCCCGAGCTTGGCGTGGAAGGTCACCCCCGACAGCTTCTCCAGCCGGCTCTCCAGCGGGGTCTTGCGATCCTCATCCCAGAAGAAGCGAGCGTCCGACAGACGCGCCGACAGCACCTTGGCGTTGCCGGCCGCGACCACCGCGCCGCCGTCGGCGGCCTCGATGTTGGAGACGACCACGAACCGGGCCGCGAGGCCCGAGGCCTTCGGATCGGCCACCGCGAAATACTTCTGGTGCGTGCGCATAGAGGTGCGGATCACCTCGGCGGGCAGGTCAAGGAAGGACGGGTCCATCTTCCCCAGGATCGGCGTCGGCCATTCGGCCAGGCCCGCGACCTCTTCCAAGAGGCCGATGTCGTCGACCAGCGTCAGCCCCTCGGCGGCGCAGAGCTTATTGGCGCCGTTCAGGATGCGGGCCTTGCGGACCTCGGCGTCCAGCACGACGAAATGGTCGGAAAGCTTCTGCTTGTAGTCGGCGAAGTCGGTCACCGCGAAGGGCGCGTGATCGCTGCCCATGAACCGGTGGCCCTCGGTCAGGTTTCCGCTCTGGATCCCGTCGACCTCGAAACTCACAACCTTGCCGTCCAGCAGGCAGAGGATGCGCTTCAAGGGCCGCACCCAGCGCAGCGTGCCCGAGCCCCAGCGCATCGACTTGGGCCAGGGGAAGCCGCGCACGATGGCGTCGACCATCTCGGCCACGATCTCGGCCGTCGGCCGGCCGGTCTTGGCGAGCTCGGCGTAATAGACCCCGTCGCGCTCGACCAGCTGGTCCTGGGTCAGGCCCGCCTTCTTGAGGAAGCCCTCCATCGCCTGCGGCGGCGCCCCGACGCGCGGGCCCTTCAGCTCCTCGGTCCGGTCGGCCTGGGCCAGCGGCAGCCCCTCGACCACCAGGGTCAGGCGACGCGGACCGGCGTAGCTCGTCAGGCTCTCATAGGAGAGCTCGGCCGCGGCCAGCTTTTCCTTGGCCATGCGTTCGAAGTCGCGGGCCGCCTGGGCCTGCATCCGCGCGGGAATCTCTTCGGAGAACAGTTCGATCAGGAGCTGGGGCATTAGCGGGTTTCCAGCTCGACCCACGCCTGAGCGCAGGCTTTGCACAGGTCGCGGATGCGGCCGATGTAGCTGGCCCGCTCGGCCACCGCGATCGCCCCGCGCGCGTTCATGACGTTGAACAGGTGGCTGGCCTTCAGCACATGATCGTAGGCCGGCAGCACCAGGGGCTGGCTGGCGGTCATGGAGAGCAGCCGCTTCACCTGCGCCTCCATGTCCTCGAACTGGCGCTGCAGGGTGGCGACGTCGGCGGCCTCGAAATTACAGGCCGACTGCTGGCGCTCGTTCTCCAGGAACACCTCGCCGTACTTCACCCCGGCGTTGTTGAACGGCAGGTCGTAGACGTTGTCGACGCCGAACACATACATGGCCAGCCGCTCGAGCCCGTAGGTCAGCTCGCCGGCCACCGGGTCGCAGTCGAGCCCGCCGACCTGCTGCATATAGGTGTACTGGCTGACCTCCATCCCGTCGCACCAGACCTCCCAGCCCAGGCCCCAGGCGCCCACGGT
>CANJKM010000017.1 GCA_947474805.1 Caulobacterales bacterium | reverse complement strand
TTGCGCACCGCGAACCGCTCGCCCGCCTGGCCGGCGGCGAACAGCTTGCCCGCCGTCGCGCCGTAAAGGCAGGTGTTGCCGATCAGGGCGTTGGTCTCGGGCGCCGCGAGATGGAGCGAGGGGCGGACCACGATGGTCGCGCCCGACAGGCCCTTGCCCACATAGTCGTTGGACTCGCCGGTCAGCTCAATGCGCAGGCCCTGCACAGCGAAGGCGCCCAGGCTCTGGCCGGCCGAGCCCTTGAGCTGGACGGTCAAATGGCCGGCAGGCAGGCCCTTCATGCCGAACTTGCGCACGATGTGGCTGGAGATGCGCGAGCCGATGGCGCGGGCGGTGTTCCGCACCGTGTAGGTCAGCTGCATCTTCTCGCCGCGTTCGAGCAGAGGCGCGGCGTCGCGGACGATGTCGGCGTCGAGCGTGTCCGGCACGGCGTTGCGGCCCACGACCGTCGAATAGGCGGCGTTGGGACCGGGGTCGGCGCGGACGAGGAGAGGGTTGAGGTCTAGATCGTCGAGGTGTTCGGCCCCGCGCGACACCTGGGCGAGCAGATCCGTGCGGCCGATCACGTCGCGCAGGCTGCGGACGCCGAGCGAGGCGAGGATTTCGCGCACTTCTTCGGCGATGAAGCTGAACAGACGGATGACCTTGTCCGGCGTGCCGGTGAACTTGGCGCGCAGCCGTTCATCCTGCGAGCAGACGCCCACCGGACAGGTGTTGGAGTGGCACTGGCGCACCATGATGCAGCCCATGGCGATCAGTGACGCAGTCCCGATGCCGTATTCCTCGGCGCCCAGCATGGCGGCCATGACGATGTCGCGGCCGGTGCGGAAGCCGCCGTCGGCGCGCAGGGTCACCGAGTGGCGCAGGTTGTTGAGCGTCAAGACCTGGTTGGCTTCCGACAGGCCCATCTCGACCGGGCCGCCGGCGTATTTGATCGAGGTCTGGGGCGAGGCGCCCGTGCCGCCGACATTGCCGGAGATGAGGATGACGTCGGCCTTGGCCTTGGCCACGCCCGCCGCGATGGCGCCGATGCCGGTCATGGAGACGAGCTTCACGCAGACCCGGGCGTCCGGGTTGATCTGCTTCAGGTCGTAGATGAGCTGAGCCAGGTCCTCGATCGAATAGATGTCGTGGTGCGGCGGCGGCGAGATCAGCATCACGCCAGGGGTGGCGTGGCGCAGGCGCGCGATCAGGCTGGTCACCTTGAAGCCGGGCAGCTGGCCGCCCTCGCCGGGCTTGGCGCCCTGGGCGACCTTGATCTCGATCTCGCGGCACTGGTTCAGATATTCGGCGGTGACGCCGAACCGGCCCGAGGCCACCTGCTTGACCGCAGAGTTGGGGTTGTCGCCGTTGGGGAGCGGCCGGTAGCGGGCCTCGTCCTCGCCGCCCTCGCCGGAGACCGATTTGGCCCCGATCCGGTTCATGGCGATGTTCAGCGTGCCGTGCGCCTCGGGGCTGAGGGCGCCCAGCGACATGCCCGGGGTGACGAACCGCTTGCGGATCTCGTTGACGCTCTCGACCTCATCGAGATCGATCGGCGCCGCCTGGCCCTTGAAGTCCAGGAGGTCGCGCAGCTGGATGGCGGGCAGGCCGCGCATGCCCTTGGAATAGGCCTTGAACACCTCGTAGTTGTCGGTGTCGCAGGCCGTCTGCAGGGTGTGGATCAGCCGCGCCTCGAAGGCGTGGGCCTCGCCCGAGCGGCGGGCCTTATAGACGCCGCCGACCGGCAGGGAGATGGCCGACATGTCCCAGGCCTTGCGGTGCATCTCGACCGCCTTGGTCTCGATGCCGGCCAAACCGATGCCGGAGATTCGCGAGGGCATGCCGGGGAAGAATTCGGCGACCAGGGCGCGCGACAAGCCGACGGCCTCGAAGTTGTAGCCGCCGCGATAGGAGGAGATCATCGAGATGCCCATCTTGGAGATGATCTTTAAGAGACCCGCCTCGATGGCCGTCTTGTAGTTCAGGCAGGCGTCGCGCAGCGACAGGTCGCCGAGCAGGCCGCGCTCCAGGCGGTCCTGGAAGCTTTCCTGGGCCAGATAGGCGTTGACGCAGGTGGCGCCGACGCCGACCAGCACCGCAAAGCCGTGGGTGTCGACACATTCGGCCGAACGGACCACGAGCGAGACGTAGGAGCGCAGGCCCCGGCCGACGAGGTGGCTGTGGACGCCGCCGGTGGCCAGGACCATGGGCAGGGCCATCCGGTCAGGGCCGGAGGCCTCGTCGGTCAGCACGATCTGGCCGCAGCCGCGCACGGCGGCGTCCTCGGCCTCGGCCTTGATCCGATCCAGGTTCGCCCGAAGAGCGTCGCCCGGCCGGGCCTCGAGCGCCGGCATCGGCATGGTGCAGTCGATGGTCGCGACCGTCTCGCGGCCGACGAACTCCAGCATCCGCAGATAGGAGCCGGTCAGCAGCACCGGGCTGTCGAGCACATAGACGTCGGTCTGGGTCTCGGACTGGGCGAGGATGTTGCCGAGGTTCTTGAACCGGGTCTTCAGGCTCATGACGCCGGTCTCCCGCAGGGGGTCGATCGGCGGGTTGGTCACCTGGCTGAAGTTCTGGCGGAAGAAGTGGCTGAGCGGACGATAGCGCTCCGACAGCACGGCCAGCGGGGCGTCGTCGCCCATCGAGCCGATGGCTTCTTTGCCTTCCTCGGCCATGGGCGCGAGGATCATCTCCATGTCCTCGAAGCTCATGCCCGACGCGACCTGGCGGCGCATCAGTTCTTCGCGGCTGTAGGCGCGCGGCTCCGGACCCGGGCCGATGCGCGGGTTGAGCTCGACCATATTGCCGATCCAGTCGGTGTAGGGGTGGGCGTCGGCGAGGAGGTCGATGCTTTCCTCTTCGCCGTAGAGCCGGCCTTCCAAGAGGTCGACCACGATCATGCGGCCGGGCGAGATGTTGGTCTTGGCGGTGATCCTGCTCTCGGCGATGCCGGTCATGCCGGCTTCCGAGCCCATGATCAAAAGACCGTCGTCGGTGAAGGCGACGCGCAGCGGGCGCAGGCCGTTGCGGTCCTTGCCGGCCACGACCCAGCGTCCGTCGGTGGCGCAGATGGCCGCGGGCCCGTCCCAGGGCTCCATCACGGCGTTGCAGTAGGCGTAGAAGGCGCGGTGGCTGCCCTTCATGTCCTGGTCGGCGTTCCAGGCCTCGGGGATCAAGAGGGTCTTGGCCATGGGCGCGCTGCGCCCGGCCCGGACCAGGACCTCGAAGGTGTTGTCGAGGGCGGCCGAGTCCGACCCGCCCGGCTGGATCACCGGCTTGACGTCCTCGCCATGCTCGCCGAAGGCCGTCGCGGCCATCCGGATCTCATGGCTCTTCATCCAGTTGGTGTTGCCCTTCAGCGTGTTGATCTCGCCGTTGTGGGCGAGCATGCGGAAGGGCTGGGCCAGGCGCCATTCGGGGAAGGTGTTGGTCGAATAACGCTGGTGGAAGATGGCCACCGCCGAGGTGAAGCGGGCGTCCTTCAGGTCGGGATAGAATTCGTCGACATGCTCGGCGAGGAACATGCCCTTGTAGATGATCGACTTGCCGCTCAGCGAGCAGATGTAGAAGCCGTTCAGGTTGGAGGCGGCGACCTTCTTCTCGATCCGCTTGCGGCAGAGGAACAGCACCCGCTCCAGGTCCTCCCCGGTCAGGCCGGGCGGGGGGGCGAGCATGATCTGTTCGATTTCGGGCCGGGTGGCCTGGGCCTTCTCGCCGATCACGGCGGTGTTCACCGGCACCTGACGCCAGCCGTAGATGTAGAAGCCGAAGCGTAGGGCCTCGGCCTCGACGATGGTCCGGGCCGCTTCCTGGGCGCCGAGATCGACGCGGGGCAGGAAGATCTGGCCGACGCAGATCGGGGCCCCGCGCACGGCGTGGCCGGCGCCGACCACCTTCTCGGCGAAGAAGTCCTGCGGGATGGACAGCAGGATGCCCGCGCCGTCGCCGGTCTTGCCGTCGGCGTCGACCGCGCCCCGGTGCCAGATGGCCTTCAGGGCCTTCAGGGCCAGCTCGACCACCTCGCGGCGGGGCTTGCCGTCGATGGCGCAGACCAGGCCCACGCCGCAGTTGTCGCGCTCGGTCTTGGGATCGTAGGCGTGGCCCTCGATCAGGGCCGCGCGGTTGCGCAGATAGCGTTCGGTGGTGGTTTCCGGCGCTTGGGTTTCTTGCGTCATAATCTTTACTCCGCCGCTGCGAGGGCGGGCTGAGATTGGGTCTCCAGCCAGCGGTGCATGGCCGCCGCCGCGTCCAGGCCGTCGCGGATGGCCCAGACCACCAGGGAGGCGCCGCGGACGATGTCGCCGGCGGCGAAGACGCCGTCGACGCTGGTCATCATGGTCTTGAGATCCGCGCGGACCGTGCCCCAGCGCGAGACCTTCAGGGCCGGCTCGCCGAACAGGCCGGGCAGGTCCTCGGGGTCGAAGCCGAGCGCCTTGATCACCAGCTGGGCCGGCAGTTCGAAGTCGCCGCCGGCCACTTCCTCAGGCGCCTGGCGGCCCGAGGCGTCCGGCGGGCCAAGCCGCATGCGGGCGCAACGGACGCCCGAGACGCCCTGGGCGTCGCCCAGCAGCGAGCGCGGCGCGGCCAGCCATTCGAACACCACGCCTTCTTCCTCGGCGTTGGAGACCTCGCGCATCGAGCCGGGCATGTTGGCGCGGTCGCGGCGGTACATGCAGGTGACGCTCTTGGCCTTCTGGCGGATGGCGGTGCGGACGCAGTCCATGGCGGTGTCGCCGCCGCCGATGACGACCACGTCCTTGCCCTGCGCGTTCAGCACGCCGCTCTCATAGGCCTCGACCGTGTCGCCAAAGCCGATCTTGTTGGAGGAGACCAGATAGTCGAGCGCGGGCACGACGCCTGAGTCGCCGACGCCCGGCACGGCCAGGTCGCGGGCCTTGTAGACCCCGGTGGCGATCAGGACGGCGTCGTGCTTCTCGCGCAGCCGGGCCAGGGTGGCGTCGCGGCCGACCTCGAATTCGGTGACGAACTCGATCCCGCCTTCGGCGAGGCGCTTGGTGCGGCGCTCGACCACGTCCTTCTCCAGCTTGAAGCCGGGGATACCGTAGATCAGCAGGCCGCCTGGGCGGTCATAGCGGTCATAGACGGTGACCTGATAGCCCTCGGTGCGCAGGGCCTCGGCGGCCGACAGGCCGGCGGGGCCGGCGCCGATGATTCCGACGGATTTGCCCAGCTCTCGCATGGCCTTGACCGGCTTCACCCAGCCCTCGGCCCAGGCGCGGTCGGTGACATAGCGCTCGATCGAGCCAATGGTGACCGTGCCCCAGCCGGACTGCTCGATCACGCAGGAGCCTTCGCACAGACGGTCCTGCGGGCAGATGCGGCCGCAGACTTCCGGCATGGTCGAGGTGGCGGCCGAGAGTTCATAGGCCTCCTCGACCCGGCCCTCGGCGGTCATCCGCAGCCAGTCGGGGATGTTGTTGTGCAGCGGGCAGTGGGTCTGGCAGAACGGAATGCCGCACTGCGAGCAGCGCGACGCCTGTTCGCGCGCCTTGGCGTCGATGAAGTCGGAATAGACCTCGAGGAAATCGTCACGGCGCTCCTCGGCCTGACGCTTCTGGGGCGTCGAGCGGGAGACGGCGACAAACTTCAGCATGCGCTCGGCCATGGCGGGCGAGGCCTTTCCAGCAAGAGTGTTGGACAAAAACAAAACTGGGGAACGCGGGGGTCATAGCTTGTCCACAGGGCGCGGAAAAGGCGGTAGTCTACAAAGTAGACTGACGGACCCGTGTTGGAGGGTGAATGCGACAGGTTCTCACCCCGGCCACGCTATACATCGTCTACATAGTAGACTAACTGCCTTTTAACCGGTTCAGCGTCGTCTGGCCCCTCATTTTGCGGAGCGTGCGTGATGGATTGGCTCTACGCCGTCATCCTGGGGATCGTCGAAGGCCTGACCGAGTTCATTCCGGTCTCGTCCACGGCCCATCTGATCATCGCGCGCGACCTTCTGGGCCTTGGCGGCGACTGGGACAGTTTCATCGTCCTGATCCAGCTCGGGGCCATCCTGGCGGTGGTCGCCGCCTATCTCGGGCGTTTCTGGACCATCGCCAAGGGACTGCCGACCCTGCCAACGTCACGCCGGTTCGTGATCTCGGTCGCGGTCGCCTTCCTGCCGGCGGCCCTGGTCGGCGTGCTGCTGCACGACTTCATCAAGGCGGTGCTGTTCGAGAGCCCCAAGCTGATCTTCGCGTTCCTGCTGATCGGGGGCGTGCTGCTGCTGTTCATGGATCGGCTGGGCCGCGGCGGGGCGATCAAGGACGCCACGGCGCTACCCCTGCCGCGCGCCCTCGGCATCGGCGTCGTCCAGTGTCTGTCGATGATCCCCGGCGTCTCGCGCTCCGGCGCGACCATCGTCGGCGGCCTCTTGCTCGGGCTCGACAAGCGGGCCGCCGCGGAATTTTCCTTCTTCCTGGCCATCCCGACCATGGCCGGCGCCTTCGCCTACGATCTGTATAAGAGCGGCGCTGAGCTCAGCGGCCACCAGTTCGGCCTGATCGCGGTGGGCTTTGTCACCGCCTTCGTCTCGGGCCTGTTCGTGGTGCGGACGATGCTCGACTTCGTCGGCCGCCACGGATTCGGGGTCTTCGCCTGGTGGCGGATCGCGCTCGGCGCCGGGGGCCTGGCCTGGATCGGCCTGCAGTGGTTCACCTCGCTGAGCTTCGCGCCCTAGCCGATGACGCGGACGCTGAAGGCGGCGGCGGCCTATTTCGCGGCGGTCTTCGCCCTGGGGTTCGTGCTCGGGACGGTCAGGGTTCTATGGCTGATCCCGAAGATCGGCCCGGTGGGCGCGGTCCTGATCGAAGCGCCCTTCATGCTCACGGCCAGCTGGTTCGTCGCGCGGCGGTGCGTCTTACGCTTCGGCATCGGGCCGGGCGCGGTCGAGCGGCTGGCGATGGGACTGACGGCGTTCGGCCTCCTGATGGCCGCCGAGCCCCTGCTGTCGGTGCCGTTGTTCGGCCAGACGCCGAGCCAGTATCTGGCCGGGCTCGCGACTCCGGCCGGCCTTCTGGGACTGCTGATGCAGGGCCTGTTCGGGCTTATTCCGTACCTTCAGCGGCCGCGCCGCCGCGAGCCCTAGACGTCGGCCGTGAGCGGCACGGCGAACTGGCCGTTCTTGCGGAAGCGCCAGAGGTAGGTCGGCAGCACGCCCTCGAGGGCCGTCGGCTGGACGCCCAGGGCCTTCAGGCCCGGCGCGCCGCTTTGGGCGACATTGTCGGACTTCAGCATCTGCACCTGATCGCGGGTCAGCGGCGGGGCGATCGGCAGGACGGCGGCCTGGATGTCGCCCATCAGCCCGATCAGGGAGGCGATCCCCCAGGGAAGGGGAAGCAGGGCCGGGGTCTTCATCGTCTCCTTGCAGACGATCTCCATCAGCGCCTTGAAGCTGTAGGTCGAGGGACCGCCGATCTCATAGACCGGCGCCGGGGCGGCGAGCTTCAGGATGGCGGCCACGGCGGCGCCGACGTCGCCGACATAGACCGGCTGGAACAGGGTCTTGCCGCTGCCGATCAGGGGCAGGGCGGGGGCCATGGCGGCCATGCCGGCGAACTTGTTGAAGAAGTTGTCTTCGGTGCCGAACACGATCGAGGGGCGCACGATGGTGACCTTGGGGAAGGCGGCGCGGACGGCGGCCTCGCCCTGCGCCTTTGTGCGGGCGTAGGCCGAGGCGCTCTTGGCGTCGGCGCCGATGGCCGAGATGTGGACCAGCTTCTTCACCCCGGCCTTGGCGGCTTCCTCGGCGATGGTCCGGGCGGCGTCGAGGTGCAGGGCCTTGAAGCTTTGCGGCCCCTTGGAGAAGAGCACGCCGACGAGATCGACCACGGCGTCGGCGCCGGCCAGGGCGGCGCTGACCGAGGCGGCGTTGCGCACATTGGCCTGGACGATCTCGACCTGGCCGACGTCGCCCATGACCCTCAGGTCTCCCGCCAGATGCGGGCGGCGGACCGCGACGCGGATGCGCCAGCCGTCCTTGGCCAGGCTGCGGACCACATAGCGGCCGACAAAGCCCGAACCGCCGAAAACCGTGACCAGCTTTTGCATTGGTGAAGTCCCGTGCGCGCGCGGCGAATACCGAAGCCGGAATTAGCCGGAGAGCGCGGCGGGCGCAATGCGCGAGGCTCCACTCGAAGCCGTCATCGACCGACTTGATCGGGCGACCCAAGCCCCGGCGGCGGAAGCGGAAAGCTTGCTTGGGTCCCCCGGTCCGCGGGCCAGCCTGCGGCTGGACTCGGGGGCGGCCGGAGGATGACGGACGGAAACAGGGGCGGCCTGTCCGCTTGACCCCCCGGAGGCGGCGCCTTAAGGGTCCGCCCTCGCTGGTTTCCGGAAACGGCAGCCCAGCGCCCAGGTGGCGGAATTGGTAGACGCGCTGGCTTCAGGTGCCAGTGGCTTAACGGCCGTGGAGGTTCGAGTCCTCTCCTGGGCACCACTTTACAAAGTCTGGCGCTCGCTTGGGGCGCCGCTCTTCGAGTTGGGGCCGCATTGGCTTTAAGAAGGGGGCTGGCTTAGAAGGGGCGACGTGACCGCACCAACCGCCAGGCTTGCCCGATGACCGTTCACCTTCACAAGGGCGACCTGCCCTCGGGCCTCAGCTTCGGGGCCTCGGTCGCGGTCGATTCCGAGGCCATGGGGCTGAATGTGCTGCGCGACCCCCTGTGCGTGGCCCAGCTCTCGGCCGGCGACGGCGACGCCCATCTGGTCCAGCTCGATCGCTCGACCTATGACGCCCCCAACCTCAAGGCCCTCCTGGCCGACCCCGGCGTCGAGAAGATCTTCCACTTCGGCCGTTTCGACATCGCCATGTTCGCACACTATCTCGGTGTGGTCACAAAACCGGTCTATTGCACCAAGATCGCCTCCAAGCTCGCCCGCACCTACACCGACCGCCACGGCCTGAAGGACGTGACCCGCGAGCTGTTGTCGGTCGACATCTCCAAGGCTCAGCAGTCGAGCGACTGGGGGGCCAAGATCCTATCGGCCGACCAGCAGGCCTATGCGGCCTCCGATGTGCTCAACCTGCACGCCCTGAAGGCCAGGCTCGACGACATGCTGGTCCGCGAGGGCCGGGCCGAACTCGCCCGCGCCTGTTTCGACTTTCTCCCTGTCCGCGCCCAGCTCGATGTGGCCGGCTGGGACGAGGTCGACATCTTCGCCCACGCCTGACCCCGGAATGAGCGATCCCACAGCGAGCGGATTGGGGGGCGCCTCGACCTCGGACGCCGCCGCCCGCTCCTCGCAGGCGGCGCGGGCCGTCCGCGAACGCTCGAAAAGGATCGCCTTCTGGCGCAAGGCCCTGCCCTGGACCATGGCGTTGATCGTGCTCTTGGTGGTCGGCTGGATCGGGGCGCGGAGCGTCGTCTCCTATTTCATCCAGCGCGCCGCCTCGGGCGTCATCCACATGACCAACCCCCGCTTCTACGGCAAGGACGAGAAGGGCCGCTCCTTCCTGATCACCGCCAAGGAGGCCACCCGCGTGCCGGGCCAGATCGACCGGATCATCCTGGATGGCCCCCAGCTCGCGCTCGAACTCAGCCCGACCAAGCGCGGTTCGGCCAGCGCCGACCGCGGCGTCTATCAGGAAAAGACCCGGCTTCTGCATCTCAACGGCAAGGTGAAGTTCGACGACGGGGCCGGAAACCGCTTCATGTCCGACAAGGCCGAGGTCGACACCAAGACCTGGGCCATCCATGGCGAATCCGGCGTGGTGGGCGAGGGCCCTATTGGCCGGATCACCGCTTCGTCCTATGCCATCACCGACGACGGCAAGCACGCCCTGTTCACCGGCGGCGTGAAGGCCCATCTGGTCAATTGAGCCGACGGCCCCCCATGGGGCGCGCGGCGATCGCGAAGGAGACCGGCGGATGCGCTGGATGGGTTACATCATCGGAGCGATCGTGCTCAGCGGCGCCGCCACGGCGCTCGCGGCCCAAGCCATCTCCTCGAGCGCTCCTGTCGACATCACGGCCAACGAGGCCGAGGTGCAGCAGGAGAACAAGCTGACCATCTGGCGCGGCGAGGTCGAGGCCCTGCAGGGGAGCAACCGGCTGCGCACGCCCGAGCTGACCGTCTATTACAACGGTTCCTCGAGCCCCGCCCCGGCGGCCGGGACCGGCTCGGGCATGGGCTCGATCCAGAAGATGGAGGCCAAGGGGCCGGTCTATTTCGTCACCCCGACCCAAAGCGCCAAGGGCGACCACGGCACCTATATCGCCGCCGACGACACCCTGACCCTCACGGGCAACGTCATCCTGATGCAGGATAAGAATGTGGTGCGCGGCGAGCGGCTGGTGATCCAGCAGAAGACCGGTCAGTCGACCCTCTACGCTTCCAGCCAGGGCCGCGGGACCTCGGGCCGGGTGCGCGGGGTCTTCTACCCCAACCAGAACCAGGCCGCCGCGCCCGCGGCGACCCCGGCCGCGCGTTGAGCCAAGCGCCCGTGAGCGAGACCCAGGACAGCCAGGTCCCCGCCGAGGGCCTGTTCGTCGACGGCATCGGCAAGGCGTTCAAGAAGCGGGTCGTGGTCCGCTCGGTGTCGCTGAAGCTGGCGCGCGGCGAGGCGCTGGGCCTCTTGGGCCCCAACGGCGCGGGCAAGACGACCTGTTTCTACATGATCACCGGCCTGGTGGCCGCCGACCACGGCAAGATCTGGCTCGACGGCGAGGACGTCACCTCGCTGCCGATGTACCAGCGCGCCCGGCTCGGCATCGGCTATCTGCCGCAGGAGACCTCGATCTTCCGCGGGATGACGGTCGAGCAGAACGTCATGGCCGTGGTCGAGATGCGCGAGAAGGACGACCGAAAGGCCAAGGAGACCGTCGACAAGCTGCTCGACGAGCTGCGGATCAGCCACCTGCGCAAGTCTCCCGCCATCGCCCTATCCGGGGGAGAGCGCCGCCGTTGCGAGATCGCCCGCGCCCTGGCGTCGGAACCGGCCTTCATGCTGCTGGACGAGCCCTTCGCCGGCATCGACCCCCTGGCCATCTCCGACATCCGCGACGTGATCGGCTATCTCTGCGGCCAAGGCATCGGGGTGCTGATCACCGACCATAATGTGCGCGAGACGCTGGAGATCATCGACCGCGCCGCCATCATCGCCTCGGGCGAGGTGCTGTTCGAAGGCACCCCCGAACAGATCCTGGCCGACCCGGAAGTGAAGCGGGTCTATCTGGGCGACAGCTTCAGCTAGGCGGAGCGTCGCCCATGCTATCCATGCGCCCAGCTTAGGGGGAGGCCGGCATGGAGGTTGCGCGAGCGGGGCCTGCAAAGGGCGAGGCGTTGGGGCGGCTCCTTCGTCAGCCTTTGCTGCAGTTCGTGCTTATCGGAGCGCTGATCTTCGGCCTCTACTCCGTGCTCAAGGGCGCCGAGCCGAGCACACCGACAGAAATCCACCTCGGACCCGCCGAGCTCAAGTGGCTGCATGAGACCTGGCGAGGCCAGTTCGGCCACCCTCCGAGCGCGATGGAGATGCGGGCCGCCGTGACCGCCCATGTCGACGAGGAGATGCGCTACCGAGAGGGGCTCGCGCTCGGCCTCGACCGGGACGACACCGTCGTGCGCAGGCGGCTGGCGCAGAAGTACGACTTCCTGCTCGGCTCGCAGGCGAACGAGACCATCCCCACCGAAGCGCAGCTTCGCGCCGTGTTCGAGCGGACGCCCGCGCGCTATGCGGCGCCGGCGCTGACCAGCTTCTGTCAGGTCTATTTCGGCGAGGGCGCCGAGGGCCTCGCCCGGTCGAGGGCCGCGGTGGCCGCCCTGGCGCCGTCGGCCGCCGGGAAAGCGCAGGCGCTGCCCGCAGGCTCCGGCCTGCGCCCCAACCCGCGCTGCTACGAGGGCGCGGCCCCGGACGAAGCGGCGCGCGACTTCGGTACGGTCTTCGCGGGAACCCTGGACAGGCTGCCCCGCGACGCCTGGCGGGCCCCGGTGGAGCCTGGATACGGGTTCCATGCCGTCCTGGTCCGCGCGCGCATCCCGGGCCAGCCGCTGAACTTTCAGCAGGCCCGGCGGGCGGTGGAGGCGGACTGGCGGGCGGAGATCGTGCGGCAGGCGCGCGAGAGGCAGGACCGAGACCTGCGCAAACGCTATCGCGTCACCATCGACGAGGCCGCTCTGAGCCGGCTCGGCGCCGGGACCGGGCCGTGAGCCGCCGCCTCGGCCTGGTCGCCATGGCCCTTTCCCTGGCGCTTCTGGGGGGCGGTCGCGTCGCCGCCCACGAAGTCCGGCCGGTGTTCCTCGACATCCTTGAGACCGGACCGGGCCGTTACGACGCGACCTGGCGGGTCCCGGTCACCAATGGGATGGCGCCGCCGGTGACGCCGCGGTTGCCAGCCGACTGCATCACCGGGGGGGGTCTGCCCCAGACCGGCGGCGGCGCCACGGTCAGCCGGATCAGCCTCAGCTGCCCCGGAGGGCTGGCGGGAAGGACCATCGTGCTCGACGGGCTGTCGCGCACCATGATCGACGGTCTTGTACGTCTGCAGTTCGCGTCGGGAGAGATGGCGACACGGCTGGTGCATCCGGCCCGCCCGACCTTCACCGCGCCCGCGGCCAGCGGGCCGCTCGACGTGCTGCGGACCTATGTGACCCTGGGGATCGAGCACATCCTGACCGGCTACGACCACCTGCTGTTCGTGCTGGCCCTGGTCCTGTTCGTGAAGCGGCTTCGTCCGCTGCTGCTGACGGCGTCGGCCTTCACCGTGGCCCACAGCATCACCCTGTCGCTGGCCGCGCTGGGGGTGATTCATGTCCCGCCGTCCTTGATGGAGGCGCTGATCGCCCTGTCGATCCTGATGCTGGCGGTCGAGCTTGCACGGGCGATCGACGACCCCGGGCGGGCCGCCGGACTAAGCCCGGCGGGGTTGGCCTTCGCCTTCGGCCTGCTGCACGGCCTGGGCTTCGCCAGCGCCCTGAGCAAGATTGGACTGCCGGCGCACGAAATCCCGCTCTCCCTGCTCGGCTTCAACCTCGGGGTGGAGATCGGTCAGGTGGCCTTCATTCTCGCTCTGCTTGCGGGGGGCTATCTGGCCCGCCGGCTCGGTCCCCCGCGGCGGCGCCTAGCCTACCGCGCCTGCACCTATGCGATCGGGTCGCTGGCGGCCTTCTGGACGATCGAAAGGGTGCTGGCCTTCTAAGGCCAAGCTTTAGCGTTGGCGCCGGCCAGCCAATGGGTTCAAGCTTCGCGGCGGACATCTGGCCCGAACCGCCGCCGCGGCGAGTCGCGCTCCTGTCCTCGTCGAGGACGTTCGCCCGCAACTCGCGGCGAAAGGCGACCGGGAGCAACAATGTCCAATCCGATCCGCAGCTTGGCACCGCTCCTACTCGCCGCCGCCTTGATGGTCGCCTGCAACGAGGGCGGAGGGGCCCCCGCCCAGACCGCCGCCATCCCGGTCACGGCGCCGACAACCCCGGGCACGCCCCCGAGCCAGGAACCCACGCGCGTCCTGTGGGGCGATCTGCATCTGCACACCGCCTGGTCGTTCGACGCCTTCGTCTTCACGACCACGGCCACGCCGGACGACGCCTACAACTTCGCCAAGGGCGCGCCGCTGGCCCACCCGGCGGGCGGCGTCTACCAGCTGGACCGGCCCTTCGATTTCCTCGCCGTCACCGACCACTCCGAATATGTGGGCGTGGTCAACGCCGCGGCCGACCCCTCCAACCCGATGTCGGCCCTGGCCGTCACGAGAAACCTGCTCAATCCCAACCCGATGACCTCCGGCCAGGCCTTCCTGGCGATGGGCGCGGCGATTCACAACGGCAACAAGGACTTCTTCGCCCCTCAGCGGGCCGCGTCGGACAAGGCCGCCGCCGATGCCTGGGCCAAGACCGTCGAGATCGCCAACCGTCAGAACGACCCCGGCAAGTTCACCGCCCTGGTCGCCTATGAGTGGACGGCGTCCCAGGGCGGCGGCGAAATCCACCGCAACATCATCTATCGCGGGAACGGCGCCCCGCTCCCCTACACTTCGATGGACAGCAACCGCCCCGAGGACCTGTGGGCCTTCCTGGAGACCAACCGCAGGGCCGGCAGGCCCGTGCTGGCCATCCCGCACAACTCGAACATCAGCAACGGGGAGATGTTCGCCACGACCGACTCCTTCGGCCAGAAGATGACGGCCGCCTACGTCGATGCGCGTTCGCGAAACGAGCCGGTGGTCGAGATCACCCAGACCAAGGGAACCTCGGAAACCAACCCGACCCTGTCGCCGAACGACGAGTTCGCCAATTTCGAGCTGTTGGAGACTTTTCCCGGCAGCACGACGCCGATCACCCAGTTCGCTGGCGGCTATGTGCGCGACGCCCTGAAGAAGGGCCTGGCCATGCAGGACGGCGACGGCTTCAATCCCTACCGCTTCGGGGTTGTGGGCGGCACCGACAGCCACCTGGCCATGTCGCCGGTGATCGAGAACAACTACTTCGGCACCACGGGAAACCGGGACGGGACGGCGGCGCTGCGGCTCAACTGCACCTACTGCGCCTCGGGAACCGATTTCCGCAAATTCAGCGCCTCGGGCCTGGCGGCCGTATGGGCGCCGGAGAACACCCGCGAGGCGGTGTTCGACGCGATCCAGCGCAAGGAGACCTACGCCACCACCGGGCCGCGGATACAGGTCCGCTTCTTCGGCGGATTCGATTTCGGCGATTTTGCCCCCGGCGTCGGCGATTGGGTCAAGAGCGCCTACAAGACCGGGACGCCGATGGGTGGGGCGCTAGGGACGGCGCAGGGGCGGCGGCCTGTGTTCGTGGTCTGGGCCGCCAAGGACCCGAACGGCGCCAACCTCGACCGGGTGCAGATCATCAAGGTGTGGAGCAAGGGCGGCGTTAGCCACGAGCAGATTTTCGACGCGGTCCTGTCGGGCGGCCGGGTGGTCGATCCGAACACCGGCAAGGCCCCGCCGGTGGGCAATACGGTCAGCGTCGGCTCGGCCACCTACACCAACACCATCGGCGCCGCGATTCTCACCGGGACCTGGGTCGACCTCGCCTTCGACGCGGCGGCGCGCGCGGCCTATTATGTCCGCGTGCTGGAAATCCCGACGCCGCGCTGGTCGACCTCCGACGCCGTCCGCCTGAGCCGGCCGGCGCCGTCCGACCTCCCGTCGACGATCCAGGAGAGGGCCTTCACCTCGGCCATCTGGTACACGCCCTAAGGCCGCGAGGCTCCGCCCGGGACCCCGATCAAGCCGAGGGGCTCGATCCGGCAAGGCGCGTCCGTATTAATCAATCAGTGGGGAGTCTTCCCCTAACCTCTGCAAGAACGAGGCCGGACGGGGCCTCTGTTGATTGAGGGGTTGGGCGCGTGGCGCTGAACGCACGATTGGAGCTGCGGCAAGGGCAGGGGTTGGTCATCACCCCCCAGCTCCAGCAGGCCATCAAGCTGCTGCAACTGTCCAATCTCGAGCTCGAGGCCTATGTCGAGGCCGAGCTGGAGAAGAATCCCCTCCTGGCCCGCGAGGAGGGCGAGCCCGAGCCCGCCCAGGCGGAACGCGAAGACTTCGACGACCCCGGCATGGACTTCTCCGACGAGAGCCGGATGGCCGCCGCCGCCGACATGGACGTGCGCCACGACGACGTGCACGCCGACGCCTCGCCCGGCGACCGGGCCACGGGCGACGCCGGGGAGGCGGCCCAACAGAGCTTCGAGAGCCCCGGCCATGACGCCGGCGGCACGGTCGACTGGTCGCGCGCCGGCAAGGGCGGCTCGTTCGACACCGACGGCGAGGGCATGGAAGACGGCCTGACCCGCGAAAAGAGCCTGCAGGAGGTGCTGCACGAGCAGCTCGCCGCCGCCGGCATGGACGGGGCGCAGCGCGCCATCGCCACCGTGCTGATCGATGCGATCGACGAGGGCGGCTATCTGCGCTGCGACCTCTATGACACCGCCGAGCGGCTGGGCGTTTCAGAGGACAAGGTCGAGGCGGTGCTGGTCCGCATCCAGGGCTTCGAGCCCACCGGCGTGGGCGCCCGCGACGTGCGCGAATGCCTGATGCTGCAGCTGAAGGAGCGCGACCGCTACGATCCGGCCATGGCCCTGCTGCTCGACAATCTCGAACTCCTGGCCCGGCGCGACCTTTCGGCCCTGACCAGGATCTGCGGCGTCGACGCCGAGGACATGCGCGAGATGGTCGGCGAGATCAAAGCCCTGACCCCCCGCCCCGGGGCGGCGTTCGGGGGAGAACCCACCCAGGCGGTGGTCCCCGACGTCTTCGTGCGCGAAGGGCCGATGGGCGGCTGGCACGTCGAGCTGAACACCGACACCCTGCCGCGCCTGCTGGTCGACCAACGCTACCACGCCCGCGTCTCGGCCGGGGCCAAGGGCGAGGCCGACAAGGCCTTCGTCTCCGACTGCCACGCCCAGGCGAGCTGGCTGGTCAAAAGCCTGGATCAACGGGCCAAGACCATTCTGAAGGTCTCCTCCGAGATCGTCCGCCAGCAGGACGCCTTCCTGGCCTTTGGGGTCGAGCACCTCCGACCGCTAAATCTAAAGACGGTCGCGGACGCCATCGGCATGCACGAGTCGACTGTCAGCCGCGTCACCTCGAACAAATATGTCGCCACACCGCGCGGGGTGTTCGAGCTGAAGTTCTTCTTCACCTCGGCCATCCAGGCCACCGACGGCGGCGCCGCCCATTCGGCCGAGAGCGTCCGCCACAAGATCAAGCTCCTGATCGACGCCGAGGGTCAGCCCGGCGGCGAGCCGGACGTGCTGTCGGACGACCGGATCGTCGAGATCCTGAAGGAGACCGGAGTCGATATCGCCCGCCGCACCGTGGCCAAATACCGCGAGGCCCTGCGGATTCCCTCCTCGGTCGAGCGCCGACGTGTGATCAAGGCCGCCTGCTAGGCCTACACTTTGACTTGATCCGCCCTAAGTAGGGCTCATGCCCAATCTCGAAGCGCCTGCACCCCTGTCCCAGCTCCTTCGCGAGCTGGGCGACGACGGCAAGGGCGCCAAGATCAGCGTCCGCGAGGTGGTCGACCATTTCGGCCATCGCGCCTTCGGGGCGGTGCTGTTCACCTTCGCCCTTCCCAATGTCCTGCCCCTTCCGCCGGGCGCCTCGGGCGTGCTCGGCCTGCCGCTGGTGCTGGTCGCGCCCCAGCTGATGCTGGGCGCCAAGACCCTGTGGCTGCCGGCCTGGCTGGACAACCGGCAGATCGACCGGGCGGGCCTGAAACGCGCGCTGGCCGGCTTCCTGCCGACGCTTGAGAAGGTCGAGCGTGTGTCCTCGCCCCGCTGGACCGGCCTGTTCGGGCCGGTCGCCGACCGGGTTCTGGGGCTGGTCTGCTTCCTCCTGGCGCTGGTCCTGGCCCTGCCCATACCGCTGGGCAATATGCTGCCGGGCGCGGCCATCGCCACCCTGTCGCTCGCCCTGGTCCAGCGCGACGGCCTGCTGGGCGTGCTGGGCTATGTGATGGCGGCTTCGTCCTGGCTGGTCCTGGGACTCAGCTTCAAGCTGCTGGCCGCCACGGTGCAACATTTGCTCATGTTTTTCGGGCTTTAGCCGCAACGGACCCCGGAGCGGGGCGTTTCACGATTGAGAGAGGGGGGGTGGCGCGAGCGCGCCATTCCAGCTTGACTCACGACGAAACAAGGATCGCAATGACCCCATGCAGACGATAGCTCAAGCACCCCGCTCCGCTCCGTCAACCGCCGCTTCGAACGGCCCCGGCGATATGTCGATCCAGGTCAGCGGCAAGCACATGGCCGTCGGCGACGCCCTCCGATCCCGAATAGAATCCGAGCTCGCCGCCGGCGTCGGCCGCTTCTTCGAGAGGGGCGGCTCTGGCGATGTGGTCCTGTCCAAGGACGGCCACTCCATCTGCTGCGACGTCATCCTGCGTCTGGCCTCGGGCCAGCTGCTGCAGGCCAAGGGCCTGGGCGGCGACGCCCACGCGGCCTTCTCCACTGCGCTGGAAAAGATCGAGACGCGGGTGCGCCGCTACAAGAACCGGCTGAAGAGCCACCACCCCCACAACGGCGGGGCGCGCGGCCCAGCCGAATCCGCGCCCTATGTCGTCCTGCGTTCGTCAGACGACGAGGATATCGATGAGGACTGGGCCCCCGAGCACGGCCCCCCCGCCGGGATGGTGATCGCCGAGACCGAGGCCTCGCTGAACACCCTGACCGTCTCCGGCGCGGTGATGGAGCTGGATTTCACCGGCGCGCCTCTGGTTCTGTTCCGCAACGCGGCCCACGGCGGCCTGTCGGTGGTCTATCGTCGCGGCGACGGCAATATCGGCTGGATCGACCCGGAACGGACCCGCAAGGTTTAGCGGCCCGCCCAACCCTAGGCGCCAGTTGTGGCGCCTAGGGCCTAGGCAATCAAGAAAGCTTCATCGCGATCCCGATTTTGTCCGTTGTGGCCCCCGCGCCACGGCGTCATAAGGACGCAAATTCGCCCCGGCCCAACGGAGGGTCCGGCGGCCAGGAAGAACAAGAATGGATATCGGGGAATGGCTCGAGCGCGGCTCCATCGTGGGTCACAGCGCCGCCTCCAACAAGAAACAGGCCCTGGCCGCCCTGGCTGAGCTCGGGGCCAAGGCCTTCGGCCTCAATGCGGAACAGGCGGCCGAGGCGCTGATGGAGCGCGAGGCCGAGGGCTCGACCGGCGTCGGCTACGGCGTCGCCCTGCCGCACGCGCGGCTGAAGGGGCTGGAGAAGATGCGCGCCGCCTTCGTGCGGCTGGAGCAGCCGGTGGAGTTCGACGCGGTCGACGACCAGCCGGTCGATCTCTTGTTCGCCCTGTTCGCCCCGCCGCACGCCGATTCCGAACATCTGCGGGCCCTGGCCCAGATCTCCCGCCGGCTGCGCCACGGCGACCTGCGCGAGCGGCTGCGCAAGGCCCAGACCGCCGACGCCATCCACGCGCTGCTGGTGCAGTCGGCCGAGCCGGTCGCGGCCAAGCCGAGCGCGGCCTAGTTCACCATCACCGCGCCGATCAAGAATCGCGCGCCCGGCTTGCCGAGCACCTGATCGGTCGTGCGCTGGAAAACGCCGACCAACAGGTCGGGGTTGGGGGGAGAGCCCGGCGGGATGGCGGCCGCCTGGGCCTGGAGCGCCTGGGTATAGGCGGCGCGCAGGCGCGGCAGCGAGGCTTCCGCCTTGGCCCGCAGGCCGCCGTCCTTGATGTCGAGGCCAGAATCGACCGTGAGCACGCCGCGCCGGCCGTTGGCGCGAAGGGCGTTGGCGGTCAGGGTCGGCAGCTGGATGAAGTTCAGCCCCCCGCCCTTCTTCTTTTCCGCGCCCTTCTTCTTTTCACCGCCGTGCTCGGCGGCGAGCGCCGGGCCCGCGATCAGGGGCAGGGCGAGAAGGGCGGCGATGAGATGACGGCGGCGCATGGAGCGAAAATGCGCTGCTTCGCGCCCGCCCGAAACCCGTTTAGTGGACCGAGACCGGGGCCAGTTCGTGCGCCAGGGCGGCGGCGAAGGCGGCGCCGCGGTCGGTCATCACCGCCAGACGCTCCCCGTCGGCCCGGTGCAGGGCGTAGAGGGTCTGGCCGGGTTCGAGGTCGAACTGCTCCAGCGCGTCCTCGGGTTCGGAGGCCATGACCTCGCTGGCCTTGATCTCGCGGACATAGACCAGATCGGGCCCGCCGAGCTGGGCGAAGGCTTCGTTCGAAAGTGAATGCGTCAACATCAGACCGCCTCCATGCAAACTCTAACGCCTGCAACGGCCCCCGGTTCAGCGGGCTGTCGCCTAGGCTTGGGACTCAAGGGTTAACGTCGGGTCACCACCTCGGAATTTGGGGGCCGCGACAGGGCGTCAGGCCGTGCGGATCGGGATCCGTTTGACCAGCGATTCCGGCTCCGGCCGGGCCACATCGACGTGCAGCAGGCCGTGCTCCAGCACAGCGCCCGCGACCTGCATCCCCTCGGCCAGCACGAAGCTGCGGATGAAGTTCCGGGCGGCGATGCCTCGGTGCAGGAAGGCCTGGCCGTCCTTCTGGGGCGCTGTGGCCTCCTCGCGCTTGCCGGCGACGAGCAGCTGCTGGCCCTCGACCGTGACCGCCAGCTGGTCGGACGAGAAGCCGGCGACCGCCAGGGTGATGCGCACCCCGCCGTCGGGCAGCTGTTCGACATTGTAGGGCGGGTAGGTCTCGGCCGCCGCCTTGGCCACCCGCTCGATCAGGGTGCGGGTCTGCTCGAAGCCGAGCAGGAAGGGGCTGTCGAACACCAGGGTCCGGGTCGTGCTCATCAATCCAGTCCTTAAAAAGCGACTGACCCCACCGGCTCGACCCCAGCCCGGCTTCGGCGCCGGGATCGCGGTGGTGCAGCTTAGGTGGGGAAGGGGCGAGGGAGTTTCAATCTCGACTTCATCCGAAATCCCCGGCGAAGGCCCGGGCCCAGGTCCGCCCGGTAGGCAGGTCGAGGCGTCGCGCCTTGCGGGACCACAGCTCCCGCAACTGAACCCCGGCCTTCGCCGGGGAATTCGGATTGTGCCTAGTGGTGGCGCCTCAATTTTCAGCTTCGGCGTCAATCCCGGCGCCCGACGCTTGCCTGTCGCACCTTCAGGGTAGGGAGTAGCCGCATGATCAACCCTTCCCGCCGCGCCCTGCTCGCCGCAGGCCTCGCGCTTCCCGGTCCTGTCCTGGCGGCCGCCCCGGCCCTGGCCGCGCCCGCCGCGACCGATGTGGAAACCCTGGCCAGGGACGAGGCCTATTGGCGGCGGGTCGGCGACCTGTGGGACCGTCCGTCGGGCGCCATCCAGCTGGAGAACGGCCAGTTCGGGGCCATGACCACGCCCGTGCGGCTGGTCTATGAGGCCATGACCCAGAAGGTGAACCGCGAGACCACCCTCTACACGCGCGGCCCCGAGATGAACCCCGAGTTGGCGAGAATCCGCGAACAGACGGCGGCCTTTCTCGGCGTCGGCGCCGACGAGATCGTCTTCTCGCGCGGGGCCTCCGAATCCATGGGCGCCCTGATCGCCGGCTACAACAAGCTGCGCCCCGGCGACGCGGTGCTCTACGCCGACCTCGACTACGACTCGATGCAGACCGGGATGGAGAACCTGGCCCATCTGCGCGGGGTGAAGGTGGTCAAGTTCGCCCTGCCCGAGCCGGCGACGCGACAGAATTTGATCGACGCCTATGAGGCGGCCTTCAAGGCCAATCCGGACGTGAAGCTGGTGCTGCTGACCCAACTGTCGCACCGCACGGGCCTGGCGCCGCCCATCCGCGAGATCGCGGATATGGCCCGCAGCCGGGGGATCGACGCCATCCTCGACGGCGGCCACGCCCTGGGCCAGATCGAGTTCAACCTCTCCGAGCTCGGCGTCGATTTCGCCGGGCTGCACATGCACAAATGGATGGGCGCGCCGCTCGGCGTCGGCCTCGTCTATATCCGCCGGGGCCGGGCCCCCGACATCGACCGCCATCCGCTGGAGCCCGCGAGCGACCGGATCGACGCCCGCATCCACACCGGCACCTCCAACTATCCGGCCCTGCTGGCCATCCCCGAGGCGCTGAAGGCGCACACGGCGATCGGGATCAAGCCCAAGGCGGCGCGGCTGCGGCATCTGCGCAACCTCTGGGCCGAGGCGGTGCGCGACAACCAGGCGGTCGAGGTGCTGACCCCCGACGATCCCGTTCTGCACGGCGGGATCACCTCCTTCCGGATGAAGGGCAAGGGCTCGGCCGAGGAGGTCCTGGCGCTGAAGGACGCGTTGCGGCGGCGCTACGGCATTTCGGTGGTCGAGCGGCTGGGCGTCGCCAAGGGCGGGGTGATCCGGGTTTCGCCGGGCTTCGTGAACGGGGCGGAGGACATGGCGGCGCTGGCCAAGGCGATCAACGAACTCAGCCGGGGTTAAAGACCCCCTCAAACCGTGCTCGTCATCGCCCGACTTGATCGGGCGACCCAAGCGACGGCGGCGGAAGCGGAAAGCTCGCTTGGGCCCTCCGGTCCGGTTCGCGGCCGGAGGATGACGATCGAGAAAGATGGTCAACCGAAACTGCAACTCCCACGCTTGCAATTGCGCCGCGCCGCCGACCACACTCGCGCAAAACGAGATCGGGGGCGGAGATGAGCAAGACGCGCGGGCGGCTGACCGCCATGATCCTGACGTGGCTGGCGATTTCGGGCGCCGCCGCGGCCGCTCCGGCCCTGACGCCGGTGGTGCAGACGGCGTCCGGCCCCGTGCAGGGCCTGATCAAGGACGGGACCCGTCAGTTCCTCGGCCTGCCCTTCGCCAGGCCCCCGGTCGGGCCGCTGCGCTGGCGGCCGCCCGAGACGCCTACCCGCTGGACCGCCGTTCGCAAGGCGACCGCTTTTGGCCCGAGCTGCCCCCAGGGCCATGACATCGGCGACTTCGCCAAGCCGAGCGAGACCGAGGACTGCCTCTATCTGAACGTCTATGCGCCGCTTAAGTCCTCCAAGGCCCCACGCGCGGTGATGGTCTGGTTCCCGGGCGGCGCCCTCTTCGCCGGAGCGGCCGACGACTATGACGGGGCCCGGCTGGCCCGGCAGGGCGATGTCGTGCTGGTGACGCTCAACTATCGGATCGGGGTGCTGGGCTTCTTCGCCCACCCGGCCATCGACGCCGAGGGCCACCCGGGCGGCAACTACGGCATCCAGGACCAGCAGGCGGCCCTGCGTTGGGTGCGGGACAATATCGCCCGCTTCGGCGGCGACCCCAAGAACGTCACCATCTTCGGCCAGTCGGCCGGCGGCACCAGCGTGGTGGCGAACCTCCTCGCGCCCGGTTCGGCCGGGCTGTTCCACCGGGCGATCAACCAGAGCGGGGCGCGGCTGGTCGTGCCGACCCGCGCCGACGCCCAGAAGATCGGGACCCGGTTCGCGACCGACGCGGGCTGTACCGATCAGTCGGCCGACTGCCTGCGGGGCCTGAGCGCCAAGGACATCGTGCGGGTCCAGCCCGGCCACTTCGCCAGCCTGATGGTCGATGGCGACACGGTGCTGGAGCAGCCGCACCTCGCCTTCAAGGCGGGCCGGTTCAGCAAGGTCCCGGTACTGATTGGGGTGGCGGCCGACGAGCAGGGCTTCTTCCTCGCAGTCGCCCAGGAGAAGGCCGGCTACGCCGCCCTGACGGCCGAGGGCTATCAGATTTATCTGAAGACCGCCTTCGGCCCCAACGCCGAGGCCGTGGCCAGGGTCTATCCGCCCGGCGGCCGGGCCAGCCCGAGCCTCGACGAAATGGCCGCCGCCCAGAGCGTGCGCGGCTGCGCCATGCACCAGCTGGCCGGTTGGACCGCCGCCCACACTCCCGTCTACACCTTCCAGTTCGACGACCGGACGGCGCCCTCCTATCTGCCGCCCCAGCCCTATCCGCTGGGCGCCTATCACACGGCGGAGATCCTCTACCTCTTCCCGCTGTTCAAGGGCGGGCTCGGCACGGCGCATCCCTTGAACGCGGCGCAGGAAAAGCTGGCCGACCGGATGATCGCGACCTGGGCGGGCTTCGCGCGGACGGGGAACCCGAACCTTGGGGGTTCGACGGCTTGGCCGGCGTTCGATCCCAAGCGCGACAATGTGCAGTCGCTCGATATCCCCGGCTTCAAGCCGGTCGACGGCTACGCCGAGCGCTATCACTGTGCGCTGTTCGACAGGATTTCTGGGTTGTGAGGGCAATGCCGACGGCTGTGTGGATCATGCTCGCGCTCACGGTGTTCACCCTGGTCGGCGTCGTCCTGCTGGCCCGCATGAAGCGCGGCATGCTTGCCGTCTGGCTGGCCATCGCGGCGTCGAGCTCGGCGATCTCGCTTGGTCTTAGCACGGGAGAGGGTTCCGCCGGCGTGACGGCGGCGGCCCTCTTCAAATCGTTTGTGGCGGTTCCGCTTCTGACAAGCGGGGGCGTGCTGGTCCTTTGGTTCAATATTTACGCCCGGTATGTTTGGCCCTCGCGGGACGCCACCCGGGCGCGCTACCAGCCCAAGTCGCTCGACAAGCCCTGATCAAAGCCAATCAAACCGCCATCATGCTCGGCTCGGTGGCCGAGCATGATGGTGGTGTAAGCGGAAACCAAAAAGGCCCCCGGGTTTCCCCGGAGGCCTTGATTTGGTGGAGCTAAGCGGAGTCGAACCGCTGACCTCTTGAATGCCATTCAAGCGCTCTACCAGCTGAGCTATAGCCCCGTCCCGTTCCACCGAAGCGGAGGGGAAAACGGGTTCGCGGAGGGCAGGCCCCCCGCGAGGCCGCGATACCTATGTCAGGCTCGCGGGGAGATCAAGACGCTTTGCCGAGAGTTTTCGACTAGGGCTCTTCGTCCTCGGGCATCCCCTCGATGTCGTCGTCGGGGAAGTCCTCGTCTTCCTCGTCCTCGATGAAGGGCACGCCGTCGTCGCCTTCTTCGGCGAGATCAGCCTCGTCTTCCTCGAAGCCGACGCCGACGTCGGGCGCGGCGGGCTCGCCGGGGACAGCCTCGGCGTCGTCGTCGATCTCGATCGGGTCGGCCTCTGCGGCCTCGTCGATCTCGGGCGTCTCATCGGCCTCTTCCTCGAAGCCTTCCTCCGCCTCGTCGACCTTCTTCACCTTGTTGGTGTCCTCGTCGTCCGCTTCATAGTCGGGGACGAGGGTGCGGGAGCGGACGCGGCGCGAGCGCACGGCCTCTTCCGGGTCGAAGGAAGCGTGGCACTTGGGGCAGACGGCGGGCCGGCGGCCGAGATCGTAGAACTTGGCTTGGCAGGTGGGGCAGATCTGTTTGGCGCCCAGTTCGGGAATGGCCAAGGATGGACCTCTCAAAAGGCGACGGGCCCGGACCGATAAGCCCGGGGCGATGGGCGGCTCCCTTGCCACGCGAGTAAGGCGCTGTCAAAGCCTCCACAATGAGCTTCGATCTTGTGATCGCCGTCGACGGGCCCGCCGCCTCGGGCAAGGGCACGGTGGCCTCGCGCCTCGCCCGCCATTACGGCCTGCCGCATCTGGACACCGGGCTGCTCTATCGGGCGGTCGGCGTCGGGGCGATGAAGCAGCACGGCGCGATCGAAGAGGCGACCGCCGAGCGGGTCGCGGCCCACATCACCCAGGCCCATCTGAGCGAGCAGGCGCTGATGACCCGCGCGGCCGGCGAACTGGCCAGCCAGGTCGCGGTCTATCCCGGCGTCCGGGCGGCGCTGCTCAAGTTCCAGCAGGACTTCGCCGCCAAAAAGGGGGGCGCCGTGCTCGACGGGCGCGACATCGGCACGGTGATCGCCCCCCACGCCCCGGCCAAGCTGTTCGTCACCGCGAGCCCCGAGGTTCGGGCCGAGCGGCGCTGGAAGCAGCTGTCGGGCCTGGGCGAGGGCGTGTCGCTGGAAGAAGTGCTGGCCGATATCCGCAAACGCGACGAGCGGGATTCCGGCCGCGACGCGGCTCCCTTGCTCCAGGGGGCCGACGCCGCCTTGCTCGATACGTCGCAATTGACTATAGAAGCCGCCTTCCGCGAGGCCTGCCGCCTCGTCGAACAGGCGCGTGGCTCTATCAAGAGCTAATCCAAACGCTCCGGGTTCGGCGGCCGCACCCTCGAACTTCCCTCTTCAAACCGGACTCGAGGCCCGCATTCCGCGCGGCCATTCTCATTGTGAGACGAGGCCCTCAACACGAGACGATACCGCCATATGGCCGAAGACATGAGCATGAACCCGACCCGCGACGATTTCGCGGCGCTTCTCGAAGAAACCCTGGCCGGCAAGGACATCGCCGAAGGCTCGGTGATCAAGGGTCTGATCCGCGCGATCGAAAAGGACTTCTTCCTGGTCGACGTCGGGCTGAAGACCGAAGGCCGTATTTCGATGAAGGAATTCGCCAGCCCCGATAAGCCGATGCCGGTCGTCGGCGACACGGTCGAGGTCTTCCTGGAGCGCGTCGAGAACGCCGCCGGGGAAGCCGTCATCAGCCGCGAAAAAGCCAAGCGCGAAGAAGCCTGGACCCGTCTGGAAGGCGTTTACGCCGAACAGCAGCCGGTCATGGGTTCGATCGTCGGCCGGGTCAAAGGCGGCTTCACCGTCGACCTCGGCGGCGCCTCGGCCTTCCTGCCGGGCAGTCAGGTCGACATCCGCCCCGTGCGCGACGTCGGCCCGCTCATGGGCAAGGAACAGCCCTTCGCCATCCTCAAGATGGACCGCCCGCGCGGCAACATCGTCGTCTCGCGCCGCGCCATCCTGGAAGAAGCCCGCGCCGAGCAGCGCACCGAACTGGTGTCGCAACTGGCCGAGGGCGAGATCCGCGAAGGCGTGGTCAAGAACATCACCGACTACGGCGCGTTCGTGGACCTGGGCGGCATCGACGGCCTGCTGCACGTCACCGACATGAGCTGGAAGCGCGT
>CANJKM010000016.1 GCA_947474805.1 Caulobacterales bacterium | reverse complement strand
CACGTCGGCGCCGGTGATGATCAGGCGGACGGTCTTGCCGACCGGGACCACCATGGGATTGTCGGCGGCCAGCCTGAAGGGCACGCCCTTCGCCTTGGCTTCGGCTTCCGGCAGCTCGTGGCTGTCGAAGGCGTAGTCGCCCAGTTCCGGATATTCGTACGACCAGTACCACTGGTTGCCGGTGACCTTCACGGTCACATCGGGCTTGGGCATGTCGTGGTATTTGTAGAGCAGGCGGAACGAGAAGATCGCGATCACCGCCAGGATCACCACCGGCAGAACCGTCCAGATGATCTCGACCGTGGTGTTGTGGCTCCAGCGCGCGGGGACCGGGTTCGCCTTCTTGTTGAACCGGATCATCACATAGACGAGCAGCCCGAGCACCAGCAGGCAGATCCCCACGATGATCGGCAAGAGCACGACATCATGGAAGAAGATGGCGTCGACTTTCAGCGGCGCTGCGGCCGGCTGGAGTCCGATACCCCCCGGGGTCGGCTGACCCACGAGATCCGCCGCCAAGGCGGGCAAGGCCGCCAAGGAGACCGTCAGCGCGGCTGTCGCGCCCATGGCCAGGGCCAAAAGCCCCGCGCCGCTACGCCGCGTCATCGACGAAGCTCCTTCAACCGCCGCAACATCACGCCTCACGGGCCGATCGCTCCCCAAAGCCCGGGCCGAAGCCCCATCCTGGGGGAGCCCATAACCCCTCAGCCGGGGATTGCCAAGGCGATAGCGCCCACGCTTGGGCTCCGTGCGACACCGAGCTTGCGCGCGCAGCGCCGTGGTCTTAAGTTATCAGCGTTCAGTTTGGATTGGAAAGGCTCGACGCCAGGGTCGATTCGTCCGACTGTCCGCCGACGCGGCGTTTAAGACCGCACACCTTAGGAAACGCGAGGTCCCATGTCTTACCGTGCTCCGGTCAAGGACCAGATGTTTCTGCTGCGCGAGGTGCTGAAACTCGACAGCCATTCCAACCTGCCGGGCTTCGCCGACGCCTCGACCGAGCTGGTCGAACAGATTCTGGAAGAAGGGGCCCGCTTCTGCGAGGGTGTTCTCGCCCCGCTCGACACGGTCGGCGACAAGGCCGGCTGCGTCCGCGCCGCCGACGGTTCGGTAACCACCCCGCCGGGCTTCAAGGACGCCTATCGTCAGATGACTGCCGCCGGCTGGACCGGTCTCGGCTGCGACCCCGAATACGGCGGTCAGGGCCTGCCGGCCACGATCAACACCTGTTTCATGGAAATGGCGTCCTCGGCCAACATGGCCTTCGCCATGTACCCGGGCCTGACCCACGGCGCCTATAAGGCCATTCACTTCGGCGGCACGCCCGAACAGAAGTCCACCTACCTGCCCAAGATGGTCTCGGGCGAGTGGGGGGGGACCATGAACCTGACCGAGCCCCAGTGCGGCACCGACCTCGGGCTGATCCGCACCAAGGCGGTCCCCAATGGCGACGGCTCCTACGCCCTCACCGGCCAGAAGATCTGGATCTCGGCCGGCGAGCACGACATGGCCTCCAACATCGTCCATCTGGTCCTGGCCCGGATCGAGGGGGCGCCGGCCGGGGTGAAGGGCATCAGCCTGTTCATTGTGCCGAAATTCATTCCCGACGCCTCGGGCCAGCCCGGCGAACGCAACAAGCTCGAATGCGCCGGCCTTGAAGAAAAGATGGGCATCCACGGCAACGCCACCTGCGTCATGGCCTATGACGGGGCCAAGGGCTGGCTGTTGGGCCAGGAGAACGCCGGCCTTCGCCTGATGTTCGTGATGATGAACGAGGCCCGGCTCGGCGTCGGGGTCCAGGGCATCGCTATCGGCGAAGCCGCCTATCAGGCCGCGGTCGAGTTCGCCAAGGACCGGCTGCAGGGCCGCTCGCTGTCGGGTCCGAAGAATCCGGAGGGGCCGGCCGACCCCATCATCGTCCACCCCGACGTGCGGCGCCTGCTGATGGAGTCCAAGGCGGTGCTGGAGGGCGGGCGGGCCTTCATGCTCTGGACCGCCCTGCACGGCGACCTCGAGCATGTCTCCACGGACGAGGCGACCAAGACCAAGGCCGGCGACTACATGGCGCTGCTCACCCCCGTGGTGAAAGCCTACCTCACCGACCGCGGTTTCCAGGCCTGCTCCACCGCATTGCTGGTGCACGGCGGGTGGGGCTTCACCGAACACTTCCCGGCCAGCCAGCACCTGCGCGACGCTCGCATCACCATGATCTACGAGGGCACCAATGGGGTGCAGGCGCTCGACCTCGTCGGCCGCAAGCTCGGCCAGAACGGCGGGCGCGGCGTCATGGCCTTCGCCCAGGAGATCGACGCCTTCGTGGCGGACCATTCGGCCGACGCGGCGCTCAAGCCCTATGTCGACGCCCTGGCTGGCGCCAAGGCTAAGCTCTTGGACGGCACCATGTGGCTGATGCAGAACGGCATGGCCAATCCGGAGGCGGCCGGCGCCGGCTCCAGCGACTATCTGCACCTCTTCGGCCTGACCGCCCTCTCCTACATGTGGGCTCTGATGGCCAAGGCCGCGAACGCCAAGATCGCCGAGGGGGATGCCGATCCCTTCTATGCGACCAAGCTCGCCACCGGCCGCTTCTTCATCGAGCGGCTCCTGCCCGACGCCGCCGCCCACCTGGCCAAGATGAAGACCGGGCCGGACACGGTGATGGCGCTCCCCGCCGACGCATTCTGATTTTTCCGAAAGGAACTGGCCGATGGCCGAAGCCTATATCTACGACGCCGTCCGCACCCCGCGCGGCAAGGGCCGCAAGGACGGATCGCTGCACGAAGTGACCGCCCTGGAGCTGGCGAGCCAGCAACTCCAGGCCATCCGGGACCGCAACGGGCTCGACACCAGTCTCGTCGACGACGTGATCATGGGCTGCGTCATGCCGCTCGGCGAGCAGGGCGGCGATATCGCCCGCGCCGCCGTGCTGCAGGCGGACTATTCTCAGACCACATCGGGCATGCAGGTGAACCGCTTCTGCGCGTCTGGGCTGGAGTCGGTGAACATCGCCGCCGCCAAGGTTCTCTCGGGCGAGGCCGACATGGCCATCGGCGGAGGGGTCGAATCGATGAGCCGCGTGGCGATCGGCTCGGACGGCGGCGCCTGGGCCATCGACCCCAACGCCTCGATCAAGAACTATTTCGTGCCTCAAGGCATCTCGGCCGACATGATCGCCACCCTCTACGGCTTCTCGCGCGACGACGTGGACGCCTATTCGGTCGAGAGCCAGAAGCGCGCCGCCAAGGCCTGGAGCGAGGGCCGGTTCAAGAAGTCGATCGTTCCGGTGAAAGACAGCCTGGGCCTCACCCTGCTGGACCACGACGAACATATGCGGCCCTCGACCGACATGCAGTCGCTGGCCGCGCTCAACCCCGCCTTCGCCGCCTTCGGCGACATGGGCTTCGACGCTGTGGCCATCCAGCGCTACCCCGAAATGGAGAAGGTCGAGCACGTCCACCACGCCGGCAACTCTTCGGGCATCGTCGACGGCGCCGCCATGGTGCTGGTCGGTTCGGCCGAGGCCGGCAAGACGGCGGGCCTCAAGCCGCGCGCCCGGATCAAGGGCATGGCCTCGATCGGCTCGGAGCCCTCGATCATGCTGACCGGCCCCTCGGCCGTGACCGAGAAACTGCTCAAGAAGCTCGGCATGACCGCCGGCGACATCGACCTCTATGAACTGAACGAGGCCTTCGCGGCCGTGGTGCTGCGCTTCATGCAGGCGCTCGACGTTCCGCACGACAAGATGAACGTCAACGGCGGCGCCATCGCCATGGGCCATCCGCTCGGGGCCACCGGGGCGATGATCCTGGGAACGCTCCTCGACGAGATGGAGCGCACCGACAAGGCGACCGGCCTCGCCACCCTCTGCATCGGCGGCGGCATGGGCGTCGCCACCGTCATCGAACGCGTCTGAGGAGAACCCCGATGGAAACCTTCAAGATCGAGGTCGACGCCGACGGGATCGCCCTGATCACCTTCGACGTGCCCGGCAAGTCGATGAACACCCTGACCCTCCAGGCCATGAAGGACCTGGCCGAAATCGGTCCCCGGCTGAAGGACGACGCGGCCATCAAGGGCGCGGTCTTCACCTCCGGCAAGACGACCGGCTTCTGTGCCGGCGCCGACCTGAACGACGTCATGGGCGCGCTCGCCAAGACCGACGCCAAGGCCGGGTTCGAACTGGTCAACGGCCTGTCCAACGCGCTGCGGGCCATCGAGACCTGCGGCAAGCCCGTGGCGGCGGCCCTGAACGGCCTGGCGCTCGGCGGCGGGTTCGAGCTGGCGCTCGCCTGCCACTACCGGGTCGCGGCCGACGACAACAAGATTCAGGTCGGCCTGCCCGAGGGCAAGATCGGCCTCATCCCCGGCGCGGGCGGCACCCAGCGCGTGCCGCGCATGATCGGGGTGATGGCGGCCGCGCCGCTGCTGCTCGAGGGCAAGACCCTGCGGCCGCAGGAAGCGCTCGGCATGGGCCTGCTCAACGCGGTGGTCCCCGCCGACCAGGTGCTCGAGAACGCCAAGACCTGGGTCAAGACCGGCGGAGCGGTCCAGCCCTGGGACAAGAAGGACTTCAAGATCCCCGGCGGCGGGCCCTACCACCCGCAGGGCGCCCAGATGTTCATGGTCGGCTCGGCCATGCTGCGCAAATCGACCTACGGAAACTATCCGGCCCAGATCAACATCCTGAAGGCCGTCTACGAAGGACTGCAGCTGCCCATGGAGGCGGCCCTCCGGATCGAGAGCCGCTATTTCGTCAAGACGCTCGCCACGCCCCAGGCCAAGGCGATGATCCGCACCCTGTTCGTCTCCATGCAGGAACTCGGCAAGGGCGCGGCGCGTCCGGCCGGGATCGCGCCTTGGGAAGCTAAGAAGGTCTCGGTGCTCGGCGCCGGCATGATGGGCGCCGGCATCGCCTATGTGCAGGCCATGGCCGGGATCGACACCGTGCTGGTCGACGTCACGCAAGAGGCCGCCGACAAGGGCAAGGGCCACGTCGAAGACCTGGTGAAGAAGCAGGCCTCGCGCGGCCGCATGACGCCGGAAAAGGCCGAGAAGGTCCTGGGCGCCGTCCACCCGACCTCCGACTACCACCATGTGAAGGGCTCCGACCTCGTGGTCGAGGCCGTGTTTGAGAACCGCGAGCTGAAGGCCAAGGTCACCGCCCTGGCCGAAGCCGAACTGTCCGCCGACGGCGTGTTCGGCTCCAACACCTCGACCCTGCCGATCACCGGCCTCGCCGAGGCCAGCGTTCGGCCCGCCAATTTCATCGGCATCCACTTCTTCTCGCCGGTCGACAAGATGGGCCTGGTCGAGATCATCAAGGGAGCGAAGACTTCCGACGAGACGATCGCCCGGGCCATCGACTACGTCCTGAAGATCAAGAAGACCCCGATCGTCGTGAACGACAGCCGCGGCTTCTACACTTCGCGCTGCTTCATGACCTTCCTCCAGGAAGGCGTTCAGATGCTGGCTGACGGCTATGCCCCGGCCCTGATCGACAATGTCGGCCGCATGACCGGCATGCCGCGCGGCCCGCTGGAAATGACCGACGATGTGGCGGTCGACCTCGCCTACAAGATCGCAGACCAGACGGCCAAGGACCTCGGCGACGCCTATGTGCGCGGGCCGCTCGACGATGTCCTGAAAGCGCTGGTGGTCGGCCACGAACGCTTCGGGCGCAAGAACGGCAAGGGCTTCTACGACTATCCGGAAAACGGCTCCAAGACCCTGTGGCCGGGTCTGGCCGAGATCGCGCCGGTCAAGATCGCCTCCTCGACGCCCGAGCTGGTGGCCGAGATGAAGATGCGGCTCCTCTATCGCCAGGCCGTCGAGGCCGCGCGCTGCATGGAGGAGGGGGTGGTCACCGATCCCCGCGACGCCGATGTCGGCGCCATCCTGGGCTGGGGCTTCGCGCCCTGGACCGGCGGCCCGATCTCGCTGATCGACACGGTGGGCGCGGCCGCTTTCGCGGCCGAATGCGACCGGCTGGCCAAGACTTACGGCCCGCGCTTCGCCCCGACCCAGCAGCTGCGCGACATGGCGGCCAAGGGCGAGACCTTCTACGGCAAGGCCGCCAAGTCGAAGGCGGCCTAGCCGCGGATTTCTTTTCGCGGTTAAACAGCCCGTTAGGCCAAACTCGCTAGTCTCCCTCCGACTTCGGGGCGCCTATCGGCCTATGCCGCTACTGAACGCCAAGGATTCCGAAGCGCTGGCAGGCCCGGCGGAGGCGCGCCGCGGCCAGGCGCCCCTGCGTCTGTTCATGGCGCTCGTCCTGGCGATCGGCTTCCGTGGACAGCTGGCCGAGCCCCTGCTTTGGGGCTGGCTCGCCGCCTATCTCTGCGCCGAGGTGTTTGAGCTCTGGGCCCTCTGGCCCTTCCGCCACGACAGGCCGGCGCCGCCCGCCTGGCGCGCCGGCGTCGGCGTCTTCTCCATGTTCACCATGGCCGCCGCCTTCGGGGCCATCGCCCTGCCGCTGTGGCTCGCTCCGGGGTCGCTCGGCCCGGCCGGCAGCGTGCTGCTCCTCGCCGGCTCCATCCTCAACGTCCTGATCATGTCGCGGCGCTCGCCCCTGGCCTTCATCGCCGGCGTCCTGCCCTACATCGCCTATCTGATGTCGGCGCCGCTGATCGACCGCGCCGCGCGGGGCGCCGACCCCTTCAGCCTGCCCTTCCTGCTGGCCGAGCTCCTCTTCCTCTGCGCCGCCCTGATGATCTACAGCGCCGCCGAGCGGATGGCCGACACCGAGGCCCGCACCCACGCCGAGCTCGACGCCCGCCGCGGCAGGGCCGAGAGCGAGGCCAGCGCCAGATCCGCCTTCGTCGCCACAGTCAGTCATGAGCTCCGCACCCCCCTGACCGCCATCCTCGCCGCCGGGGCTGATCTGCAGCGTCAGGAGACGGGGCTGTCGCGCGAACGCGGCGCCATGATCGCCGACGCCGCCCGGATGATGCGGGCCCTGCTCGACGATCTGCTGGACCTGACCAAGCTCGAAGCCCGGCGCATGCGGGTCGAGAGCGTCGCCTTCGACCCCCGCCGCCTCGTCCGCGACGTAGTCGGCTTCTGGACCGCCGAGGCCCAGCGCAAGGGCCTCTTCCTGGCCCTGACCGGCGAGGCGTCGCTGCCCGTGTCCGCCTCGGGCGACCCCATGCGGCTGCGTCAGATTCTCAACAACCTGATCTCCAATGCGGTGAAGTTCACCGGGACCGGCGGAGTGACGATCGAGGTCGAGACCCACGAGGGGGCGAACGGCTCGACCGAACTTTCCCTGACCGTGGCCGACACCGGGCGCGGCCTGACAAAGTCCCAGTTGGAGCGGCTCTTCACCCCCTTCGAACAGACCGACGACACCATCGCCCGCACCCACGGCGGCACCGGCCTTGGCCTCGCGATCAGCCGAGAGCTGGCTCGGTTGATGGGCGGCGACCTGACCGCCGAGAACGGCGCGCGCGGCGGCGCCCGCTTTACCGCCCGTGTCCGGCTGGAACGCGCGGCCGAGACGGCGCTTGCGCCGCAGAAGGCCCAGGCGGCCCACCGTCCGCCCCGTATTCTGGTCGTCGACGACCATCCGATCGGCCGCAAGGCCATGGCCGTCCTGCTGGAGCCGCTTGGTGCGGTGGTGGCCGAGGCCGACAGCGGCGAGGCGGCGCTGGACGCCCTCTCGGTCGAGCGGTTCGACCTCGTGTTTATGGATGTCACCATGCCGGGCATCGGCGGCCACGAGGCCGTGCGTCGCCTGCGCTCGCTGCCAGGACCGAATCGCGGCGTGGCCGTATTGGCGTCTTCGGGCCTGACCGGGCGTGAAGATGTCGCCGCCTGCCTCGCTGCGGGGATGAACGGCTGCGTCGCCAAGCCGCTCGAACCCGCCGCCCTTTACGCCGCCATAGAGCGGGTCCTGACCGGTGCGACCGACCCAGAGCAGACTACGGCGGCGGCCTAAGCAGAGCCTCCAGCCGGGTCGCCAGCTCGGCCGCCTTCAACTCACATTCCCAGACCGTGGCCGAGCGCCAGCCTATCGCCGTCAGGGCCTCCTGGGTGCGGATGTCCCGCGCCCGGTTCCGCGCGATCTTGTCCGACCAGTAGTCGGCGTTGGCCTTGGGCGCCCGCGCCCCGCGCTTGCAGTCGTGCCCGTGCCAGAAGCAGCCGTGCACGAAGAGGGCGAGCCTGCGCCCCGGAAAGGCGATGTCGGGAGAGCCCGGCAGGTCCTTGCGATGCAGGCGGTAGCGCAGACCCATGCGGGTCAGCGCCTTCCTCACCGTCAGTTCGGCCTTGCTGTCCTTGGACTTCACCCGCCGCATCACCGCCGAGCGTTCGGCTGGGGTGAAGGGGTCGGTCACAACCCCCGGCTCACAGACCTTCGAAAAGCGCCGTCGACAGATAGCGCTCGGCGAAGCTCGGAATGATGGCCACGATCAGCTTGCCGGCCATGTCGTCCCGCGCCGCCACCCGGAAGGCGGCCGACAGGGCCGCGCCCGAAGAGATGCCGCCGGGGATGCCCTCGATGCGCGCGGCGCGGCGGGCCATCTCGAAGCTCTCGTCGTTGGTGACCTGGACCACCTCGTCGATCACGCCGCGATCGAGGATGCCGGGAATGAAGCCCGCGCCGATGCCCTGGATCTTGTGCGGACCGGGCGCGCAGCCCGACAGCACGGCGGAGGCTTCCGGCTCGACGGCGATCATCCGCACCGAGGGATTCTTGGCCTTCAGCACATGGCCGACGCCGGTGATGGTGCCGCCGGTGCCGACCCCGGAGATCACCGCATCCACGGCGCCCTTGGTGTCGTTCCAGATCTCCTCGGCGGTGGTGATTTCGTGGATCGCCGGGTTGGCGGCGTTCTCGAACTGCTGGGGCATGACCGAGCCCGGAATCTCGCCGAGAATCTCCTGGGCGCGGGCGACGGCGCCGCGCATGCCCTTCTCGGCCGGCGTCAGCTCAAGCCGCGCGCCGAGCAGCAGCAGCATCTTGCGCCGCTCCATCGACATGCTCTCGGGCATGACCAGCACCAGGGGATAGCCCTTGGCGGCGGCGACGAAGGCGAGCGCGATGCCGGTGTTGCCGCTGGTCGGCTCGACGATGGTGGAGCCGGGCTTCAGCACGCCCTCGGCCTCCAGCTTCGTCACCATCCCCAAACCGATCCGGTCCTTGACGCTCGACAGCGGGTTGAAGAATTCCAGCTTGGCCACGACCTCGCCCTTGGGCTTCAGCTCGGCCGACAGCCGGGGCAGGCGCACCAGCGGGGTGTCGCCCACCAGGTCCAGCACCGAGTCGTAAATCTTGCCCCGGCCGGTCCGCGCGTAGCGGGAAAGCGCGCCGGCGGCGTCTTTAATGGCGTCCATGGCTTTGGTGTCTCTCTGCGGGTAGGGCCCTTGGCGCCTAGGATAGGCCGCAGCCTACTCCGCCGCCAAGAGCGCAGCGTCGGGAGCGCGTTAGGCGAAGCGTGAGCGGTTCGCCGCCTGAATGCGCTCCAAACTTAAGATGCTAGAGCACGGGGCGGTTCGAAGACCGCCCCGTGCTCTAGGGCGAGCGGTTGCAGCAGCCCCTCGGCCAGCCGGCGCACCACCGGCGCCGCCACCCCGTCGCCCACGAGATGCAGCGCGGCTCCGGCGCGCGGGGGCAGGATGTAGTCGTCGGGCAGGCCCATCAGCCTGGCCCCCTCGCGCGGCGAGAGCACCCGGGTCCGCACCTGGTCGCCGTCGACAATCACCAGAAACTGGCGCGAGGAGCCGCCGCCGGGCGTGCGCAGGCACCCCGCCAGCCCATCGAAGCGCAGTTCGGCCCGCTGCACCCCGGCGCGGGTCCGGCGGTAAAGGGCCGCGACCTGGCGGCCGCCCTTGGCCTTGGCGGCGGAGAGCTTTTTCAGATGCACCGGGCCGAGGAGGTCAAGCAGCCGGGCCGTCTCGTCCTGTCCATGCCAAAGGACGGCGGCGTCGGGCTCCAGCAGGTCGGCCAATGTAGCGTTGCGCTGAGCCGGCGGATCGAGCCGCCACCACTGCCAACGGGCCTTCAGCGCCTCGGGAAGGCGCTCATAGGCCGCCTCGACCTTGCCGCCGTGGAAGGGGAGGGCCGGACCATCGCCAGTCAGGCCCGCCGGAACCTCGGCCCGGGTCGCCAGCACGAACAGGCGTGGGCGCGACTGAGGCAGGAACAGGCTGGCGTCGATTTCCATCGCCCCGAACCTGTAGCCTTGGCGGGCAAGCGCCTGGCAAAGCGCGGTGAAGTCGGCGCCGCCGTGAGAGGTCATCAGGCCGGAGACATTCTCAATGACGATGGAGCGCGGCGCCCGGCCCTCGCGGTTCAGGGCCTCGACCAGCCGCCAGAAGCCCCAGAAAGCCGAGGAGCGCCTGCCGCCCAGCCCCGCGCGCTTGCCGGCGAGACTCAGGTCCTGGCAGGGCGAGGAGGCCCAGGCGAGATCGGCCCGGCCCGGCAGGTCGGCGGGCTCGATCTTCCAGACGTCGCCCACGTGCAGGTGATCGCCGCCCCAGTTGGCGGCGTAGCTCTGCGCCTTCTTCGGCTCGAAATCGTTGGCGAACAGACAGCGCCAGCCTATCCCCAGCCCGCAGCGGGCCATGCCGCCGCCGGCGAAGAACTCGTAGTAGGTGTAAGGCGCGTCTGCGGCCATGATACGGGCAGCCTAGCCGACTCGGAGGCCATCGCCATGCGCCACGCCGCCCTCGCCCTGATCCTGCCGCTGGCCCTGCTCGCCGCTTGCGGTCCGTCGAGCGACTCCACCCCTTCCGCGCCCGAACCGCCCGCCGACGCCCCGGCCCCCGCGCCCGCCGCGGCGCCCGCTCCGGCGACGGACTTCTCCCGCCCGATCAACGCGCTCGGAACCGAGCCCTTCTGGGCGCTGAAGATCCGGCCAGAGGGGCTGAACTTTTCCGAACCGCAGAAGCCGGACCTGAATGCGAAGAACCCCGGCCCCGAGGTCGCGGGCGAACAGGGGGTCTGGAGCGGCCAGGGGATCGAGGCGGCCCTGACGGCGGGCGTCTGCCAGGACGGGATGAGCGACCGGTCCTATCCGTTCAAGGCGGTGGTCAAGGTCGGCGGCAAGACCCTGAGCGGCTGCGCGACCTATGCGGACGACAAGCAGCCGCCGGCCTAGTCCGGCGCCAAGAACCGCCCGATGCCGGGGATGCTGGCCAGCACGTCGCGCAGCAGGTCGCTGCCCGCCTTCTCGTGCACGAAGGTCATGGCGATCGGCAGCAGGGCCTGCATGTCCGAGGTGGTCACCCCGGCCTTGGCCAGTTTCTGACCCACCGCCATGGCGTCGGCCATGGCCGCGCCCGACGAGCCGCCGGCTCCGCGCATCAGCCCGCCCATCAGTCCGCCGCTCTTGGCCGCGGTCATGGCGGCGCCGCTGGCGGCTAGCACGCTGGCCCCGGGGATGGCCTTGAACAGCTCGGCCACCTTGCCGGGCTCGCCGTGCTTCTCGATCAGTCCGAGCGCCGCCGAAAGCCCCGTCCGCGCCTGGTCGGGCGACAGGCCGATCTTGTCGGCCACCTTGAACACCAGTTCCTCGATCATCCTCAGGCCGCCTTCTTGGCGGTGGCGGCGGCCGCCGGCTGGGGCCGCGAGAACACCCAGTCGCCGCCTTCGGACCGCGACGGCTGGAAGCGGTAGCCGTCGATGTTGAAGTCCTTCAGGTCCTCGGCCTTCTTGGCCCGGTTGTCGGCGGCGAAGCGGGCCATCAGCCCGCGCGCCTTCTTGGCGTAGAATGAGATGATCCTGGCCTCGCCGTCCTTTTCCTCCAGGAAGCGGCAGGTGATCACCGGCCAGTTCAGCGTCTTGGCGTCGACCGCTCCGAAATATTCCTGGCTGGCCAGGTTGATGATCTGGTGATGGCTGTGGCCCGCGCCGGCCGCGTTCAGCGCCTGGGCGATGCGGTCGCCCCAGAAGTCGTAGAGGCTGGCGCCCCGAGTGGTCTTCAGCCGGACCCCCATTTCCAGACGGTAGGGCTGGATGGCGTCGAGCGGGCGCAGGACGCCGTAGAAGCCCGACAGGATGCGGACGTGATCCTGGAGCCATTGTAGGCCGGCGGGGTCGAAGGTGCGGGCCTGCAGCCCGGTATAGACGTCGCCGTTGAAGGCGAAGGCCGCCTGCAGCCCCTCGGTCATGTCCGGATCGAAGGCCTGGAACCGCTCGCGGTTCAGCTCGGCCAGCTTGTCCGACAGGGACATCAGCCGCTTCACCTCGAAGGCGCGCAGTGTCTTGGTTCGCTCGGCCAGGAGGGCGATGTCGTCAGCGAGTTCGGGCCGTGTCGCCGGCGCCTGGATCGGGGGCGGCGTGAAGTTCAGCGCTTTGGATGGGGAGAGGAGCAGGAGCATGGCGCCAGACTAGCGGGAATCGCGGTGGCTAGAACAGCACCCTCGGATTCATGATCCGCTTCGGGTCGAGCGCCGCCCGGATCGCGCGCATGGCTTCCACCTCGGCGGAGGATTTGTAGCGCAGGGCCTCGACCGTCTTCATCGCGCCCAGGCCGTGCTCGGCCGAGATCGAGCCGCCGAGGTCGTGAACGATGTCGTGGATGGCCTCCTCGCCGGCCGCGCGGCCCGCGTCATGGGCCTCGCCGCCGCCGTCGGGTTGGATCACCCCATAGTGGATGTTGCCGTCGCCGACGTGCCCGAAGGCGACGATCCGGCAGCCGGGCGCCAGCCGCTCGGCCGCGACCGCCGCGCGGGCCAGGAACTCCGGAACATTGGACACCGGAGCCGAGATGTCGAACTTCCAGTTCTTGCCTTCGGGCTTCTGCGCCGCAGACTGGTGCTCGCGCAGGGTCCAGAAGGCCTCCGCTTGCGTCTCGTTCTGGGCGATGCCCGCGTCCTGGATCAGCTCGGCCTCGAAGGCCTTTTCCAGGATCCGCTCCAGCGCCGCCTCCGCATGGCCCTGCTCGGCGCTGGCCAGTTCGATCAGCACGTACCAAGGATAGGCGGCCTCGAGCGGCTCACGCACCCCCGGCATGTTCTTGATCGCCAGCCCGACGCCGGTCCGGTTCATCAGCTCGAAGGCCTCGACCGCGCCGCCGCTCTCGGTCTTGGCCAGGGTGAGCAGCCGCAGGGCGTCCTCGGGGCTCCGCAGCCCGGCCACCGCCACGGCGCGCGAGTTCAGCACCGGGAAGAGCTTCAGCGCGGCGGCGGTGATGACGCCCAGCGTGCCCTCGGCCCCAATCAGGAGATGCTTGAGGTCATAGCCGGTGTTGTCCTTGCGCAGCCGCTTCAGTCCGTTGACGATCTGGCCGCTCGGCAGGACGGCCTCGATCCCCAGCACCAGGCTGCGCATGGTCCCGTAGCGCAGCACCGCGGTGCCGCCGGCGTTGGTCGAGCAGAGACCGCCGATCGTCGCCGTTCCCTCCGACGCTAGGCTGAGCGGGAAGAAACGGCCCGCCCTGGCGGCGGCGTCTTGAACCTCCACCAGCGGGACCCCGGCCTCGGCCACGAGGACGTCATCCACGACGTCGAGATCGCGGATGGCCCGCATTCGCTCCAAAGAGAGCAGCGCCTCGCCGCGCGGAATCTGGCCGCCGACCAGGCCGGTGTTGCCGCCCTGGGGCACCAACGCGATCCCGTGCTCGGCGCAGAAGGAGATCAGGGCCGCGACCTCCGCCGTCTTCCGGGGCAGGAGGAGGAGGGGGGTCGAGCCCAGCCAGCGGTCGCGCCACTCGACCAGCTTGGGCGCCAGCCGGTCCGGATCGTCGCTCCAGCCCCCCTCGCCGGCGAGGGCTTTGAGGGCGTCGATCTGGGCGGGTGAGGGGGCGTCGGTCATCCGCGGGATTTTAGAGGGGTTGCGGCCTGGGTTCCACTCTCCCACCCTGCGGCCTGATTTGGAGGCCGATGTGCTTCGCATTCTTCTGACCCGCGCCCTTTTGGCCGCCCTGCCGTTCGCGGTCTATTTCGCCTGGCGGGCCTGGGCCGTCCGCACCGGGCGGCCAATGGGTTCGACCCCCTGGGGTTGGTTGGTCGCGGCGGGCGCCGTGATGGTCGCCCTCTCCCTGTTCGCCATGGTCCTGTTCCGGCCGGCCACTCGGTCGGGCGACTATCGTCCGGCCGAGGCGCACCCCGGCGGCCAGGTCACCCCCGGCGGGTTCAAATGAAGCGCCTGCCGCTCCAGCCCTGGATGCGGGACGAGGCCGTGGCCTCGGTCATGGCCGCGCTGGGCGAGGCGCGCTTCGTTGGCGGCGCCGTGCGCGACACCCTGGTCGGCCGCCCCGTGGCCGACATCGACATCGCCACTCCCCTCACGCCCGACCAGACCATGGCGGCGCTGACGGCGGCGGGGCTGAAGTACGCGCCCACCGGGGTCGAGCACGGCACGGTCACCGCCATCTCGGGCGGGCGCGGATTTGAGGTCACGACCCTGCGCCGCGATGTCGAGACCGACGGGCGGCGGGCGGTGGTGGCCTTCACCCCCGACTGGGCCGAGGACGCCCAGCGCCGCGACTTCCGGCTCAACGCCCTCTATCTGGACGCGGAGGGAAACCTCTATGACCCGGTCGGCGGCGGGATTGAGGACGCCCTGGCGGGCCGCGTAATCTTCGTCGGCGACGCCCGGACCCGCATCCGCGAGGACTATCTGCGCGCCCTGCGCTTCTTCCGCTTCTGGGCCTGGTACGGCCGGGGCGAGCCCGACGCCGACGCCGTGGCGGCGATCACTGACCTCAAGGACGGTATCGCCGGGCTTTCGGGCGAGCGCGTATCCAAGGAGCTCTTGAAGCTTCTGGCCGCGCCCGAGCCGCGCCCGGCGGTCGCGCTGGCCTACAGGACGGGAGTGCTGGCTGTGGCCCTGCCTGAGGCGACCGAGTTCCAACGATTCGACGAGGGCATGGTCGACATCGACCCCGACCCGTTGCTGCGGCTCGCCTCCCTGCTGCCGTCGCTGGAGGACGGTCTTCGCGTGGCCGAGCGGCTGCGGTTGTCGAACGCCCAACGCGAGCGTCTGCGCGCCGTTCTGGCCGAAGGAGAGCCGCTTGAGGTCGATCTCAACGCTGCGGCGCTGCGCCGGCGCCTCTACGCCTGGGGCGCTGCGGCCTATATCGACCGGGTGAAGATGGCCTGGGCCGCAGACGGTGACGAGCGCTGGGCGGACTTGCTGAAGGCGGCCGAGGACTATGTCCGCCCGGTGCTGCCGGTCGGCGGCGCCGACGCCAAGATGGCGGGCCTCGCCCCCGGCCCGGGCATGGGCCAGGCGCTGAAGGCGGTCGAGGCCTGGTGGATCGAGCAGGACTTCAAGCCCGGTCGGGCGGAGGTGCTGGAAAAGCTGAGGGCCCTGGCCGGCTAGATCAGGGCCACTTCACCTCGGGCGGCATGGACGAGAGAATCGATTCGACGTTTCCGCCGGTCTTCAGCCCGAACAGGGTGCCGCGGTCGTAGAGCAGGTTGAACTCCACATAGCGGCCGCGCCGGACCAGCTGCTCCTCGCGTTCGGCCTCGGTCCAGGGCTGGACCATCCGTTCGGCCACGATCTGCGGATAGATGGCCAGGAAGGCCTCGCCGACGTCGCGGGTGAAGGCCAGATCGCGCTCGAAGTCGCCGCTGTCATGGTGGTCGTAGAAGATGCCGCCGATGCCGCGCGGCTCGTTCCGGTGCGGCAGGAAGAAATATTCGTCGCACCACGCTTTGTAGCGGGCGTGCCAGCTCGGATCGTGGGCGTCGCAGGCGTTCTTGAAGGCGGCGTGGAAGGCGATCGCGTCCGGCGCCTCCTGGCTGCGCTGCGCCATCAGCACGGGCGTCAGGTCGCCGCCGCCGCCGAACCACGACTTGGTGGTCGAGATGAAGCGGGTGTTCATATGGGCGGTCGGCGCCCGCGGATTGCGCGGATGGGCGATCAGGCTGATCCCTGTGGCGAAAAAGCGCGGGTCCTCCTCGGCGCCCGGAATGGTCTTGGCGAATTCCGGTCCGAACTCGCCGTGGACGGTCGAGACATGCACCCCGACCTTTTCGAAGACGCGGCCGTGCATCATCGCCATCACCCCGCCGCCGCCCTCGGCGCGCGACCAGGGCTTGCGGACGAAGCGGCCTGGCGCCTGCGGATAGAGGTCGGCGGGCGCGGCGTCTTCGAGGGCCTCGAAGGCGGCGCACATCTTGTCGCGCAGGGTCTCGAACCAGGCGCGGGCGCGAGCCTTCTTTTCTGTCAGTGCGGCGTCGATTTGCATGATCTGCTTCAAACACACCGCTTGAAGCGACGAAAGCGGATTAAGGCGGCGCCGACGGGAAGCCGTTGATTTGCCGCAAGGCTTCCGCCGCCGCGATTGCGCATGCGGAGACAAGATTGAGGGAGCGGGCGTCCGGCCGAATCGGAATCAGCAGGCGGGCTTGGGCGGCCGAGTGAACATGCTCAGGGGCTCCGGCGCTCTCCTGACCAAATAAAAGCGTATCGCCGGCTTCGAATGAAAAACTATGCAGAGGCGCCGATCCATGGGTGGTGAACAGCACAAGCCGACCCTCTTTTCGGCCCTCGTGCGCCATGAAGGCGGACCAGCCATCGTGCCGGATCGCCTTAGCCAGCGGGCCATAATCAAGCGCGGCCCGCTTCATCGCGCGGTCGCCGAGCGGAAACGCGCAGGGCTCGATCACATCGAGCTCAAGGCCCAGGCAGGCGGCCAATCGTATCGTTCCGCCAAGGTTTTGCGGAATGTCAGGTTGAAAAAGCGCCAGACGCATTCTAAGCGGTCCCTCACACATGGGTGCGCGGCCGTGCGGCCCTCGCGCATAGTCTTGCGCGCGCGCGGTCAAGGGGAACACAGGTGGGCGAAAGCTTGAATATCTCTCCGGACCACGCCGACGATCCGAGCCGGCGCGACTTCATTCACATCGCGGCCATCGCTGCGGCGGGCGGCGGGGTGGTCATGACCGCCTGGCCCTTCATCGATCAGATGAATCCCGCCGAGGACACGCTCGCCCTCGCCTCGATCGAGTTCGACTTCTCGAAAGTCGTCGCCGGTCAGCAGGCGGTGGTGAAGTGGCGCGGCAAGCCGGTCTTCGTGCGGCACCGCACCCCGGCCGAGATCGCCAAGGCCCAGGCCGACGACCAGGCCGACATGAAGGACCCGCAGCCCGACTCGGCCCGCGTCAAGGAAGGCAAGTCCGAGTGGCTGGTCCTGATCGGGGTCTGCACCCACCTCGGCTGTGTCCCGAACTTCGGTGCCGGCGAGTACGGCGGCTGGTTCTGCCCCTGCCACGGCTCGGTCTACGACACCTCGGGCCGCATCCGTCAGGGCCCGGCCCCGCTGAATCTGGCCGTGCCGGACTATGAGTTCCTCAGCGACACTAAAGTGAAGATCGGTTAGGGGCGGACAGCATCATGAGCGGACCCTCCTCCTACGAACCGAAGACGGCCTTCGAGCGCTGGCTCGACGTCCGGCTTCCGATCATCCGGATGGCCAACGACACGGCCCTGGATTTCCCGACTCCGAAGAACCTGAACTACTGGTGGACCTTCGGCGGCATCCTCGCCGTCTGCCTGGTGATCCAGATCGCCTCGGGCGTGGTCCTGGCCATGCACTATGTGCCCAACGCCGGCCTCGCCTTCGACAGTGTCGAGCACATCATGCGCGACGTGAAGCACGGCTGGATGATCCGCTTCATCCACGCCAACGGCGCCTCGATGTTCTTCCTGGCCGTCTATATCCACATGGCGCGGGGGCTCTACTACGGTTCCTACAAGGCGCCGCGCGAAGTGCTGTGGATCCTCGGCTGCGTCATCTACCTGCTGATGATGGCCACCGCCTTCATGGGCTACGTCCTGCCCTGGGGTCAGATGAGCTATTACGGCGCGGTGGTGATCACCAACCTGTTCTCGGCCTTCGACGGGGTCATTCCGGGCCTCGGCACCTACATCACCACCCTGCTGTGGGGCGGTTTCTCGGTCGACAACCCGACGCTGAACCGCTTCTTCAGCCTGCACTACCTGCTGCCCTTCATGATCGCGGGCGTGGTGGGGCTGCACATCTGGGCGCTGCACGTGCCGGGCAACAACAACCCGACCGGCGTCGATGTGAAGTCCAAGTCCGACACCGTGCCCTTCCACCCCTACTATACGGTGAAGGACGGGTTCGCGATCGTGCTGTTCTTCATCCCGTTCGCCTGGTTCGTCTTCTTCGCGCCCGAGGCGCTCGGCCACGCCGACAACTATGTGAAGGCCAACCCCCTGGCGACGCCGGCGCACATCGTGCCCGAATGGTACTTCCTGCCCTTCTACGCGATCCTCCGGTCGATCCCGGACAAGCTAATGGGCGTCCTTGCCATGTTCGGCGCCATCGCCATGCTGTTCGCCGTGCCCTGGCTCGACCGTTCGCCGGTGCGCTCGATGCGCTACCGCCCGACCGCCCGCTGGTTCTTCGCCATCTTCATCGTCGCCACCATCATCCTCGGTTGGTGCGGCGGTCAGCTGCCGGACGACGTGATCCTGCCGATCGGCAAGAGCGAGACCGGGGCCCCGACCGGCTTCACGGTGGTGTGGCTGTCACGCATCCTGGCCGCCTACTACTTCGCCTATTTCGGGATCCTCTGGTTCCTGAAGAACGAGAAAACCCTGCCCGTGCCCGAGACCATCTCGGCCCCGGTCCTGGCCGAGAAGGTTTGACGACCATGCTGCGCAAAGCTCTCTCCGCAGCCGCCGTCCTGGCCTGCCTGACCTTCGGCGGCGCCGCCTCCGCGGCCGAGCACGGCCACACCCTGCGCCCGGTCACCTTCAGTTTCGACGGTCCGTTCGGCAAGTTCGACCGCGGCTCGCTGCAACGCGGCTACAAGGTCTATGCCGAGGTCTGCTCCTCCTGCCACGGCATGAACCTGCTGTCGTACCGGAACCTCGCTCAGAAGGGCGGCCCCTTCTTCGACGAGAAGTACAAGAACCCGAACGACAACCCCTACGCCAAGGCCATTGCGGCGGCGATCGAGGTGCCGGACATCGACCCGGACACCGGCGACGCCATCACCCGCCCGGCCACCCCGGCTGACCGCTTCAAGGATCCCTATCCGAACGAGCCCGCGGCGCGGGCCGGCAACGGCGGCGCCCTGCCGCCCGACCTGTCGGTCATCGCCAAGGCCCGCGAGGGCGGCGCCCACTACATCTACTCGCTGCTGACCGGCTACCACGAGGCCCCCGCCGGCCTGACCGTGGCGCCCGGTCAATACTACGATGAATATTACAAGAGCGACCTGAGCTCGGCCTGGAAGGGTCCCAAGGACAAGGTGCCGCCCGGCGGCGTCCTGGCCATGTCCTTCCAGCTGACCCCCGACCGCGTCGCCTTCGACGACGGCACCCCGTCCAGCACCGACCAGGAGGCCAAGGATGTGGCCGCCTTCCTGGCCTGGGCCGCGGAGCCGCACGCCGAGGAACGCAAGGAAACCGGTCTCGCGGTGATGATCTATCTGCTGATCTTCGCCGGCATCACCTATCTGTCCTACCGTCGGATCTGGAAGAACGTCGCCCACTAGAGCGCGTCAGGCGAAGTGTGGGCGGTTCGCCGCCCGGACGCGCTCTGAACTAGGACTCTTCGGTAGGGTATGAATCACACGAGGGCCTGGCGCAGTTTCAGGCGGATGCAGGCGAGCGCGCTCACCTTCGCCCTCCTGGTTTACGTCGGCGCCCTGGCTCACGCCTGGACCACCCTCGACATGACCGACCGGCTCGGCTGGTCGGTCCTTGTCGTTTTTCCCGCCCTCTACGCCTCGGCGGTGCTGACCGCGGCCTTGATGGTTGCGCCGCTGCGCCGGCCGCTCAAACGCTATGTCTGGCTGAGTTTTGTCGCCGGCTTCGGCCAGAGGGCCGCCTCGGTGCTCAGCGGCCTTGCCGTGCTCGCCGTAGTGGCGGCCTTCGTCTATTTCGAGATCGACGCCGCGGCCAAGGGAGGGAGCAATCCCGCCGGCGCCTTCTCGGCCTTAGGGGCGGGCATAGGGGGCCTCGCCGCCCAACTCCTCCTCACCTTCGCCCTGGAGCGCGAGCCCAAGGTACGGGAGGTGATCGAGACGCTGGACTAGAGCCGGATGGCTTCTCTTGAAGCCTGAATCCGGCTCTGCTCCTTTGAATCTAGAGCACGATTCAACGATTAGACGGTTCCGTCTAACCGCATCGTGCTCTAGCCGCCCATCTCCGCCTTGCCGGCCGTCTTGTGGAACAGCTGCAGCGTCCGCAATTTTCCGAGCTTGGCCGCGTCCGCGTCTGCGGCGTTTCCCTCGCGGTGGAAGCCGTGGCCGGCGTCGTAGAAGAAGGTCTGCAGCTCCGGGTGCGCCTCGGCGACCCGCTCGGCCTCCTCCAGTGGGATCGAGTGATCGGTCTTGCCGAAATGCAGCTGGGTCGGGCAGAGCGGCTGCTCGTCCATATGGTCGATGATCAGCCGGCCGTAGAAGCAGGCGGCGGCGGACAGACCCTCGATCCTTGTCGCCGCCAGCCAGGCCATCGAGCCGCCGAAGCAGTAGCCGACCACGAAGACCGGGGCCTTCAGCGCGGCCAGGGCGGCGCGCAGGTCGCCCAGCACCTGATCGGACGGCGTGGCCTTCATGCATGTGATGGCCCGGTCGCGGCTTTCCGGGCCGGGCCTCAGATCGATGTCGCGCTCGATCCGGTCGAAGAGCTGCGGCGCGATCACCTCGTAGCCGTCGGCCGCGAAACCGTCGGCCATACGGCGGATGTCGGCGTTGACCCCGAAGATCTCCTGGACCAGCAGCAGCCCGCCGCGGCGGGGCTCCTGGGGCTTGGCGTGATAGGCGCCCAGCACAAAGCCGTCGAAGGCGCTGGTCAGCTGGATCTGTTCGCCCATCTCGGCCGCCCTAGACGTTGAAGCGGAAGTGCATGACGTCGCCATCCTGGACGACGTACTCCTTGCCTTCCTGACGCATCTTGCCGGCTTCCTTGGCCCCGGCCTCGCCCTTCAACCGGATGAAGTCGTCAAAGGCGATGGTCTCGGCCCGAATGAAGCCCTTCTCGAAGTCGTTGTGGATCACGCCCGCCGCCTGGGGCGCGGTGGTCCCGACATTGATGGTCCAGGCGCGGGCCTCCTTGGGCCCCACGGTGAAATAGCTCTGCAGGCCCAGCAGGCTGTAGGCCTCGCGGATCAGCCGGTTCAGGCCCGGCTCGGAGAGGCCCAGGGTCTCCAGGAATTCGGCGCGCTCGGCCGGGTCCAGCAGGGCGATCTCGCTCTCGATCTGGGCCGAGATGACCACCGACTTGGCCTTGTCCTTGGCGGCGCGCTCGGCGACCTGGGCCGAATAGGCGTTGCCCTGGTCGGCCGAGGCCTCCTCGACGTTGCACACATAGAGCGCGGGCAGGGCGGTCAGCAACTGCAGCATGTGCCAGCCCTTCTCGTCCTCCTTGGAGACGGTGGCGGCGCGGGCCGGGCGGCCGGCGCTCAGCTGTTCCAGCGCCAGCTTGATCAGGCGCAGGGTCTCGCCCGCCTCCTTGTCGCCCCCGGTCTTGGCCTTCTTCTCGACGTTGGGCAGGCGCTTTTCCAGGCTCTCCAGGTCGGCCAGCATCAGCTCGGTCTCGATGATGTCGAGATCGTCCAGGGGGTCGATCCGGCCCTCGACGTGGGTGATGTCGGTGTCGACGAAGCAGCGGGCCACGAAGGCCACGGCGTCGCAGTCCCGGATATTGGCCAGGAACTGGTTGCCCAGGCCCTCGCCCTTGGAGGCGCCGCGCACCAGGCCGGCGACATCGACGAAATTGATCCGCGCCGGGATGATCTCTTTCGAGCCCGAAATGGCGGCCAGCTGCTCCAGCCTCGGTTCGGGCACCGCCACGTCGCCGACGTTCGGCTCGATGGTGCAGAAGGGATAGTTGGCGGCCTGGGCGGCCGCCGTCTGGGTCAGGGCGTTGAACAGGGTCGACTTGCCGACATTGGGCAGGCCGACGATGGCGACTTTCAGGGCCAAATCTCAAACTCCGTGGAGGGCGAAATCTCCTACCCCAGACAGGACGGAGGCGCTGCAATTTTCCGCGGCGCTGCGAGCTTAAGCTAGCGCCGTGTCGATCGCTTGGGCCGCCATGTCCGCCGTGGCTCCGGAAAGGGTCCAGCCCAGGTGGCCGTGCCCGGTGTTGTAGAAGACCCGCTCGCGCCGCCCTCGCCCGACCTTGGGCAGCATGGTCGGGGTCATCGGACGCAGGCCCGCCCAGGGAATGGCGGCGCTGGTCTCGACCGCCGGGAACAGCTCTTCGCACCAGCGCAGCAGGGGCGCGATCCGGTCGGCCCGGATGTCCTTGTTGTAGCCGTTCAGCTCCGCGGTTCCCGCGATCCGGAACCGGTCGCCCAGGCGGCTGGTGACGATCTTGGCGCTTTCATCGAGCAGCGCTGTCCAGGGCGCGGCGGCCTGGCTGGCGGCGTCGGCCAGGGGGATGGTGATCGAATAGCCCTTCACCGGATAGATGTTCACCCGGTCGCCCAGGCTCGCGGCGAACCGCCGGCTGGCGACCCCCGCGCAGATTAGAATCGCGTCGGCCTGAAGCACCGGCTCCGCCGCCGCCCCGGAGACGCGAAGCGTCACCCCGTTCGCCCCGGCCTCGATCGATTCGACCTCGGTCTCGAAGTGGAAGACCGCTCCCTTGCGCGCGCAGGCCGCCGCGAGCCCGCGGGTGAATTTGTGGATGTCGCCGCTGGCGTCGGACGGGGTGAAGAAGCCGCCGTGGAATTGCCCCTGCAGCGCCGGCTCGATGTTGCGAATTTCGGTGGGTCCGACCGCGTACCGCTCCAGCCCGCCTTCGCGCAGCACGGCGTTGCCCCGGTCGGCGACGTCGAACGAGGCCTTGTCGCGGTAGAAGTGCAGCAGACCGCGCGTCTCCAGATCGAAGTCTATGCCTTCGGCCTCCGCCATGCCCAGCAGATGCGCCCGCGCCGCGATCGCCATCCGCGTGGTCGCCAGGGTGTTGGCCCGGGCGTCGCCCAGCTGGGCGGCGAACTCGGCGAGCCAGCCGTATTTGTGCAGGCTCGGCGCGGGGTTGAGCAGCAGGGGCGCGTCCGGCCGGAAGATCCAGCGCAGCCCCTTCATCATGGTGGCCCAGCTGTTCCAGACCTCCGAATTGCTGGCCGAGAGCTGGCCGCCGTTGGCGTAGGAGGTCTCCATCGCCGGGTAGCGAAGCCTGTCGACGACAACCACGCTGTGGCCGCGCTGAATGAGGGCATAGGCGCTCGTCACACCGGTCACGCCGGCGCCGAGGATGATGATATTGGCCAAACAGGTCTCCCGCGGGCAGAGGTTAGCGCCCGCCGGCGATCCGCCCGCGTTGCGCCCCCAATCTGTCCCGGTACCTGAGAGCTTGGCTGGGCCTGGACCCGGCTTTCCCCGTCGGTGGACGCCAGGATCGGCGTCTCTCTCCAGAGTGCTCTATCGAGATGGTCCTTTTGCCTGAGAGTTTCCTGGGGGGTTGCTCCGTCGGCGCCCGGCAAGCCGGATCTCTCCCATCTCGAATGGTCGAGCGAATCGAAGCTACCCCTTGCCAGGCGGCCCGGCAAGAAAGGTCATCAATGACCTATCGGATTCCCGACGCCGCGAAGTCGCGCCAGCCGCGGGCTTCCTTGCGGAAGGGCCCGGTGGCGCGGGCCACCCGGCGGTCGATCTCGGCCAGGGTCTCCTGGGCCTGCTGTTGGCGGCCCGTCTGGGCCTGGAAGACGGCGTAGCGGGCGATGGCCTCAAGGCCCGGCAACCGTTCCACCGCGTCGAGATAGGCGGCCTCGGCGTCTTGCCGGCGGCCCAGGCCGTCGTAGGCGCGGGCGAGGACCAGGATGGTCTGGGGCGTGGCCTCGCCCTCGCGGCGGGCGTGGTCGAGAACGGGCAGGGCCTCGGCGTGGCGGCCCAGCTCGACCAGGGCGCGGGCGCGGCCGAGCAGCAGGGCCGGATCGTCGGCGTGCACGCCCTCGGCGGCCTCGCGGTAGAGGGCCTCGGCTTCCTCCCAGCGGCCCATGCCGGCGGCGGCGGCGGCCAGTTTCATCCGGTTGTGGACGGTCGGGGTGTCCTCCAGCGCCGCCTTGGCCTCGCGGTAGGCGCGGCCGGGGTCCAGCGCCTCGGCGGCGCCCGAGGTGATCTTGCGCGCGGTCGAACCCGAGAAGGCCGGCATGAGCACATTGATGACCAGATAGGCGAGGCCGCCCAGCGGCTGGAACATCAGGATGATCCACAGCCAGAAAGTGTCCTGGTGGGTCTTCACCGCATGCACGCACAGACCAATCGAGAAGCCCACCGACAGCAGCAGGAGCCCGATCGGCATGGAGCCCAGGCCAAACATCAGGCGTCTCCCAGCGAGGCGCGCGGGTCCTGTTTTTCCGCCGGAGCCAGCCGCATCACCTCGGCTTGATACTTCTCGTCCTGGCCGGCGACCAGTAGCGGCAGGGCGTCGGCGCAGGCGCTGTTGAGCGCCTCGACCCAGGCCTGGTCGACCTTGTGGAAGTCCGAGAGCACATGTCCCAGCACCCGGTCCTTGTGGCCGGGGTGGCCGATGCCCATCCGGCCCCGACGGAAATGGGGTCCGATATGCTGGCCGATCGATCGCAGGCCGTTGTGGCCGGAGGTCCCGCCGCCGGCCTTCATGCGGAAGCGGCCGGGGGCCAGCTCCAGCTCGTCGTGGAAGACGATCAGACTGTCGGGATCGAGCTTGAAGAACTTCAGAGCCTCGGCCACCGCCCGGCCGCTCTCGTTCATATAGGTCTGGGGCTTGAGCAGGATCAGCTTCTCGCCGTCCACCGTCGCTTCCGAGACGATGCTGGCGAACTTGCTGCGTTCGGGACCGGCCGACCAGCGGCGCGCGATCGCGTCCACGGCCATGAAGCCGATGTTGTGGCGATTATGCTCGTATTTGGCCCCGGGATTGCCGAGGCCCGCCAAGATCAGCATGGCGGGCTCTCCTCGGGCGGAAGACTAGGCCTCGGCGGACGCTTCGTCGGAGCCGCCGTCGCCCGAAACCGCGGCGCGCGAGGCCACGATCGACACGACCACCACGTCCTTGGCGGCGGTCGGCTTGGCGTCCGACGGCAGGTTCAGGTCGCCGATGTGCACGTTGGCGCCGATGTCCATCTTGGCCAGGTCGATCACGATGTCTTCCGGGATGTGGCCGGCCGGAACCTGCAGCTCGACTTCGTGGAAGGCCATGTTCAGGGCGCCGCCGCGCTTCATGCCCGGCGAGATGTCCTGGTTCTTGAAGTGGATCGGCACCGAAATCTTGATCGTCTGGCCTTCTTCGACGCGGAACAGGTCGAAGTGGACGGGACGGTCGTTGACCGGGTGGAACTGCACGTCCTTGGCGATGACCGGCTGGGTCTCATCGCCGTGCTTCAGGGTCACCAGGTGGCCCAAGAGCTTGCCGGTGTAGAGCGCCTTGCGGAAGGCGTTCTCGTCGACCGCGATGGCGACGGGGCCGCGCGGCCCGCCGTACAGTACGCCCGGGACCTTATTGGCCAGACGAGCGGCGCGGGCGCCGCCGGTGCCAGTACGTTCGCGCACTTCGACGTTGAGGACGATTTCGGCCATGGGACGAGCTCTTTGACGTAAACAAGGCCCGCCACGCCAGGAGGCGAGCGGACGAAAATTGCGAGGCGCGGTTCCTACACGCTTAGGCCGCGTCTGGCAACTCGGGCGCCTCCAGCTTCATCGCGGTGAAATAGACCTCGCTCGCCAGCGACAGCGGCAGGCGGGAAAAGGGGCTGCCGCTCACGGCCTCCAGGCCGAAGCGCGCGGCGATCGCGCCATAGAGGGCGCGGTGATCAAAGCCCGCGTGGTGCGGGAAATAGGGCAGGCCGGGCGCGATCTCGGCTTGCGGGCGCGGGCCCGGCGGGCGGCCCAACGCCGCGCTCAGCACAGGACCTGGCCGCGCGTCGAAGGCTCCCGGACGCCGAACCATGCGGAACAGCCCCTTTAGCAAGGCCGGCGGTCCGATCTCGACCGGAACCCCGATCACCACCCGGCCGCCGGGCATCAGGATTCGCGCGATCTCGGCCAGGGCCGCCTGGGTCTGGGCTTCCGGCAAATGTTCGAACACCTCGGTGCAGAAGACGAGATCGGCGCAGCCGTCGGCGATTTCGGCCGTCGCCTCCAGAACCTCGGCCTGCTCCACCCCGGCCAGCAGGGCGCGGGCCTCGGCCGCCAGCTGCGGCGCGGGCTCGAAACAGATCAGCTCGGCGTCGGGCCAGCGCTCGGCCGCCATGGCGGTCAGGGCCCCATCGCCGCCGCCGTAGTCGACGATGCAGAGCGGCTCGGCTGGTTCGGCGGCGCGCAGGGCGTCGTCCAGCCGCCGGCGCTGCAGCCAGCGCTTCAGCGGATTGGGATCGTTTCTCGTCAGGCGGGCGTAGCTGTCCACGCCCCTCCATACGCCGGGCGGTTGTTTCCACGCAAAGGTTGAGGGGTTGCGGATGCTATCCCGTAGTTCATTGCAAAGCTTCTTGGTCCGGGACTCCCCTTTGAAACCTATGCTTCTCGCCGGCGTCGCCCTGTTCGCCCTCGCCGCGCCCGCCGCCCAGGCTCAGAGCGCCCAAGGCCAGACCGCCCCGCCCCCCGCCGATCAGCCCACGCCCAGCGCCGGCGCCGACGTCAGCGATGTCGGGGCGATCGTGGTTTTCGGCCGGGGCGAGGCCAAGATCGGCATCGCCAAGGCGGCCAGCGAAGGCACGGTCTCGGGCTCCGACCTCCTGGTCCGCCCGCTGCTGCGCGTCGCCGAGCTGCTCGAGGCGGTTCCCGGCATGGTCGCCGCCCAACACTCGGGCAGCGGCAAGGCCAGCCAGTACTTCCTGCGCGGCTTCAACCTCGACCACGGCTCGGACTTCACCACCTATGTCGACGAGGTGCAGATGAACTTCCGCACCCACGGCCACGGCCAGGGCTATCTTGACCTGAACGGCCTGATCCCCGAGATCGTCAACCGCGAGGACTATCGCAAGGGCCCCTATCGCGGCGACGGCGGCGACTTCGCCCTGGCCGGGGCGGCCTATATGACCACCATCGACAGCTACGACCGTCCCTGGGTGGCGGTCGAGGGCGGCTCCTACGGCTCGGGAAGGCTGGCTGCGGGCGGGACCATCACCAATGTGGACGGCGGCGATCTGACCTTCGTCGGCCAGGCCAAGGTCTACGACGGCGCCTGGCAGCAGGCGGAAAAGCTGCGCCACTACGCGGGCTTCATGAAGTACGCCAAACAGACCTCGATCGGCCTGCTGGAGCT
>CANJKM010000015.1 GCA_947474805.1 Caulobacterales bacterium | reverse complement strand
GATCGAGAAGACCTTCGGCTCGCCGCGCACCACCAAGGACGGCGTCACCGTCGCCAAGGAAATCGAACTGGAAGATAAGTTCGAGAACCTGGGCGCCCAGCTGATCCGGGAAGTCGCTTCCAAGACCAACGACAAGGCCGGCGACGGCACCACCACCGCCACGGTGCTGGCCCAGTCGATCGTCACCGAGGGCCTGAAGTCGGTCGCCTCGGGCCGCAACCCGATGGATCTGAAGCGCGGCATCGACAAGGCGGTCACCGCCGTCGTCGCCGAGATCAAGAGCGTCTCCAAGAAGGTCTCGGCCAACAGCGAGATCGCCCAGGTCGGCTCGATCTCCGCCAATGGCGACAAGGAAGTCGGCGACATGATCGCCAAGGCCATGGAAAAGGTCGGCAACGAAGGCGTCATCACGGTCGAAGAGGCCAAGACGCTCGAGACCGAGCTGGAAGTGGTCGAGGGCATGCAGTTCGACCGCGGTTACCTCGCGGCCTATTTCGTGACCAACGCCGAGAAGATGGAAGTCCAGCTCGAAGAGCCCCTCATCCTTCTCTATGAAAAGAAGCTCTCCAGCCTGCAGCCCCTGCTGCCGGTGCTCGAAGCGGTGGTCCAGAACGGCCGTCCGCTGCTGATCATCGCCGAGGACGTCGAAGGCGAAGCCCTGGCCACCCTGGTGGTCAACAAGCTGCGCGGCGGCCTGCGGGTCGCGGCCGTCAAGGCTCCGGGCTTCGGCGACCGCCGCAAGGCCATGCTGGAAGACATCGCCATCCTGACCGGCGGCCAGGTGATCTCCGAAGATCTCGGCATCAAGCTCGAGAACGTGACCATCGACATGCTCGGCACCGCCAAGAAGGTCGTGATCACCAAGGAAGACACCACCATCGTCGACGGCGCCGGCCCGCGTGAGGGCATCGAAGCCCGCATCGGCCAGATCAAGCGTCAGGTCGAGGAAACCACCTCCGATTACGACAAGGAAAAGCTGCAAGAGCGTCTGGCCAAGCTGGCCGGCGGCGTCGCGGTGATCAAGGTCGGCGGCGCGACCGAACTTGAGGTGAAGGAAAAGAAGGACCGCGTCGACGACGCCCTCAACGCCACCCGCGCGGCGGTTGAAGAAGGCGTCGTGGCCGGCGGCGGCGTCTGCCTGCTGAACGCTTCGAAGTCCCTCGAAGGCCTGAAGGGCGATAACGACGACCAGAACGCCGGCATCGCCATCGTCCGCCGCGCCCTGCAAGCCCCGATCCGCCAGATCGCCGAAAACGCCGGCGTCGAAGGTTCGATCGTGGTCGGCCGGGTTCTGGACAACGCCTCCCCCTCGTTCGGCTTCAACGCCCAGACCGAGGAATATGTCGACATGATCCAAGCGGGCGTCATCGACCCGGCCAAGGTGGTGCGCAACGCGCTGCAGAACGCCGCCTCGGTCGCCAGCCTGCTGATCACCACCGAAGCGGCCATCGTCGAAGCCAAGAAGCCGGCCCCGGCCGGCGGCGGCGACCATGGCCACGGCGGCGGCATGGGCGGCATGGACTTCTAAGACCTATCCGTCGGGCTGGCTCGCCAGCCTGTCGGAACGGATCAGGGCGGAGCTTCGGCTCCGCCCTTTTTCTTTGCCCAAAGCGTCAGGTTCATTTCTATATTTTGACCAATGTGTCAAAAATGGCTAGGTGAACGTCGTTCATTTTGGCCGGCGGGTCAAAACGTCGCAACTTTTGACGGCGTAAGGGTTTGAGGCGTGTTGACACCGCCCGGATTCTGCCTTCATTTGTGAATTGTGAGGCCAACGGACACACAGATGTTCGGACCTCCGGCGTTTCGGGGAGGAAACGCCTTCAAAAAATAATCAAAAAAAGTTGAGCCCGTCGCAAGATCCACTGCGGCGGGCTTCTCCTTTCTGGGCCCAGCCGACATTTTGACAAGTAAGTCAAAAGGGGCGCCGCTCTCCACCCCTCACCAAATCCGAATCCGTTGCTCGGGCGCGATGTAGAGTTTCTCGCCCGGCTTGACGTCGAAGGCCGAATACCAGGCGTCGACGTTGCGGACGACGCCGTTGACCCGGAACTCGGGCGGGGAGTGGGGGTCGGTGACCAACTGCTGGCGACGGGCGTCGTCGCGCTGTTTCTCGCGCCAGACCTGGGCGTAGCCGAGGAAGACCCGCTGCTCGCCGGTCAGGCCGTCGATGACCGGCGCGGGCTGGCCCTTGAGCGAGAGCTTATAGGCGTCGAGCGCGGTGAGCAGGCCGCCGAGGTCGGCGATATTCTCGCCCATGGTCAACTCGCCGTTGATCTTGGCGCCGGGCAGGGGCTCGAAGGCGGAGTATTGGCCGCCTAGCCCCTTGGCCGCGGCCTCGAACTTGGCGCCGTCCTCGGCCGTCCACCAATCCGACAGGCGGCCGTCGCCGTCGGACTTACGGCCCTGGTCGTCGAAGCCGTGGGTCATCTCGTGCCCGATCACCGCGCCGATGCCGCCGTAGTTGATCGCCATGTCGGCGTCGGGGTCGAAGAAGGGCGGTTGCAAGATCGCCGCCGGGAAGACGATCTCGTTCATCACTGGGTTGTAGTAGGCGTTCACCGTCTGCGGGCTCATCAGCCACTCGTCGCGGTCGACGGGCTTGGCGAGGCGCGCGACATCGCGGCGCCAGCCGAAGGCGATCGAGCGCTCCATGTTGCCGTAAAGATCGGTCGGGGAGACGGTCAGGGCCGAATAGTCGCGCCATTTGGTCGGGTAGCCGATCTTGACCGAGAACTTGTCGAGCTTCTCCTGGGCCTTGGCCTTGGTGGCGGCGCTCATCCAGTCGAGCCGCTGGATACGGGCGCCCAGCGCGACGCGCAGCTGCGCCACCAGGGCGTCCATCTTGGCCTTGGCCTCGGGCGTGAAATAGCGCTCGACATAGACCTTGCCCACCGCCTCGCCGAGCCCGCTCTGGACGGCGGCGCCGCCGCGCTTCCAGCGCTCGGCCAGCTGAGGCTGGCCAGACAGGGTCTTGTTGCGGAACTCGAACCGCGCGTTGACGAAGGGCGAGGACAGGTAGGGGGACGATCCGTCGATCACGCCCAGCGCCTCCCAGGCGCGCAAGGTTTCGAGCGGGGTCTGGGCGTAGATGGCGGCGATCTTCGGGATGGCGGTGACCTCTCCCACGATCAGCCGGTCGACGCCCTTCAGCTCGGCGGCGTCGAGAAAGGTTCGCCAGGCGAACCCAGGCGCGGCCTTGCTCAGTTCGGCCACGCTCATGGGGTTGTAGGTCTTGTCGACGTCGCGCTGTTCGACCTTGCTCCAGCTCGCCTGGGCGATCTTGGTCTCGAAGGCGAGGATCGCCTTGGCCTGAGCGTCCGGGTTGGGCCAGCCGCCGAGCCGCAGCATCTGGGCGACATAGGTCTGGTAGGCGGCCTTCTTCTCCGCGAACTCCGGCTTCAGATAATAGTCGCGGTCGGGCAGGCCCAGGCCGTCCTGGCCGAGATAGACGGCGTAGCGACCCGGGTCCTTCTGGTCGGCGTCGATATAGAGGCCGAAGATCGGACGGATGAAGCCGAAGGCCCCCCTGCCCATCAGGGCGGCGAGCTGGTCGCGCGAAGCGACCTTGCGGATGCTGGCGAGCTCGGGCTGCAGCGGCTTGGCGCCGAGCGTCTCGATCGTCGCCTCGTCCATGAAGGCTTTGTAGAAGGCGCCGACCTTGCCGGCCTCGTCGGTCGGTTTGGCGGGCGCTCGAGCGGCCTCGGTGTCGAGGATGGCGCGGACCCGGCGCTGGGAAAGCTCGTTGAGGGCGTCGAAATTACCGAACCGGGTGCGGTCGGCCGGGATGGTCAGCTTGTCGAGATAGAGGCCGCTGGCGAAGCGGTTGAAGTTGTCGCCGGGCTTGGCGGCCGGGTCGCGCCCGGCCAGGTCCATGCCCCAGGTCCCGTAACGCGGCGCGGCAAGGTCGGCGGGCGCCGTCGTGGCGGCCGTCTGGGCTTGGGCCGAGGAGACGGACAGGGCGGCGAGGGCGGCGGCGCAGAACCAGCGGGCGTTCATCGTGGGAGCGTTCCTTGAAGATGAGGTCGGCCCATAGTGGAGCGGCTCAAGGCGGCGACAATACGGCCTTAGATCGCCGAACCTCTTGGCCTGCTCCACCAGACTATGTTATTCGCGAAACCCTCGAGATAGGGAACATCTTGATGACGACGGTCTGCACCAAAATTCTCGCTGAACGCTCGTTCGGCCGCCGCGGCGGTTGGGCGTACGCGTGCGCGTGGAGGGGGTAGGCCGCGGTCCTTAGCTCGATTGGCGAAAGAACCCCTCCCGGCCAGGCCTGGAGGGGTTCTTCGTTTCTGACGCCAGGAAACCCTTTTCCATCGCCCGGCCGTGGGGGCTGGATGAAGGGACGACCCGATGAAACGGGCCAGGAAGAAACACGATCGGCCGCCGAGTCTGATCGCCGCCCTGCTGCACGGACTGTGGCTAGGCGGCGTCAGCGAGGAGGCGGCCGAGGCGGCGGAGCGGGCCAGGATTCAGGCCATGCTGAGCACGCGGTTGTCGGCGCATCTGCTCAAGGATGTGGGGATGGGCGATGGATAGGCCGCTAGGGGAGATCCGCTTCGAAACGGGCGAGGAGGGCTTCATGCCGCCATTGCTCGCGGGCCTTGTCGCTGGCGGCGATGAGGGCGGCGCAGGCTCCGGCCGGCTCAGCCCGGCCGATCTGGCCGCGGCAGGAGGCGGCGGGGGTCCGGTAGGCGCCCGGATCGGCCCACAGGCCGTCGCCGGCCAGAAAGCTGAAGGCGAGCGCGTTGCGGGCAGAGGCCTTCAGGGCCGCGTAGTCGGCGCCATAGCGCACCGCGAGGGCGTATTCGGTCGAGAGATCGGTGCGCGACACGCCGGGGTCGTCGGTGGAGAGGCTGACCGGCACGTCGCGCGCGCGCAGCCAGCCATAGGGATGGTCGGCGCCCTTCACCTGCAGGATGGCGGCGTTGCTCGACAGGTTGACCTCGACCAGGACTTTGGCCGCCGCCATTTCGCGGGCGAGGGCTTCGGCGCCGTCTTCATGGGCGATGTCGGTCCCGTGGCCGATGCGGCGCGCGCCCGAGACCCGGAACGCCTGGGCGACGTGATCGCGCAGGGCTTCGGGCGTGGCGACGGCGAGGGTGAGTTCGCCGGCGTGCAGGGCCAGGGGCGCCGAGCGGCCGTGGTCGGACAGGAAGTCGAACATGCGCGCGACCAGGGCGTAGTTGGCCACGGCGACGGGGTCGTCCTCGGGGGTGAGGACCTGCACCCCGACGAAGCGGGGGTCGGCCCTGGTCATGGCCACGCCGAGCTGGATCTGGGCGAAGGTGATCTTGGCCGGGGCGTTGCGCGAGGCGAAGGCCAGATAGCGCACCGTGACCTGGCAGCCGGGCCGGGCGGCGGGCGTGCCGCAGGCCATGACCGTGCGGGCGCGGGCCTCCATGGCGTCGGTCTCGGCGACCATATCGGCGGTGAGCTTCTCCAAGCCGGCGGCGGAGAGCGAAGCCTTCAGGGCGGGGAAGTCGTTAACGTCGCCGGGCGCCGCGTTGACCAAGGGACCGAGGGTCTGGGGTCCGCCGAAGGCCATCAGCTCCAGATAGAAGGTGTTCTGGGCGGCGGCGCGGTCCATCACCTCGGCCAGGCCGTCGCCTCGGCGCGAGCGGCCGAAGGAGAAGCGGCTGAAGGTGGAGAAGAACTGGTCGTGGCCGCTGCGGTCCCTGAAGCCGGGGTGGCGGACGCTGAAGCTGTCCAGCATGGCGTGGTAGAGGTCGAGATCGGCTTGGGCCTCGGCGGCGGGCTTGAGCTTGCCCGCGCAGGGCGGCTGTTCGATCGACAGGGCGTCAGTGTCGATGCAGCGGCCGTCCTCGGCCGCCCATTTAATGAAGCTCTCGCCATAGACGGCGCCCGAAAGGTGCAGGTGCAGCTCGCCGCCCTTGGGGAAGGCGCGGGTCAGGGCTGAGAGGGCGGGGGGCGAGAGGGCGGCGACGTCGGGCGTGGCGGCGATGGCCGGTACGGCGATCAGGAGGGTGAGCCAGCCGAACAGTCTTGCGATCCGTTTCACACCCGCTCCCGACGCGATCCCTTGCTGGGCAATGCCTAGCTCGATTCTAAAAGGGTCTCAGGCCGCCACGCGCTTGGGCGTCAGCCGCTCGCTCTTCAGCGCGTCCTCGGCGCCCGAGAGGCCCGCCTCGCCGTATTCGGCGTCCTCATTGACCTGCCAGACGTCGAACCGCTTGTTCCCCGCCAGGATGTTCTCGACCGTCAGCATGGCGGTCATCATGGCGTGGTCCTGGTTGTTGTACTTGTGCATGCCGTTGCGGCCGACGAGGTGCAGTCCGGGATAGTTCGCATCCAGGTCGGCGCGCACGGCGTCGAGGTGGGTCTGATAGTCCTCATCATAGACCGGATAGGCCTTGGGCTGGCGCACCACCGAGGCGTCGACCACGTCGGCCGGGTCGATCAGGCCGATCTGGCCGATCTCGCGCTTGGCCAGCTCGATCAGGTCGGCGTCGGGGGAGGTCCAGACCCCGTCGCCCTCGAAGCAGAAATACTCCAGGCCGAGGCAGGCGAAACCCGGCGGCGCCATCTCGGGCGACCAGGAGAGGAAGTTCTGCACCCGTCCGACCTTCACCGACGGGTCGTGGATATAGACCCAGTTGTCGGGGAAGCCCGCGTCCGTCTGGCCGGGCTTCAGCTTGGCGATCAGGGCGACGGTGATGAAGTCGCGGTAGCGCAGCGACAGGGCGTGATTCTGCGACTTCGGCTTGGGATCCAGCGCAGCGTAGAGCTCGGTGATCGGGGCCGAGGAGATGACGTTGCGGGCGGTGTGGGTGGTCGTCTCGCCCTTGGCGTTCTTGCTGACCACGGTCCAGACGCCTGACTTGGCGTCGCGCTTCAGGCTGACCAGCGACTGGTCCATATGCAGGGTCCCGCCCTGGGCCGCTAGTTTCCTGGCCGCCGCCTCCCACATCATGCCGGGGCCCTTGCGGGGGTAGCGGAAGCTCTCGATCAGGGTCTTGACCCCGCCCTGCTGGCCAAGTTCGGCCGAGGGTTTGCGGTTCAGGCCGAGCGAGCGCTTCACACCGTCGATGACGGCGGCGGAGAGCGACAGGCCCTTGATCCGCTGGGCGGCCCAGTCGGCGGAAATCTCGTCGCAGCTCATGCCCCACACCTTCTCGGTGTAGGTGCGGAAGAAGATGGAGAAGAGCTTCTCGCCGAAATTGTTGCGGACCCACTGGTGGAAGGTCTTCACATCGCGGACGGGGAAGACCTTGGCGTAGCCGTAGGAGGCCATGCAGACGGCGCTGGTGAAAACGCCGAGGTTCTTCAGCGCCTCGAAGGCGCGCAGGGGGTAGGCGTAAAATTTGCCGCCGTAGAAGATCCGCGACAGGCGCGGCCGGTCGATGAAGTCGGTCGGCAGGATCTCGTTCCAAAGCTCGACCACTTCGCGGGCCTTGGAGAAGAAGCGGTGGCCGCCGATGTCGAACAGGAAGCCCTTGTAATTCACCGTCCGGCTGATGCCGCCGACGTAGGTCGGGTCGCGCTCGATGACGGTGACGCCGCGCCCGGCCTTGCTGAGCAGATAGCCCGCGGTCAGCCCAGCGGGACCCGCGCCGATGATCAGGGTCTCGATGTCGGGTTCGCTCACGATGCGGCCCTGCGGTTGGCGCGGCGGACTTGGGATTCTGGCGCGAAGGTGAAGAAACGCTGGCCGGTGTAGGAAAAGCCGGTGGCCAGGACCGCGCCCAGGAAGGCGGCGATGGCGTGCGGCATGGCCGGGAAGAGGTCGCTGATGCCCAGGAAGCTGAGGTAGTTGACGCTCTGTGCAAGGGCGGCGACCAGAATGTAGCGGCCGAGCTCGTGGTGCTTTTCGCGGCCGGATTCCCCGAAGGTGATCAGGCGGTTCAGCGACCAGGTGAAGAGGGTGGCGACCCCGATCGAGGCGGCGCGGGCCCAGGCCTTGTGCAGGCCGGCGCCCTCCAGGAGCATCAGCACGCTGATGTCGATCAGCAGACCGCCGACGCCCACGCCGAGGAATCGCAACAGGCCGTGCGGCAGGCAACGCAACGGAGTCGCGGCGACCAGGGCTTCGGCGCGCCGGACGAGGGTGGACAGGAGGGACATTCGATTCCGGGGAGAGGCGAGGGCGGCTACCTTCGTCGCGTAAGCTTTAGGCGGCGTAAACCCCGAACCGGCAATCTTGTCATTAACTTTATCGTCGCGGCGCCCTACCCAGCGTCCAACGAAGGGGCTGAGCGCCGCGAATGAGCCTGATCCAGACACCGGACCTGTCGTCCTGGCGGCGACTCGCCCTGGGCGCCCTCGGCGTGGCCCTGGCGGTGGGGGTGATGCTGTTCCTGCGCGACGGTTCGCGCGTGGACGTGAGTCTCGGCGACACCGACGACGCGATGCGGCTGGTGATGGTGCGCGACCTCGTGCACGGACGCGGCTGGTGGGACCAGCAGGTGATGCGGCTGCAGCCGCCAGTGGGGGTCTTTAGCCACTGGTCGCGGCTGGTCGATGGGGGCCTGGCCCTGGTCTACAGCCTGCTCGCCCTGTTCCAGCCGGCGTCCGCGGCCGAGCGGACGCTTCGGTTGATCTGGCCGCTGCTGTGGATCGTCCCAGCCGCCTGGGCGACTTTAGCCCTGTCGCGATCGTTGGCTGGGGTTCCTGGCAAGCGCGGCGTCCGACTCGAGGCGGCGGCGTCCGCGGCGGTGATCGCCTGCGGTGTCGTGATGCTGACAAACATGGGGATCTACGGCCAGTTCCGGCCGGGCCGGGTCGACCACCACGACGTCCAGATCGTCTTCTGCCTGATGGCCCTGGCCGGGGCGGCGATGGGCGGCGTCCGAGGCGGCTTGCTGGCCGGTCTGTCGACCGCCGTGGGCCTGTGCATCGGGCTGGAGGCCCTGCTGTTCGAGGTCGCCATCGGGGCGGCGATCGGGCTGCGCTATCTGCTCGACGGCAAGAGCGGCAAGGAGCTCCTGGCCTATGGCGCGGCGCTGGCGCTGGGGGCGGTGGTCTTCTTCGCCATCCAGACCCCGCCGTGGCGCTGGGGCGTGATGGCCTGCGACGCCCTGGGGCTGAACCTGCTCGTTGGGCTGGTGCTGGCCGGCGGCGGTCTCGCGCTGTGCGCGCGTTTCCTGCCGTCCGGCGACTGGCGCTGGCGGCTCGCGGGCCTGGCCCTGACCGGCGGCCTCGCCGGCGCGGTCTATCTGGGTCTGCACCCCGACTGTCTGAAGGGGCCGTTCGCCGACGTCGATCCGGCGATCAAGCCGATCTGGCTCGATCTCGTGCAGGAGGTCCGGCCCTGGCCGCGCTATCTGAAGCGCAATCCGGATCTGGCGCTCGGCCAGGCCGTGCCGGGGGTGATGGCGCTGCTGGCCTGGATCTGGCTGGGGATCAAACGCGAACCGGGTCGGGGTCTCGACGCCGGCTGGCTGGCTTCGGGCCTCTGCATCCTCCTGGCCATGGGCGCCACCTGGACCGCGATCCGCATGGGCAGCTACCTCGGCTGGTTCTCGCTTGCGCCGATCGCCGCTTTCATCGCCGACCTGTCGACCCGCCGCCTGAGCGGAAGCTGGCGCGGGGCGCTGATCGGGCTGCTGGGCCTGTCCTTGCTGTTCTCGCCGGTCGGGGCGACCGAGGTGGTGGTCGCCGTGCAGGCCAAGGGCAAGCCGGTGGTGAAGGCCTATGACCAATACGTCGGCAAATATTTCAAGCCGGCGCCCAAGCCGGTGGCGAAGGCGAAGGCCAAGCCCAAGCCGCGCGTGGCCGGCTGTTTCGAGACCCGACCCTTCGCCGAGCTGGCCAAGCTGCCGCCCGGCCTCGTTCTGAGCGAAACCGATCTTGGACCCTTTATCCTGGCCAATACCCAGATGAGCGCCCTGCGCGCGCCCTACCACAGGATGAGCTGGGGGATCATGGCAGGCTATAGGGTTCTGGCCGCCCCGGCCGAGGACGCTCAGGCGCAGGCGCGCAAGCTCGGGATCGCCTATGTGCTGGCTTGCCCCAGCCACGCCCGCAACGTCGATCACACCCAGCTGAAGGCTGGCAGCCTCGGTAAGGCGATGGATACGGGCAAGCCGCCGTCATGGCTGGAGGTCGCGGCCAAGAACCCGACCTTCGTCATGTATCGCGTGCGTCCCGCCGCCGCGCCCGCCGCCTCTCGCTAGAGGGGCGGGGCTGGTGCATAGGCTGCGCCGATGAGCGAACCCATCCCATCGCAGGAGAGCGCCTCCCGCCAACCCCTCGCCTGGTCGGTGCGGATCGTGGCCGCCCTCGTCGGCGCCGCCGTCCTGTTCGCGGCCCTGGCGAGGCTGACCGCCGCCGGCCGACAGCCTCTCTGGCTGGATGAGGCCTGGACCTTGGCGGTCGCCAGCCAGCCGAGTTGGGGCGAGGTGATCCGCCACACCTGGCTCGACGCGAACGCACCGCTCTACTACGCCTTCATGCATGTCTGGGGCGGGGTGTTCGGCTTTTCCGATCAGGCCATGCGGGCGCCCTCGATCCTGTTCGGTGTGTTGATCCCGCTGCCCGTGCTTCTGGTTCGGCTGAAGGGTGTCTCAACCGAAGCCCGGCTGACCTGGGCCGCGCTGCTGGCCCTCTGGATGCCTGGTCTCTGGTTTTCCGGCGACGCACGCGGCTATGCGCTGCTAACCCTGCTTTGCACCAGCCAGACCGTGGCTTTCGTACGGTTGCTGGATCGGCCCTCCACGCGTCTGGCGGCCCTCTGGGCGGGGCTCGCCTCCCTGGCGATCCTGACCCACTACCACGCGCTGCTGCTCGTGGCCCTGCAGGGGCTGGCCTACCTGGGCTTCCGGCGCGGCGCCGCGGTGAAGACCTGGCCGGCGGCGTTGGTCTTCTGTCTCCCCTTCGCCTGGCTGGCGTATCACGCCCCCCGGCTGGCCCTTTTCGCGAGGCCTGACGTCGCCTGGTACAACAAGATCCAGGCGGCCAGCCTGGCGCGGCTCCTGACCTATCCGCTCGGCTCGATCGGAGTGGCGAGCTACGCGCTGGTGCTGGCGCTAGCGGGCCTTGTGGTCTTCGGCGTCGCCTGGCGCGGACGCTGGCCGGTTGGGCGGGCGCCGGCGCTGGCTGAAGGCGGACGGGCTCCCGTGCTGCTTGCGGTGGCGACCGCTGTTCTCGGCGCGCTCATGGTGCTCGCGATCGGCTTGCTGAGGCCAAGCTTCACCGACCGATATCTGGCTCCCTATGTCCCGGCCATTCTCCTGGGCGCCGTCCTGCTCTTCGCCGTCCTGCATCGGCGAGCGCCCTTTGTGCTGCCGGCCCTGGTGCTGCTGTTTGTCATGGCCGGCTATCAGTGGTGGCGTTTGGAGCTGCGGGTCACGGGCCGGGTCTATAATTACGAGATCGCCTCCAACCTGCTGATGAAGGGAAAGCCCGAGCGGCTAGTCTTCCTGTGGGACCATCCCGCGCACCGGATCGAACCGGCCGATCAACTGGCCACGGTGGGCGACGCCTTCTTCCGCCGGGCGGGTCAGCCGGTCAAGACGGTCGCCGTCCACGTCGGCGCGGCCGAAGACCCCAGCCCGAAACTGGCCGCCGCCGCCGCCGGCGCACGCTCGGCCATCCTCTGGATGTACGATACGGGCGTGCAGGGAACCGCCGCCCGAAAGCATCCGCCCCACATCGAGGACTTCGATCCTGCTATGCGTTGCCGAAATCTTGGACGCGGCGGAATCGGAATCATCGCCTGCGACCGCTATGGTTCGGTCCTGGAGCAAAAGAGACCATGAGCGATCTGTCCCGCCCCGCCCTTTCGGTGGTGGCCCCCTGTTACAACGAGGAGGGCTCGCTGCCCGCCTTCATCTCCCGCATGGCCGGCGCCTGTCGCGCGGCGCTGGGCGAGGATTACGAGCTGATCCTGGTCAACGACGGATCGCGCGATAAGACCTGGAGCATCATCGAGGCCGCCGCCGCCCACAACCCGCGCATCGCGGGAGTCAATCTCGCGCGCAATCACGGTCACCAGCTGGCGGTCACGGCCGGATTGAGCCTGACCCGCGGCGAGCGGGTGATGATCATCGACGCCGATCTGCAGGACCCGCCGGAGCTGCTCTCCGACATGATGGCCCGGATGGATGAGGGTTTCGACGTCGTCTACGGCCGCCGCCGCTCGCGGGCGGACGAGAGCCCGTTCAAGCTCCACACCGCCTCGCTGTTCTACAAACTCCTGGGCAAGGTGGCCGAGATCGACATTCCGCGCGACACGGGCGACTTCCGGCTGATGAACCGGCGGACGGTCGAGCGGCTGAACGCCATGCCCGAGCGCGACCGCTTCATCCGGGGCATGGTGGCGTGGCTCGGCGGGAAACAGACCGAGCTGCTCTACGACCGCGACGCCCGCTTCGCCGGCGAGACCGCCTACACCCTCGGCAAGATGGTGCGCCTGGCGGTGGACGGGGTGACGAGCTTCTCGACCCTGCCGCTGCGGCTCGCCAGCCTGATGGCGGGGGTGGGTGTTCTGGTGGCGATCGGCATCGTTCTCTACGCCCTCTACAGCTTCTTCGCTGGCGACGTGACCGAGGGCTGGACCTCGATGGCGCTGATCACTGTCTTCTTCGCCACGGCCCAGCTCGCGTGCCTGGGTGTGGTCGGGGCCTATCTCGGCCGGACCTATATGCAGGTGAAGGGTCGGCCCCTGTTCCTGATCGACGAGATCGTCACCGCCGAGACCCTGAAGGAGCGGCGCTGATGGAGGCGGCCGAGTTCGACAAGTTCGCCGAGGAGTATCTGGCGCTCCACCAGGAGAATATCCGCGTCTCGGGCGAGCACCCCGACTATTTCGCCCGCTACAAGATCGACGAGGTCGCCCGCCGCTGGAAGGCCGAGGGCCGCGCGGCGCCGACGGCGGTGCTGGATTTCGGCACGGGGATCGGGGCCTCGATCCCCTGGCTGGCGGAGGCGTTCCCGGACGCGCGCAGGGTCGGGATCGACGTTTCGGAAAAGAGCCTGGCCATCGCCGAGCGGCGGTTTCCGGGGCAGTCGGAACTGGTGCGCTATGAGGGCGGCGGCGACCTGCCGTTCGCGCCCGAGAGCTTCGACATCGTCTTCTCCTCCTGTGTCTTTCACCACATCGAGCACGAGGAGCACACGCGGTTGATGGCGGGGCTGAAGCGGCTGCTGAAGCCCGGCGGCGTTCTGGTGGTGTTCGAGCACAATCCAATCAATCCGGTGACCCGGCATATCGTGGCGACCTGCCCCTTCGACGAGAATGCGGTGCTGGTCTCGGCCGGAACGCTCAAGGCTCGGCAGAAGGCGGCGGGCTTCCACAAGGTGGACGCCCGCTTCACCGCCTTCTTCCCGGCGGCGCTGAAGATGTTTCGGCCGTTGGAGCCGATGATGGCCGCCATCCCGATCGGCGCGCAGTACTACACCTGGGCCCATGACTGACCTGAGGGGGCTGCTCGGGCTCCTCGCCCGCTTCGGCCTGGCGGGCCTCGCCAACACGGCGGTCGGATTCGCGGTGATCGCGGGGCTGGATCTGGGTCTTCACGTCCAGCCGCAGCTGGCCAACGCCGCCGGCTATGTGGTCGGGATCGGCATGGGGTTCGCACTGAACCGCAAGTTCGTCTTCGCTTCGACGGGCAAGGCCAAGGGCGAGTTCGTTCGCTATCTCGGCGTCGTCGCCGTGGCGTTCGCCGCCAATCAGGGCGTGCTGCTGGCGGCGCACAAGGTGCTGGGCGACAGCCCGATCGAACACCTCGCGGCCCAGTTCAGCGGCATGGTCAGCTATACGGTGCTGACCTTCGTGCTCAGCCGCTATTTCGTCTTCAGCCGCGCCTCCAGCGCGTCGGCGGCGGGGCAGTCGGCCTCGAAGACATAATCCGGACGCGTGACGGTCACCGGTCCGACACCAGCCCAAGCCAGAGCGGCCTGAACGTCGAACATGGTCCCGGTCTCGACCAGCAAACCATTGGGCCGTTTGGAGGCGCCCGCCTTGATGTAGGGCGCGACCTCCTTGGTGGCCTTTGCGTCGTGCTCGGCCGGCCAGATCAGCGAGGCGAGGCCCTTGGCCCGGGCCCGGGCCTCGACCACCGAGAGGAGGCGGCGAAGCGTCATGAGCTGGGCCGGGGTCCAGTCGGCCTTGAGGCAGGCGGCGAGCTGGGCCTGGCTTTTTAAGATCACGCCGTCGCCGACGATCTTCAGGTTGTTGGCCGCGAGGGTCGCGCCGGTCGTCGTGATGTCGACGACAAGCTCGGCCTGGCCGGCGGCGGGGGCGCCTTCGGTGGCGCCGAGGCTCTCGACGATCCGGTAGTCGGCGATCCCGTGACGGTCGAAGAAGGCGCGGGTCTGGGCCATGTATTTGGTGGCGACGCGCAGCCGCCCGCCCGTCCGGGCGAGGTAGAGGTGCGCGACCTCTTCCACGTCGGCCATGGTGTCGACGTCGATCCAGCCCTGAGGGGCGGCGACCACCAGGTCGGCCCGGCCGAAGCCCAGGGCGCGCAGCAGCATGACCTGCCCGTCCAGGATATCGCCCTGTTCGCGCAAGAGGTCCTCGCCGGTCAGGCCGAGATGGATTTCGCCCGAAGCCATGATGGAGGCGATGTCGCCGGCCGAGAGCAGGCGGATCTCTGCGCCGGGCAGGCTCTTGAGGCTGGCGCGGTAGCCGCGCGCGCCGCCTTCGATCTCAAGCTTGAAGCCGCAGTCGAGCAGCCAGGCCTCGGCCTGTTCCTTCAGACGGCCCTTGGAGGGCAGGGCGATGATCAGAGGCGTGGTCATGCTCAAACTCCCGCCCCAGACTCTTTGCCTACCCAGGCGCGCGCGGGGCGAACCATGCAGCCGACCGCGCCCGGCGCGGCGCCGAGGCGAGCCGGAAGGGCGTCATAGCGGCCGCCGCCGGCGATGGCGCGTTCGGATCCCAGCGCCTCGCTGCGGACCTCAAAGAGGAGGCCGTCGTAATAGCCGAACGGACGGACGAAGCCCGCGGTCAGGGTCATTTTGGCTTCCGGGGCGCCGGCGGCTTCTAGCGCCTTCAGGCGTTTGGTCCAGCCCTCCATAAGGTGCTCCAGCGTGGCGTCGGCCTCGCGGGCCAGGGCCTCGATGCGGTCCAGCGCGATGCGCGGGAAGGCGGAGACGGCCAGATAGCGGCGGATCAGGTCGGCCTCAGCCGGGCTGACGCGGGGGCCGCGCGCGGCCTCGCCCCGGCTGGCCAGGCGGTGGACGATCTCGGCCGGGCCGCGTCCGCCGACAGGCTGGATGCCGGCCAGGGCCCAGAGTTCTTCGAGCACGCCCGCGGCTTCGGCCTCGGGCAGGCCCGAGAGGAGGCCGGCGAGGCGGCCTTGGGTCTCCACGGCGGCGCCCTGGGCGGCGAGTTCGCGCTCGATCGGCTGACCGGCGGAAAAAGCGCGCAGCAGGCGGGCGGCGGCGATCTCGGGCAGGCCGAGCGCAGTCAGGAAGCCGGCGAAGAGGGAGACGTCGCCAAAGTGGATCGACAGGTCGCTGCGTCCGCCCTCGACGGCGGCGGCGTAGGCGACGGCGGCGACGGCGGCGTCGTCGGAGACCGGATCGGCCGAGGGGCCCAAAAGCTCGCAGCCGATCTGCATCACCTCGGCGGCGCGGCCTGTGCCGGGGAGGGCGGCGCGGAAGACCTTGCCCGAATAGAGGTAGCGGCCGGTCGCCTGGCCGCTGGCCTTGTGGGCTTCGGCGACCGGAATGGTGAAGTCCGGGCGGAGGGCCAGCGCGCCCGAGCCTTCGCCCTCGACGACGAACAGGCGGGCGCGGATGGCCTCGCCGGCAAGGTCCAGGAGCTGGTTCAGCGGTTGGAGGACAGGAGCCTCGACCCACTGGCCGCCGAAGACCTCGAACGGTTTGCGGATGGCGGCGAGGACTTGCGCCGGTGGCGCGGTTTCGACGGCGAGGCTCATTGGGGCCCCCCGAGGATGCGCTTGACGAAGGCGACGAGATCCGCGCGCGGGACGGTGGCCTGGCCGGGGCGCTCGGACTTCCAGGCGGCGTTGTCCTGGGCGCCGGTCGAAAGTTCGCGACCGAGGTCGAGATCCTTGATGGTCACCGTGCCGGCGGCGATCTCGTCGCCCCCCAGCATGACGGCGGCGGGGGCGCCCCGGCGGTCGGCGTATTTCATCTGCGCCTTCATGCCCGAGCCGCCGAGATAGACCTCCGCGGCGATCCCGGCGGCGCGCAGCTCGCCCGCGACCGAGAAGTAATGGGCCATGTCGGCCTCGGTGAAGGCGATGATCACCACCGGGCCTCGGCTCGCCTGGGCGGTTTCGCGGCCGGCGGCGCGCAGGGCCGCGGCCAGGCGCGAGACGCCGAAGGAGAAGCCGGTGGCCGGCACGCTCTCGCCGGTGAAGCGGGCGACGAGGTCGTCGTAGCGGCCGCCGCCGCCGATGGAGCCGAAGCTCTGCGGGCGGCCCTTGTCGTCGGTCGTCTGGAGCAGGAGCTCGGCCTCGAAGACGGGGCCGGTGTAATATTCGAGGCCGCGCACGACCGAGGGATCGAACTTCGCCTGGGCCTCGGAGACGCCCAGGCCCTTCAGCGCCGCGTCGATCCTGGAGAGTTCGAGCAGGCCCGCGTCGCCCTCTTCGGAGCCGCCGATGACCCTGGCGATGTTGGCGAGGGTGGTCGCCCGGTCGGCGCCCGCCGCGACGGTGAAGCCGAGGACGGCGTCGATGCCCTTGGCCGACAGGCCCGCGCCCTTGGTGAAGTCGCCGCTTTCGTCCTTACGGCCTTCGCCGAGCAGGAGCTGTACGCCCTCGGGACCGAGCCGGTCGAGCTTGTCGACGGCGCGCAACACGGCGAGCTTCTGGCCGTTGCTCTGGACCCCGGCGGCGGTGAGCAGGCCGTTGAGGAGCTTGCGGTTGTTGATCTTCACCACGGCGGCGCCGGTCGGCAGGCCGGCGGCCTCAAGGCCCGCGACGGCCAGGGCGATGATCTCGGCGTCGGCTTCCGGGCGGGCCGAGCCCACGGTGTCGGCGTCGCACTGGGTGAATTCGCGGAAGCGGCCGGGGCCGGGCTTCTCGTTGCGCCAGACGGTGCCGAAGGCGTAGCGGCGGAAGGGCTTGGGCAGGGTCTCCCAGGTCTCGGCGGCGAAGCGGGCCAGCGGCGCGGTCAGGTCGTAGCGCAGCGCCATCCACTGCTCGTCATCGTCCTGCAGGGCGAAGACGCCCTCGTTGGGACGGTCGGCGTCCGGCAGGAATTTGCCCAGGGCGTCGGCGTATTCGAAGGCCGGGGTGTCGAGGGGTTCGAAGCCGTAGCTCTCATAGACCTTGCCGACGGCCTCCAGGATGGAGCGCTCGGCGCGCAGGTCGCGGGCGCGGCGATCCTGGAAGCCTCGGGGGGCGCGGGCCTCGGGTCGGAAGGGGGTCTCGGCGGTCATATCGTGTCCATCGTCGGTGTTCGGCGCGACGGATGGAGCCCATCCGCCAGGTGGCGGGGGCAGGTCGGGTAGGCGGGGCTCAGGCCGCGCTTACCCGGTCCGTCCCCGCGAGGGAGGTCCGGTGGTGCGTATGGCCGTGGTGGGTCGCCCGCGTCATGGGCGGCGCTATAGCGGATCGGGGGGTGGTCGGCAATTGCAGTGCAGCCCTTCCCAATTCCGATTACCCCCGCGAAGGCGGGGGTCCGGGCTTTTTCTGAAGCGCAGTGCGGGCGGCCAGACCTGGGTCCCCGCCTCCGCGGGGACGCTCGGATATTGTTTTAGCCGGTCGATCAGCGTCCATCCTGGCTTGGGTCCCCCGGACCGCTTCGCGGCCGGAGGATGACGGCGCGTTATTGTTTCAGCCGCTCGATCAGGGCGGCGGTGGAGGGATCGTGCGGCAGAGCCTCGCCGCCTTCCAGTTCGGAGAGGATGCGCAGGGCGAGCGACTTGCCGAGCTCGACGCCCCATTGGTCGAAGCTATTGATCCCCCAGATCACGCCCTCGACGAAGGTCTTGTGCTCGTAGAGGGCCAGGAGGGCGCCGAAGGTCTCAGGCGTCAGCTTGTCGAGAAGGATCAGGCTGGAGGGGCGGTCGCCGGGGAAGGCGCGCTGGGGGGCGAGGGTCGCGATCTGCGCCTCCTCCAGGCCCTTGGCTTCCAGTTCGGCGCGGACCTCGGCCTCGGGGCGGCCGACCATCAGGGCCTCGGCCTGGGCAAGGACATTGGCGAGGAGCTTGTCCTGCATTCCGGCGGGCCCTTCGCCCTTGGCCACAGCGATGAATTCGACGGGGATGACGTCGGTTCCTTGGTGCAGGAGCTGGAAGAAGGCGTGCTGGCCGTTGGTGCCGACGTCGCCGAAGACGGCGGGCGCCGTGGCGCGTCTCAGGGGCCGACCCTGGGCGTCGACGCGCTTGCCGTTCGACTCCATCTCGAGCTGCTGCAGGAAGGCGGGCAGCAGCCGCAGGCGCTGGGCGTAAGGCACGACGGCGCGCATCGGCCGTCCCAGGCCGTTGCGGTTGAAGATCTGGGCTAGGGCGAGGAGCACCGGGGCGTTGCGCTCCAGGGCGGCGTCCTGGAAGTGGCTGTCCATGGCGGCGGCGCCGGCCAAGAAGGCTTCGAAGCATTCAGGGCCCAGCCCAATGGCGCAGGAGAGGCCGACCGCCGACCAGACCGAATAGCGCCCCCCCACCCAGTCCCAGAAGCCGAACACGCGCTCGCGCGGGACCCCGAAGGCTTCGGCGACCTTGGGCGCGGCGGAGACGGCGACGAGGTGGCTGTCGGCGACCGGGCCGAGCGCGGCGCGCAGCCAGGCGCGGGCGACTTCGGCGTTGGCCAAGGTCTCCTGGGTGGTGAAGGTCTTGGAGACGATCACCACGAGGGTGGTGGCGGGCTCCAGCTCCTCCAGGGCGGTGGCGATGTCATAGCCGTCGACGTTGGAGACGAAGCGCAGGTTGATGCGCGAGCGCATCGGCTTGAGCGCCTCCCAGACCAGGCGCGGGCCGAGGTCGGAGCCACCGATGCCGATGTGCAGGATGGCCTTGATCGCCTGACCGCTGGAGCCGCGGATGCGGCCCGAGCGGACGCCCTCGGCCAGGGCGCGCATGGCGACGCGACCCGCCTCAACCGTGGCGGAGACGGGCTCGCCCACCGCGTTGAAGCTCGCGCCCTCGGCGGCGCGCAGGGCGGAATGGAGGACGGCGCGGTTCTCTGAGGCGTTGATCGGCTCGCCGGCGAAGAGGGCCGCGCGGGCGGTTTCGACCCCGGCGGCGCGGGCCAGATCCAGGCAGGCGTCGAAGGCCTTCAGGGTCCAGCTTTGTTTGGAGAGATCCAGCGTCAGCCCGGCGGCGGCGAGGGTCATGGTCTCGAGCCGGCCGGGCTCCTTGCCGAACAGGGCGGCGATGCGTGCGCTGGACGCCCCCTTGGCCGCGCGGTCGAAAGCCGTCCAGGCCGTATCGATTTGGGTAGAATCGGTCATGCGCGGGCGGGCCTCGTTAAGACTTGTTTACCGAATGGCGGCAGGCTGGCCAACAAACCCGTCAACCGCTTGAGGAGTCGCCCCATGTCCTGCGACGTCGCCCTGTCCGCCTATCTGATGCTGGCTTCCTTTACGCCGGGCCAACAGCCGGTGCGGATACTGCAGCCCATCCCCGCGGTGGCGACGGCCCAGAACGCTTTGGGCGAGAACCCGCTGGCGCATGAGCCCCTGTTCGCGGGCATCGTAAAGCAGGCCGCGGCCCTGAACGCCGATGTCGCGAATTATCGCAAGGAATTGAACGGCGGAAGCGAGCTGAAGCGGTTCGACAGGTTCGCCAAGCGGATCGCCGATCTGTCGGAACTGGACATGAAGGGGCACCTGGAGCTGGCCAAGCGCGGCACCGACGGCGACCTGAAATGCATCCTGCGCGGCATCTCCCAGGATTTGCCGAAGAAGCTTAGCGACCTCGCCAAGGCGTCGGACCCCAAGAGCATGGACAATGCGCTGAAGGAGATGAGCTATCTCCTGCGCGACAATGTCGAGGTGATCACCTCGCCGCCCGCGCCCGAAGTGTGATGCTTGCGCTTGTGTTCGCCGCCGCCCTGGTCGGCGTCGACAGCCCCATCGTCACGGGGGCCGACTATCTACAGGCTTGCCAGGGACGCGACCCGCGTCAGGCCGTCGCCTGCCGCGCCTATTTCGACGGTGTGGTCGGGACGGCGCAGGCCTTTCATGAGCAGAGCTTCCCAGAGGCCGGAGGCGCGTCGACCTTCATCTGTCCGGACGATCCCAGCGTGGACATGGAGAACGCCTCGCTGAGCGTGATCCTGGCCGACCCGGCGACCCTGACCCGACCGGCGGCGCTGGGCGTGCTCGCGGGCCTGCTGAAGACCTATCCCTGTTCCGAGCCCGAGGCGGCGGCCAATAGCCCGGACGACCTCAGCGGACTGAACGGGCTTGGCCGCTCCACCCCGCTGGACGGCCTGGAAAAGCTCGGCGACGACGCCCTTTAGGCGGCGGTCTTCGCCGTCTGCAGCGCCTTGACCACCAAGCCCTCGGTCAGGAGTTGGGGCAGGATCTGGGGCGGGCCGGACTTTCCATAGACGAGATAGAGGGGCACGCCAGAGCGGCCCTGCTCCTTCAGCGTTTTGGCGATGCGGTCGTCGCGGTTGGTCCAGTCGGCCTTGAGATAGACGGCGTTGCTGGCGGCGAAGGCCTCGGCCACGCGGGCGCCGGCCAGTGCGGTGCGTTCATTGACCTGGCAGGTCACGCACCAGGCGGCGGTGAAGTCGACGAAGACCGGCCGGCCCTCGGCCTGGAGGGCGGCGACCCGTTCCGGCGACCAGGGCTCGGTCGGCAGTTTGGCGCTGGCGGCGCCGGTCGTCGCCGTGGCGGCGACGGCGGCGGGGGCGGCGGTCTTGGCCCCGGCCACAATCAGCGGGACGGCGACGATCAGTCCGATGGCCGCCAGGGCGCGGGGCAAGACGGGCTTGCCGCTCGACTGGGACAGGCCCCAGGCCCAGGCGGCGAAGGCGGCGGCGATGGCGGCGGCGAACAAAAAGACCAGGGCGTTGACCCCGGCCTGGATCGCGAACACCCAGGCCAGCCAGGCGGCGGCCCCGTACATGGGGAAGGCCAGGACGCTGCGCAGGGTCGACATCCAGGGGCCGGGACGCGGCAGGGCGCGCGAGATGGCCGGGACGAAGGCCACCAGCACGAAGGGCGCGGCGAGGCCCAGGCCCAGGGCCGCGAAGATCGACAGGGCGACGACCGGCGGCTGGGTCAGGCCCCAACCGATGGCGCCGGCCATGAAGGGGGCGGTGCAGGGGGCGGCGACCACCACGGCGAGGATGCCGGTGAAGAAGGCGCCGATCATGCCCGAGCGGCTGGCGAGGCCCTGGCCCGCCCCCTGGACCGAGGTTCCGATCTCGAACACGCCCGAGAGATTGAGGGCGGCCAGCAGCATGACCAGACAAAGGACGGCGACCACGGCGGGGGACTGCAGCTGGAAGCCCCAGCCGACCGCCTGGCCGGCGGACTGGGCGGCGATAAGGGCTGCGGCGAGGGCGACGAAGGTCCCGACCACCCCGATCAGGAAGGCGAGACCCTGGGCGCGGCCCTCGGCGGGATGATCGGCGTGGCGCGCGAGGGCCGCGGCCTTCATCGACAGGACGGGGAAGACGCAGGGCATCAGGTTCAGGACGAGGCCGCCGAGGAAGGCGAGGCCTAGGGCGGCGAGGATCCCCAAATTGGCGGCGGGCGCGGCGGTCCCGCCCGGTGCGGCGCCGGCGGCTTCGCCGGGCGCGGGGGTGGTCAGCCTGACCGGCGGACCGGCCCCGGCGGCGGCGGGGGGCAGGGGCTTGGGCTCGGCCGTGACCTCATAGGCCTCGTTCCCGAAGGCCACGAGGCCGAGGACCTGTTTGAGCGGGGTTCCGCCCGCCTGGAAGGCGAAGCCGGGGGCCAGGGTGAAGGTGATCCCCTCCTTGCCGGGCTCGACCTCCTGGGCCTTGGCGTGGTCGATGGCCGAGCCGTCGAAGGGGTAGAAATAGGCGTCCTTCAGCGACTTGCCCTTCACCGCCGCGCCGGAGACGGCGAGCCTCAGCATGCCGTCCTTCATCACGAAGGCGGCGTCGAGGTCGTCGGGCTTGGGGGCGGCGGCCAGGGTCTTGGCGATGGCGGCGCCGAACCTGGGGTCGGGGTCGGCGGCGGTCGAGACGGGCAGGCTCAGCTTCAGGGTCGCATCCTCGGGGATGCAGATGTCCGAGCAGACCAGGAAGTGGGCGGCGGCGGTGATCTCGATGGTCGAGCCGGGCTTGGCGCTGGCCGGGACCTCGATCGGCACGGGCAGATAGACCTCGTCCGAATAGACGTAGTTCATCAGCGGGCCGGTGACGAAACGGTGCGGGGTCGGCCAGACGACGCCGCCGGCCTTCCAGCCCTGCGGCACGGTCCACTCGGCCTCGGTGGCCTGGCCGCTGTCGCCCGGATTGCGCCAATAGGTGTGCCAGCCCGGCGCGATCTTCTGGTGGATGGCGACATAGGTGGTCCCGCCCGGCACGGCGGCCGTGCTCTCGGGGGCGAGTTCAACCTCGAGGTGGGCGGTCTTGACGGGCTCGGCGGCCGCCGGGGTGGCGAGCAGCGCCGCCAGCGTCAGCAGGATGGCCGAGAACCTCATCGCTCATGCTCCTTGCCGCCCCCCATAGGTGGGGCGTTGCACACCGCTCGACAACGGGGCGGCGAGCCCGCCATATCGCAGGCGTTATCGCGTGTGGGCAAGGGTTGCGGATGCCGGGACGGTTCGACGAGATCGAGGTGGGGCAGGTGATCAGCCTGGGGGTGACCGCCGTGGACGAAAAGGCGTTGCAGGGGTTTTTGAACACCCTCTCGCCCAACTGGAGCGAAACGGCCGGCGCGCCCGACGCCTTCGTCTATTGCCTGTGGAGCAAGCTCGACCACGACGCCTCGGCGGCCTGGCCCCAGACCAAGCGGCTGGGGGTCGACGCCCTGCGCTGGATGCGGAGCCCGCCGGTGGGCGAACTGCTGCGCGGCCGGATGACCATCATGGCTAAGGACCCGGTCGGCGACGACAAGGGGATCATCATAGCCCAGCACGATCTCCTCGATGAGGCCGGGCGGCTGGTCTTCCCCTGCCTGACGCGGTCGGTTTTCGCGCGGTAGCTTGGAACGAAAAAGGGGCCGCGCGAGGCGACCCCTTCGTCCGTCTCGACACGGCGCGGCCTAGGCGTTGGCGGCGGCAGGCGCGCGGGTCAGGGCGCGGATGATCAGGCGCTCCCAGCCCAGCAGCGAGAAGAGGTGGGCGTAGATCTGTGACAGGGCGCCGTTCTTGTGCAGCTCCAGAATCTTGGCGTCGGGCAGGGCGTTCAGCTTCTCTTCCGAGACGCCGAAATATTCGGCCACCTTCTGCGGCTCGGCCGGCGAGCCGTCCTCGTTGCGCGGGGTGAAGAGGGCTTCCTTGACCTCGAACAGGTCCAGATCCTTCAGGATGGCGACGAAATCCTCGGTGCGGCGGCGCTCGGTCTCGAACTCGCGGCAGAACTCCATGGCGTTCTTGACCAGGGCCGACGGCTCATTGCCGTCGAACAGCTTCAGCTCGCCGCCCGGGACGACCTGGGGATTGCCGGTGTCGACGCAGAGCACGAAGTTCTCGTTGGTCTCGTCGGCGGCGAAGACGAAAGGCAGGCGGCGCAGATAGGCCGGCACATAGGTCTCGGCTTCGAGCTCGCCCTTGGCGTTGAAATAGAGGTTGTCGCCGTCGCGCACGCCCATCACCACGACCGGCTGATAGCTCTCGCCGACGAAGATGATCGGATAGCTGAGGGCGGCCAGGCCGAATTCAGTCACGGTCAGGGGCAGCAGGTGCTGGGTCGCGGCCATTTTGAAGGGCGCGTCGACCTTCTTGATGCCGAGCTTGCCGTGCTGCTCGGGGTTCAGGGGCTCGGGCTTGGTGTAGAGCAGCACCTGGCCGGTGACGGCTTCTTCGGGCTGATTGTTCTTGGCCATGACGCGAGCTTTCCGGATCGGTTTGGAGTTGAAGGCTGCGCTATCTAGCGGATCGCGGCCCCAGGGGCAAACACGGTCGGCGACCCCCCGCCTCTTGCGGCGGGGCGGGAACACGCATTACCTCGGGTGCGATGCACGCCTGCGAACACAATCACGACCACGCCCATGGCTTGAAGGGGTCCTCGCTGGAGGGCGCGCTTGATCGCGCCGAGCGTCGGGTCGAGGCGGCGGGCGAGCGGTTGACCCCGATCCGGCGCCGGGCGCTCGACCTCTTGCTGCGGGCCGGCGGGCCGGTGAAGGCCTATGACCTGATGGCGGGCTTCGGCCCCGGCGGCGAGCCGGCCAAGCCGCCGACCGTCTATCGGGCGCTCGATTTTCTGATGAAGCGCGGGCTGGTTCACAAGATCGAGCGGCTGAACGCATTCATGGCCTGCGGCCACGCCGAGGGCGACGAGGCGCACACCGCGGCCTTTCTGGTCTGCGACTGCTGCGGCGACGCCCGTGAGATCGAGCCGCCGCCGAGCGCGGCCGTCGAGGCGGCGGCCAAGGCCTCGGGATACGCCCTAACCGGGGTGACGCTGGAAGCACACGGCCTCTGCCCGGACTGCGCGGCCCAATGATCGGAAACTCATGATCGAAGTCTGGCGCGGCGCCGTCGAAACTTGGGAATGCGACACCAACGGCCACCTGAACGTCCGTTTCTATCTCGCCAAGGCGATGGAGGCCCTGGTCGGCGGCGCGGCGGCGCTCGGCCTGCCGCACGCATTCAAGCCGGGGCAGGGGGCGACCCTGACCGTGCGCGAGCACCACATCCGCTATCTGAAGGAAGCGCGCTCGGGCGACACCCTGGCGATCTCGCTGGGCGTGGTCGGGATGGACGAGATGGGGGCGACCCTCTTTCTCTCGATGGCCCATGCCGAGAGCGGGGCCACGGCGGCGACCTTCACCACGCGGGTGGCGCACACCACGGCGCTCGGCAAGCCCTTTCCCTGGCCGGCGCGAGTGCGGGCGCTGGGCGAAGCGATCGCCTGCGAAATCCCCGAGGAGGCCAAGCCGCGCGGCACGGGCTCGTCGGACTTCAGGGCCGATCTGGCGGGCGCGGACGCCAGCGCGCTGATCGTCACCGGTCGGGGCGCGGTGCGGCCCGAGGATGTCGACGCCTTTGGCCGGATGCGGCCGGAGTTGGTGCTCTCGCGGGTGTCGAGCGCCATGCCGACCATGGGCGGACCGCTGCGCAAGGCGGCCGCCGCGGTCCCGGGCGAGCCGGTCCGGATCGGCGGGGCGTCTGTGGAGATGCGGGTGCTTTACGCCGACGAATTGCCGCGGACGGGCGATCTGCTGGAGATGCGCTCGGGCTTCAGCACGATCGGTCCCAAGGCCCAAGGGCTGGTGCACTGGCTGATCGACCCTCAGTCGGGCCGGGGCTGGGCGTCGGTCGAGATGGTGCGGGTCAATCTGGACCTCGACAAGCGGCGGTCGCTGAGCCTGCCGGACGATGTGGTCGAGCGGCTGCAGGCCCTGGTGACGCCCGGCCTGACCTGATGCTCCCCTTGGCCACAATCGGGTAAGAGCGCGCGCCGCTCGCCGATGTGATCCAGCGGCTGAAGGACGGCGGGGTCGAGCTCTTGATCGACGTGCGGGCGGTGGCCGCTTCGCGCCGGGCCGGCTTCTCCAAGACCATGCTGTCGGGCTCGCTGGCCGAGGCCGGGATCGACTATCGACACCTTCGCGGCCTGGGCACGCCCAAGGACGGACGAATCGCCGCCCGCGCCGGCCGGCACGCCGAGATGCAGGCCATCTTCAACCGGCACATGCTGGAGCCAGAGGCCCTGGGCGACTTGGAAACCGCGATCAGCCTGACCGGGCTCAAGCGCGCTTGCCTGCTGTGTTTCGAGCAGGATTCTGCCCATTGCCACCGGACCCTGGTCGCCGAGCGGATCAACGCCCGCACCGGGGCGAGAATCGTCCACCTCTAGGCTAGCGGGAGCCTTACCTCAGCGGTCAGCCCGCCCTCGGGGCGGTTCCATAGCACGACGTCGCCGCCGTGGGCGCGGGCGGTCGCGCGGGCGAGGGCGAGGCCCAGTCCCACGCCTCCCGCATCGAGGGTGCGCGCGGCCTCGGCGCGGTAAAAGGGGGTAAAGACCCGTTCGAGTTCATTCTCGGGAAGGCCGGGTCCCAGGTCGGAAATCTCGACCACCGCCTCGCGGCCCTCGGACGCTAGGCTGAGGGTGGCGCTCTTGCCGTACTTCAAGGCGTTGTCGACGAGGTTGGCGAACAGGCGCTGCAAGGCCAGGCCGTCAGCCTCGACCGTGACCGAACGGGTTTCGCCGATCTCGACCGCGCCGCCGACCAGGGCTGCGTCGTCGACCACGCATTCGAGCAGGGAGAGGAGGTCGATCTTCTCGCGCGGGCGGCCCGCAGAGACGTCGCGGATGAAGGCCAGGACCGAGGCGATCATCTGCTCCATCTGCTCGACGTCGGCGTCAACGGCGGCGCGCAGCGAAGGCTCGGCCTTCTCCAGCTTGAAGCGGATGCGCGACAGCGGGGTGCGCAGATCGTGGCTGATGGCCCCGACCATGGCGGTGCGGTCCTCGACATAGCGGCGGATGCGGGCCTGCATCTCGTTGAAGGCCTGGGCGGCGGCGCCGACCTCGGCCGGGCCGGTCAGGGTCATCTGCGGCGCGCGTGGGTCGCGGCCGAGCGCCTCGGCGGCGCGGGCGAAACGGGCCAGGGGCGCTGTGATCCGGCGGGCGAAGAGGTAGGTGAGGGGCGCGGTCAGGGCGAGGCCGGCCAGGAGCCACATCATCAGTCTGAAGCGCCAGAGATGGTCGGGCGCGGGGTGGACGACGGCCCACCGGCCGTCCGGCTGGCGCCAGCCGACGGTGAAGTCGCCGGCCACGCGCCGCTCGAAGCCCTCGGCGGGGCCGGGGCCGCGAACGTCTGGCCCAGGCCCCGACGACGCCATGTCCGAGGTCGGGGCGGACCGGTCGGGGAGGCGCTGCTGGCGAATGCGACCCGAGCGGGGCGGGGAGGCGCGGATCATGCCCAGCCGCTCCAGCACCCCGCGATTGCGGCCGACGACCACCACATCGTCGAGCCGGGCGTCAAGCTGGTCGGCGATCAGATAGGACGCCCGCATCAGGCCGGCGCCGGGCCGGCGCTCTCCGAGCGGGGCCGAGGCGGAGAATTCGCGCTCCAGGCCGCGGCCCGAGAAGCCGGTGGCCGAGCCGGTGCGCAGGGCCTGGACGACCTCGGAGACCTGGAAGACCGGCGCGCGGGGCGGCGGGGTGACCAGGATGCCGACGATGGTCAGCACCTGAGCAAGGGCGACGCTGAAGATGACCAGGATCAGCAGGCGCACGGTGATAGGCGCGCCGAACTTGGGCCGCTCCGGTTTCCGGGGGGCTGGGTTCAAACCCGGATCACCTTGGCGTCGAACAGATAGCCGGAGCCGCGATGGGTGCGGATGATCTCCTCCTCGCAGCAGGCATGCAGCTTGCGGCGCAGGCGGCTGATCTGCACGTCGACCGCGCGGTCGAAGACGTCGGCGTCGCCGCCGCGGGCCAGATCGAGGAGCCGGTCGCGCGATAGGACCTGTTGCGGGTGTTCGAGGAAGGCGGAGAGCAGGGAATACTCGCCGGCGGTCAGCAGGATGCCGACCCCGTTCGGGGCGCGCAGCTGACGGCGCACCGTGTCGAAGGTGAAACCGAGGAAATGGTAGGCGCGGCCCTTCTTGTCGCCGCCGGATTGGTTGTCCTGGCGACGGCGGATGACGGCGCGGACGCGGGCGAGCAGTTCGCGCGGACTGCAGGGCTTGGGCAGATAGTCGTCGGCGCCGAGCTCCAGACCTAGGACGCGGTCGATTTCCTCGCCCATGGCCGAAAGCATGATCACCGGCGGACCGCCCTCGTCGGAGAGGCGGCGGCAGATAGACAGACCGTCTTCCCCAGGCATCATCACATCCAGCACGATGAGGTCGATCGGCCGGGCGGCGAGCTCGCGGGCCATGGCCACGCCGTCGGCCGCCGCATGCACCACGAACCCATGCTCGGTCAGGTATTGTGAGATGTGCTGACGCAGATCTGCGTCATCGTCGACGACGAGGACGTGGCGTGCGGCGTGCGGTTGGGCGGCTGCGTTCATGACCGAGTGTTAGCCAGGACAATGTGGCGAGCTTATCTCACAGGCGCCACAATCGATGCTTGCGCATGCTTAGGCCTTTGCGACCTCCTGTCCAGCTTGCGGCGCTATGAGCGGTTGCTCTTCATCGTAAACCGAGGCTTGCTGAGACCCGAGCCGCATAGAGAAGGGCGCGCGTTTGAACATCGACCGGCCGCGGCGGCTATGTTTTCTCTACATCGCGCAAATCCACCAGGTCCTGCACAGCCTGTCCGTCGCCGTCGAACTGG
>CANJKM010000014.1 GCA_947474805.1 Caulobacterales bacterium | reverse complement strand
GATCCGCTCGGCGGCGGCGAGGTCCGCCACATGGGCGATCAGGGGGTTGAAGCTCGGGCGACCCTTGGCTTCGTAGACGGCCGCAACGGCCGCTGGGCTCGAGGCGTCGGCGGCGAGGCCGTAGACGGTCTCGGTCGGCATGATGACGAGCTTTCCCGTACGCAGCGCGTTCAGGGCGTCGTCGAGGCTGGAAGCGATGCGGCTCACGGCCTTTCTCTAGGCCACTGGACGCAGGGCTGGTACCCCTGGCGCCTGATGGCGAAGAACGAGGGCTAGCTGCAATGACCTATCGCGCGCCGGTGAAGGATATCGCCTTCGCCCTCAAGGTGGTCGGCTTCGACGCGGTGGCGGAAGCCCACGGCGGGGTCGACCAGGATCTGACCGACGCGGTGATCGAGGGCGCCGGGCAGCTGGCCGAGGGGGTGCTGGCCCCGCTGAACCGCGTGGGCGACCAGGTCGGCGCCCGGATGGAGAACGGCCGGGCGATCGCGCCGCCGGGCTTCAAGGACGCCTACCGCCAGTTCGCGCAGGGCGGCTGGACCGGCCTGATCGCCGACGAAGCCTGGGGCGGCCAGGCCCTGCCCAAGGCGCTGTCGCTGGCGGTGTTCGAAACCTTTCACTCGGCCAATATGGGCTTTTCCCTCTGCCCGACCCTGAGCGAGGGGGCGATGGAGGCGCTATCCGCCCACGGCTCGGAGGAGCTGAAGACCCTCTATCTGCCCAAGATCGTTTCGGGCGAATGGCCGGCGACCATGAACCTGACCGAGCCCCAGGCCGGCACGGACCTGGGCCTCGTGCGGACGCAGGCGACGCCGGACGGGGAGGGCGGCTACCGGCTGACCGGCGAGAAGATCTTCATCACCTGGGGCGACCACGACCTTTCCGACAACATCGTCCACCTGGTGCTGGCCCGGCTGCCGGACGCGCCGGCGGGCGTTAAGGGCATCTCCCTGTTCGTCGCCCCGGCGGTGAAGGCGAACGGCGAACGCAACGCGCTCCGGGCCGGGAGCCTCGAGCACAAGCTCGGCATCCACGCCTCGCCGACCTGCGTCATGCTGTTCGAGGGCGCGCAGGCGCAGCTGGTCGGCCAACTGGGCCAGGGCCTCGCCCACATGTTCACGATGATGAACGCCGCCCGTCTAAACGTCGGGATGCAGGGCGTCGGGATCGCCGAGCGGGCCTATCAGCGGGCGCTGGCCTATGCGCGCGATCGTCGGCAGAGCCGCTCGGTCTGGACCGGCGAGGCGCCCGCGCCGATCTTCGACCACCCCGACATCCGCCGTCGGCTGATGCTGACCAAGGCCAAGATCGAGGCGGCGCGGATGATCTGCCTCGGCTGCGCGGTGGCGGCCGATCTCGGCCACAGGGGCGACGCGGCGGCCGCGCTGCGGGCGGAAATGCTGACCCCTATCGCCAAGGCCTGGTCGACCGAGCTCGGGGTCGAGGCGGCGTCGGAGGGGGTGCAGATCCACGGCGGCATGGGCTTCATCGAGGAGACCGGCGCGGCCCAGCATTACCGCGACGCCCGCATCGCGCCGATCTACGAGGGCACCAACGCCATCCAGGCGCTCGACCTGGCGGGCCGCAAGCTAGGCATGGCGGACGGGGCGGGCATGAAGGCCTTGTGCGCAGAGATCGCGGGCGGCTTGGCGAGGTTTGATCCGGCCTTGCACGAGGCGCTGCGGAGCGGGGTCGCGGCCCTGGAGACGGCGACGGCCTGGATGATCGAGCGGCGCGGGACGGCGGACGGTATGGCCGGCGCTTGGCCCTATCTGATGCTGGCCGGCGATGTTGTCGGCGGCTGGATGCTGGCCCGCGCGGCGGCGGCCGATCCTGAACGGTTGGGGCTGGCGCGGCTCTACGCCGACTATGTCCTCGCCGCCGCCCCCGCGCGGCTCGCGGCCGTGCGGTCGGGGGCGGGGCTGCTGGAGACGTGGCGGGGCTAGGGTGTGCGTGCTTCGAGACGCGATCCCGAAGGATCGCTCCTCAGCATGACGAAGGTTTTTGCATTCCCAAGCGCGTCATCCTGAGGAGGGCCGGTAGGCCCATATCGAAGGACGCAGAAGGCTAAAGCTGCCCCAGCAGGTGCTCGGCGGTCGACAGCTCAAAGCCGCCCTGTTCGACGTTGAGCTGCTTCACGACCCCGTCGACGACCAGCATCGAATAGCGCTGGGAGCGCTTGCCCATGCCGAACTTGGAGGCGTCGAGCTCCAGTCCGAGCTTCCCGGCGAAGTCGGCGTTGCCGTCGGCCAGGAACAGGATGGCTTCCGAGCCCTCGCTGGCCTTGGCCCAGGCCTTCATCACGAAGACGTCGTTGACCGAGACGCAGGCGATCGTATCGACGCCCTTGGCCTTGAAGGCGGCGGCGTTGTCGATGAAGCCCGGCAGGTGACGCGCGTCACAGGTCGGGGTGAAGGCGCCCGGCACCGCGAACAGGGCCACCGTCTTGCCGCCGAACACCTCGGCGGTGGTCACCGGCTTGGGGCCATCCTCGGTCGGGGTGGTGAAGGTCGCTTCGGGCAGCTTGTCGCCGACTTGGATGGTCATGGGAGGCTCCTAATTCTGTGGCTAAGCCGGGGCGACCGGCTTGTCAGTGCGCATTCCTAGCCCCATTCCTAAGGCGATGGATCATCACGACGACGAAATATCGGAAGAGAATTTCCTCGGCGGCCAGATGCTGATCGCCATGCCGGGGATCGGCGACCCGCGTTTCGAGCGGGCCGTGATCCTGATGTGCGTCCATTCCCCCGATCACGCCATGGGGCTGGCGGTGAACCGGCCGCTCGAGGGGTTGGCGGTGCCCGACCTGCTGGATCGCCTCGGGATCGCCTGCGAGATCGCCTTGCCGGAGCGGGCGGTGCTGGCCGGCGGACCGGTCGAGCGCGAGCGCGGCTTCGTCATCCATACCGACGACTATGTCACCGCCGAGTCCACCCTGGCGGTGGCTGACGGCCTGGCCCTGACGGCGACCCGTGATGTGCTCGAAGCGATGGGCTCAACCCACGCCCCGCGCCAATCGATCCTGGCGCTCGGCTGCGCGGGCTGGAGCCCGGGCCAGCTGGAGCGGGAGATCAAGGAGAACGTCTGGCTGACCTGCGAGGCGGATGAGGCGCTGATCTTCGACGACGACCACGAGAGCAAGTGGGTGAGGGCGCTGGCCAAGCTCGGGATCAGTCCCGCGATGCTCTCGGCTGAAGCCGGGCACGCTTAGGCGGAGCACACCCTTTAGATCGTCATGGCCCGACTTGATCGGGCCACCCAAGCTACGGCGGCGGTAACTGAAATGCGGCTTGGGTCCCCCGGTCCGCCCTATGGGCGGCCGGAGGATGACGGCGGTGTTAGGCCAGCAGCGCCATCCCGGTGGCGGCGTCGCTGATATAGGCGCCGGCCTCCATCGCCGGCAGGGGGTGGGCGTAGCCGTAGCCCTGGCCGAAACCGCAGCCCAGGACACGCAGCCGCTGGGCCGTGACGGCGTCCTCCACCCCTTCGGCGACGATCTCCATCCCCAGCTCGCGACCGAGGCCCGCGACGGCGCGGACGATCTTGGCCGAGGCGTCGTCCGACTGCAGGGTCGAGACGAAGCAGCGGTCGATCTTCAGGGTCTCGATCGGCAGGCGCGACAGATAGGAGAGGGAGGAGAAGCCCATGCCGAAGTCGTCGAGCGCGACGCCGGCGCCGATCTCCTTCAGCGCGCTCATCACCCGCCAGGCCTTCTCCGGGTTGCGCATGGCCTCGCCCTCGGTCAGCTCCAGCTTCAGGGCGCCGGGCGGCAGGGCGGTGCGCGACAGGACGTCGGACACCTCGCTGGGCAGGTCCTCGCGGTCCATTTCGCCGGACGACAGGTTGACGCTGACGAAGAGGTCGTCGGCGTTGTCATGGGTTCCGCGCCATTCGGACAGCTTGTCGATCGAGGCGTCGATCATCCGCCGACCGAGCTGGACCATCAGGCCGGCTTCGCCGATCAGATGCAGGAACTGGTCGGGGGCGAGGATGCCGCGCTTGGGGTGACGCCAGCGCGCCAGAGCCTCGAAGCCGGCCAGCTGGCCGTTGTCGAGGCGCACGACCGGTTGGAAATAGGGTTCGATCTCGCCGCGCTCCAGGGCGAAACGCAGGTCGGCTTCGAGCGACAGACGCGAGAGGACGTCGCTCTCCATGTCGCGGCCATAGAGGGCCGAGGCGCGGCCCTCGCGCTTGGCCTGTTCGACCGCGAGTTCGGTGCGGCGGAGCATCTCGCCGGCTTCGGGCGCGTCGGCGCCGCCGGTGAGCGAGGTCGAACCGATGGCGTAGGCGGGATAGATCTCAAAGCCCGCAACGCGCAGGGGGCGCTCCAGGATCTCCGCGAACCGGCTGAGGGGGTCCCCCTCGTCGGGCGCCAGGAGGGCGAATTCGTCCTCGCCGATGCGGCCGACAAGGTCCGAGGGGAAGGCGTTGGCGAGCCGGGCGCCGAGCGCGGCCAGCACCAGATCGGCGCGCTCGTGGCCGAGGGCCTCGTTCAGGCGCGAGAAGCGGGCGAGGTCGGCGGCGATCATCCGCAGCGGGCGATCGGTCGCCAGGGCGGCGCGAGCCTTCTCCAGGAAGGCGGTGCGGCCGAGGAGGCCCGTGAGCGGGTCGTCGCCGCGCGGGACCAGGGCGATGTCGCGCGAGATGACGCCGATGGCCTTGCCGTCGTCGCGCCAGGAGCCGCGCCAGATGCAGCTCTCGCCGCTGCGCAGGCGCAGGCGGAAGACGAGCTCGGAGCCCTTAGGGCCGGGATGGACGAGGGCCTGCAGAAGCTCGCGGTCCTGGGGCAGGGCGAGGGCGGTGAGGGCGGTGAGCGAGCACTCGGGCTCAAGGCCCAGGGCCAAGGCGGCGCCGGTCAGGCTGAGGCGGCGGCTCCCGGCCGACCAGGACCAGAGGGCGGCGCCGGCGGCGAAGAGGGCGTCCGCGGCTTCCGGCGCGTCGGCGCTGCGCTGCGTCTGCATGTCGGCTCCCGGGCGCCAGCCCTGGCGCGGCTCAGGCCGGGTCGTCCCTGACCCGTCCGAACAGCAGATGATCTCGCCAAACACCGTTAATTTTCAAATAACCACGCGCCCGTCCCTCGAGCTCAAACCCCGCCCGGAGAAGGAGGTTGCGCGACGCGTCGTTCTCTGGGAGGCAGGCGGCCTCGAGCCGGTGCAGGCCGAGCGTCTGGAAGCCGAAGTCGCACACCGCCCGCACAGCGTCGCCGGTGTAGCCCCGGCGGGCGAAGGGCTGACCGATCCAGTAGCCGAAGCAAGCCATCTGGGCGACGCCGCGGCGGACGTCGCGCAGATTGACCCCGCCGACCAGCTGCTCGTCCTCCTTTCGGAAAGCAAACAGGGCGTAGCCGTGGCCGAGCTCGTGGTCGCGGGCGTAGATCGACAGCCGCCGGCGGAAGGCGGCGCGGGTCAGGTCGTCGGAGGGCCAGGTCGGCTCCCACGGCTGAAGGAAGTCGCGGCTGGCGGCGCGGAGTTCGGCCCAGGCGCGGTAGTCGGCCCCGCGCGGCGGACGCAGCCGCACCGTCTCTCCCTCCAGGACGAGGCTCGGTTCGGTGATCCAGTCGAGGACGGCCATGAGCGAGGTTTGGCGCGTGGCGGGGTGGGGGGCAAGTGAGTTTCGGCGTCCGCCCCCTCACCCTCCCCGCTATCGCGGGTCCCCTCCCTCTCCCCAATGGGGCGAGGGAAACGCGTCGCTATTCCTCTCCCCAGTGGGGAGAGGTTAGGTGAGGGGGACGGGTTTGCTCACATGCATCGCCCGGCTTTCCTCAAGCCCCTTGGCGGCGAGGCGGTCGGCGCGTTCGTTGAACTCGTGGCCGGCGTGGCCCTTGACCCAGCGCCAGTCGACGTCGTGGCGCGCGCGGGCCTCGTCGAGCCGCTTCCATAGGTCCTCGTTCTTCACCGGCTTCTTATCGGCGGTCTTCCAACCACGGGCCTTCCAGCCGGAGATCCAGGTCATGATGCCGTTGCGGACATACTGGCTGTCGGTGTGCAGCTCGACCTTGCAGGGGCGGGTCAGGGCCTCCAACGCCTGGATGGCGGCCATCATCTCCATGCGGTTGTTGGTGGTGTGGGGCTCGCCGCCGCAGAGCTCGCGCTCCTTGCCTTTGGCCATCAGGATCGCGCCCCAGCCGCCCGGGCCGGGGTTCCCGCTGCAGGCGCCGTCGGTATAGATCAGGACGTCGACACTCATTGATCGAACAGGCCGAGCGCGCCCGCCGACTGGCGGTGGAAGGCGAGCTTGGCGACGTATTCCAAGGGGTCGTGCGGCTTGACCAAGGCGCCCGCGGGCGTGCTCACCCAGTCGATCATCCGGGTCAGGAAGAAGCGCATCGCCGCCCCGTGGGCCAGGAGCGGCAGGGCCTCGCGCTCGGCGGCCGAGAGCGGCCGGACGGCTTCGTAGCCGGCGACCAGGGAGCGGGCCTTGGTGACGTTGAAGGCGCCGTCGGGCTCGAAACACCAGGCGTTGAGGCAGACCCCGAGGTCGTAGGCATAGGCGTCGTTGCAGGCGAAATAGAAGTCGATGGCGGCGGCGAACTTGCCGTCGAGGAAGAAGACATTGTCGGGGAAGAAGTCGGCGTGGACGACGCCCTGCGGCAGGTCCTTGGGCCAGTCGTGGAAACGGTCGAGATCGGCGGCGATCTCGGCCTTGAGCCCGGGGCGCAGGGCCTCGGCGGCCTCGCTGCATTCGGCGAACATCCCGTCCCAGGCGGCGTGGCCGAGCTGATTGGCGCGCTTGCCGTGGAAGCCCGCGCCCGCGAGGTGCAGCCGGGCCAGGGCGGAGCCGGCCTCGCGGCAATGCTGGGCGGTCGGGCGCTTGACCGAGAAGCCGGAGAGGAAGCTGACCAGGGCGGCGGGCTTGCCGGCGAGGCGTTTGAGCATCCGGCCCTGACGGTCGGCTTGGGGCATGGGCGCCGGATAGTCGTGGGCGCTCAGCCACTGCATCAGCTCGATGAAGAAGGGCAGCTCGTGCTCGGGCGTGCGCTTCTCGTAGAGGGTCAGGATGTAGCGGTTCTGGTCCGTCTCGATCAGGAAGTTGGAATTGGAGACGCCCTCGGCGATCCCCTTGAGCGAGATCAGCCGGCCGAGGTCGAACTCGTCCAGGAAGCTCTCCAGCTCCGCGTCATTGATGTCGGTATAGACGGCCATGGCGCCGCCTGAGTGGCCGGGCCGGGCAGATAGGTCAAGGGCTGGCGCCCCGGCGTCGCAGAGGGGGTCAAGGCCTGGCTTGGGCTTGGCGTGGGCGGGCCAGGGTCTATACCGTGGGCATGTCCGAGCCGAAGACGCCCCCCGTCAGCCGCGCCTATCTCGCCGTCGCCTTCGTGATGGTGGCCTTCAACGCCCGGCCGGCGCTGTCGACCATCGGGCCGCTCCTGCCCGAGGCCCTGGCCGGCACGGGCCTCTCCAGCGGCCAGGCCTGGGTGCTGACCACGGTTCCGGTGGTGATGGTCGGCCTGTTCGGCCTGTGGGCGCCGAGGTTGGCGCGCCGCGTGGGGGTGGAGCGGGCGATCCTGGGGCTGACTGTGGTGCTGGGCCTGGCCCTGGCGCTGCGGGCCTTCGGCACGGCGACGGCGCTGGCCATCGGCTGCGCCCTGGCCGGGGCGGCGATCGGGGCGGCCAATGTACTGCTGCCCAGCCTGATCAAGCGCGATTTTCCCGACAGGGCGGCCTGGATGACCGGCCTCTACACCATGGCGCTCTGCGGCGGCGCGGCCACGGCGGCCGGAACCGTCGTGCCGCTGGAGCGGGCGCTCGGCGGGAACTGGGCGCTGGCCCTGGCCTTCTGGGCGATACCGGCCCTGATCGCGGCGGCCGCTTTCGCGCCCGTGGCGCGGCGCGCGACCATCCCGCCGGCGGCGAACGCGCTCGGCTGGATCTGGCGCGACAGGCTGGCCTGGACCGTGACCCTGTTCATGGGGCTGCAGTCCTCGATCGCCTACTGCATTTTCGCCTGGCTGGCGCCCATCCTGCGCGACCGGGGGCTCAACCCGGTGGAGGCGGGGCTGGCGGTGTCGATCTCGGTGCTGATCCAGGCGCCCACGGCCCTGATCGCCCCGCACCTGTCGGCTCGGCTCGGCAGGGACCAGCGCGGCGGCATCGTCTTGGGGCTTGGTCTGACCCTGGTGGGGCTCGCGCTTGTGCTGTTCGGCCCACTCTCGGCGATCTGGGGCTCGGTGCTGATCCTCGGCGGCGGCCAGGGGACGGTGTTCGCTCTGGCCTTGATGGTGATCGTCTACCGGGCGCGCGACGCCCAATCGGCGGCCAGCCTCTCCAGCATGGCCCAAGGCGTCGGCTACTGCCTGGCGGCGGCGGGGCCGCTAGCGATGGGTTGGCTGCGCGAGACGACCGGGGGCTGGACCTGGCCCGGCATGGTGATGATGGGGGCGGCGGTCTTGGCGACGGCGTTCGGCATGCGCGCCGGGCGGGCGGTTCACATCGGCGCGCCGCCGGGGCGCTAGGACAAGACCCGCGGAAGCTTGAAGGCCATGGTCTCCTTGGCCGCGTCGATTTCCTCGACGGTCAGCTCGTAGCGGGCCGAGAGAGCCTGGATCACGCCCTCGACCAGCACCTCGGGCGCCGAGGCGCCCGCGGTGAGCCCGAGCGTCTTCACGCCTTCAAGCCAGGCCGGGTCGAGCGCCGTGGCGTCGTCGATCAGCCGGGCGTCGCGGGCGCCGGCGCGCAGAGCCACCTCGACCAGACGCTGGGAGTTGGACGACTTGACCGAGCCGACGACCAGCACCAGGTCGCAGCCCTGGGCCAGTTGTTTGACCGCCTCCTGGCGATTGGTGGTGGCGTAGCAGATGTCCTCGCGGTGGGGGGCGGTCATAGCCGGGAAACGGGTTTGCAGCACGCCGACGATCTCCACCGTATCGTCGACTGAAAGCGTGGTCTGGGTGACGAAGGCGAGATTGGCAGGATCGCGCGGCTGGAAGGCGCGGGCGTCGGCGGCGGTCTCGATCAGGGTGATGGCGCCGTCCGGCAGTTGGCCCAGCGTGCCTTCGACCTCGGGGTGGCCGGCGTGGCCGATCAGCACAATCTCGCGGCCGGCGTCGAAATGGCGCTCGGCGTCAAGGTGGACCTTGGAGACCAGAGGGCAGGTGGCGTCGAGGAAGAAGAGCTTACGGGTCTTGGCCGCGGCCGGCACCGACTTGGGCACGCCATGGGCAGAGAAGATCACCGGCCGGTCGTCGGGGCAGTCATCCAACTCCTCGACGAAGACCGCGCCCATGCGGCGCAGGCGGTCGACGACATGGACGTTGTGGACGATCTCGTGGCGCACATAGACGGGCGCGCCGTAGCGTTCGATGGCGCGCTCGACGATCTGGATCGCCCGGTCCACCCCGGCGCAGAAGCCGCGCGGACTGGCCAATCGCACGGTCAGCCGGGCCGGGGGAGGGAAGGGGGCGTTCATACGTCCAATCTAGAGGTCCGGAGGCCTGACCGCCACCCGGCTCAGCCTAGCTTGCGCCGCAATAGGCGGGCATGGGATATTGTAGATTGCAAACCTGTTCGGCGCACCGCCGCGCCCCTGACCGGATTCTCCCCATGCGGAAGACCCTCGCCCTCCTGTTCGGCCTGACCGCCTTGGCCGGCCCGCTCCTGTCGACCACGGCCTACGCCCAGTCCGCCGACGAGCAGGAAGCCCGCCAGCGGGCCCAGGCCGACGCCGAGCGCAAGAAGAAGCAGAAGGAAAAGGAGTGGGACACCTCCCAGGCCGACCTGCCTTCGGTGAAGAACGCCGGCCCCTGCCCCTATGTGAAGGTGCTCTACGACGCGGCCCGCTATCAGGAATTCAAGGACGGGCGTGAAGCCCCCGCCACGACCGGCTTCACCGGCGAGATCAACGGCCTCTCGGCCGCCTGCCAGTACAAGGGGACCGACCCGATCAAGGTGCAGGTGGACGTCCGCTTTGATTTCGGCCGCGGCGCCGCCGCCGAGGGCCGCTCCAAGGACTACCGCTATTGGGTCGCCGTGACCCGCCGCAACAACTCGGTCATCGCCCGCCAGGAATTCGCTGTGCGGGCCGATTTCCCGGCCGACAAGGACCGGATCTCGGTGGTCGACAAGGTCGATGGCATCGTCATCCCGCGCGCCGATGGCACCACTTCGGGCGAGAACTTCGAGATCCTGATCGGCTTCGACGTGACCGAACAGATGGCCGAGTTCAATCGCCTCGGTAAGCGGTTCCGGGTCAACGCCGTGACCCCCGCCGCCGTCGCCGCCGCCACGCCGAGCGGGACCCCCGCCGCCCGATGACCGATCTGAAAGGGGCGCTGGGCCGGGCCCTCGCCGACGCCTTCTCCGCCGAGGGGCTCAATCGAGACCTCGGCCGGGTGACCGTATCCGACCGCCCGGATCTGGCTGATTTCCAGTGCAACGGCGCCCTGGCCGCCGCCAAGGCCGCCAAGGCCAACCCGCGCGAGATCGCGGCGCGGATCGCCGCGCGGCTGGAGGGCGACGCGCGCCTGTCCACGATCGAGATCGCAGGCCCGGGCTTCATCAATCTGCGGCTGACCGACGCGGCCCTGGCCGAGCGGGCCAAGGCGATCGCCGCCGATCCCAGGCTTGGGGCCGAGACGGTCGCGACCCCGCGCAAGGTGGTGATCGACTACGCCGGGCCCAACGTGGCCAAGGCCATGCACGTCGGGCACCTGCGCGCCTCGATCATCGGCGAATCCATCAAGCGGCTGTTCCGTTATCGCGGCGACACGGTCTGGGGCGACGCCCACTTCGGCGACTGGGGCTTCCAGATGGGGCTGCTGATTGTCGCCGTGGGCGAGGAACAGCCGGACCTGGCCTTCCTGACGCCGGGCGACGGCCCCTTCCCGGACGAGAGCCCAGTGACGCTGGAAGACCTTGAACGCCTCTACCCGACCGCCGCCGCGCGGGCCAAGGAGGACGCCGAGTTTCGCGACCGCGCCCGCAAGGCCACGGCCGAACTGCAGGCCGGTCGGCCCGGCTACCGCGCCCTTTGGCGCCATTTCGTCACCGTCAGCCGCACGGCGCTGGAACGCGAGTTCCACGCGCTCAATGTCGACTTCGATCTGTGGAACGGGGAAAGCGACGCCGACCCCTACATCCCCGAGGTGGTGGCCGACCTGAAGGTCAAGGGACTCCTGATCCTCGACCAGGGCGCCCAGATTGTCCGGGTGGCGCGCGAGGGCGACAAGAAGGAGCTGCCGCCGCTCCTGGTGCTGTCGTCCGAGGGCTCGGCCATGTACGGCACGACCGATCTGGCGACTATCGTCCAGCGCCGCCGCGACTTCGACGCAGAGCTGATCCTCTATTGCGTCGACCAGCGGCAGTCCGACCATTTCGAGCAGGTGTTCCGCGCCGCCTACCTGGCCGGCTACGCCGCGGAAGGCTCGTTGGAGCACGTGCCGAACGGCACGATGAACGGGCCCGACGGCAAGCCGTTCAAGACCCGCGCGGGCGGGGTTCTGAAGCTGCACGACCTCATCACCATGGCCAAGGAGAAGGCGGCCGAGCGGCTGCACGAGGCGGGGCTCGGCGAGGACCTGGCCAAGGACGCCTTCGACGAAACGGCGCGGAAGGTCGCGGTGGCGGCGCTGAAGTTCGCCGACCTGCAGAACCACCGGACCACCAGCTACGTCTTCGACCTGGACCGCTTCACCAGTTTCGAGGGCAAGACCGGGCCTTATCTGCTGTATCAGTCGGTGCGGATCAAATCCCTGCTGGCCAAGGCCGAAGGTCAGAAGGCCCATGCCGGTGCGATCGCGGTGACCGAACCGGCGGAGCGGGACTTGGTTCTGACGCTGGACGCCTTCGATGCCGCGCTGTCGGAGGCCTATGAGCGGCGCGCGCCCAACTTCATCGCCGAGCACGCCTTCCGCTTGGCGCAGAGCTTTTCGAAATTCTACGCCGCCTGCCCGGTGCTGGCGGCGCCGGATGAGGCGACCCGCGGCTCGCGGATCGCCCTGTCGACGGCGACCCTGGCCCAGATGGAGCTGGCCTTGTCGCTGCTCGGGATCGAAGTGCCGGAGCGGATGTAATCCACTCCCCGAATATCCCCGCCCCCGGGTCGCGCGAAGCGCGCGCCCGAGGACAAGCTCAGGCGGGGGCCTAGGTTTAGGCCGCCGCACCGCGCTTCAGAAAAAGCCTGGACCCCCGCCTTCGCGGGGGCGCACGGCCCCTAGACGTCCGCGGCCACCTTGGCCGAGATGATCTTGCCGGGGCTGCGCGGCGGCTCGCCCTTGGGCAGGGCGTCGACATGCTCCATGCCTTCGACCACTTCGCCCCAGACCGTGTACTGGTTGTCCAGGAAGGTGGCGTCGTCGAAGCAGATAAAGAACTGGCTGTTGGCGCTGTGCGGCGCGCTGGTGCGGGCCATGGAGCAGACGCCGCGCACGTGCGGCTCGCTCGAGAACTCGGCCTGCAGGTTCGGCTTCTTGGAGCCGCCGCCGCCAGTGCCGGTCGGATCGCCGCCCTGGGCCATGAAGCCCGGGATGACGCGGTGGAAGACCACGCCGTCGTAGAAACCTTCGCGCGCCAGTTCCTTGATCCGGGCGACGTGGCCGGGGGCCAGGTCGGGGCGCAGCTTGATCGTCACCGGGCCGCTCTCAAGCGTCAGGATCAGGGTGTTCTCGAGGTCTTCGGCCATGAGGGCTCTCCAAGTGTTCGGGGGGTTCTAAACATCTGAGCGCGGAGAGGCCAGCGCGGCGTCCGTTACCGGCGGTTAACCATGTTGCGCCATGGTCCAGGCGATGAAGTCCCAGGCCGTCACAGCCCTCGCGCCGATCCAGGAGGCGGTCCAAAGGGCCGCCCGCGCGACCGGCGTCGACTTCGACTTCCTGATGAGCACCGCCAAGCGCGAGAGCGGCTACAATCCCAACGCCAAGGCCGGCGGTTCGTCGGCGGCGGGCCTGTTCCAGTTCGTCGGCCAGACCTAGCTGCAAACGCTCAAACAGCACGGCGCCGCCCACGGCTACGCCCGCTACGCCGAGCTGATCCAGAAGGGGCCAGACGGCCGGCTGCACGTCAACGGCGAGGAAGCCCGCCAGGCGGTGATGGACCTGCGTTACGACGCCTCGGCGGCCGCCTCCATGGCCGGCGCCCTGACCACCGACCACGCGGCCTATCTGCGGGGGCGGGTGGGGCGCGAGCCGACCGGCGGCGAGCTCTACGCCGCCCACTTCCTGGGGGCGGAGGGCGCGGCCAAGCTGGTGCAGGCCAATGACGCGACGCCCAATGTCAGCGCCGCCGCCCTGTTCCCCGAGGCCGCCAACGCCAACCCGAGCGTCTTCTATTCCAACGGCCAATCCCGCAGCGTGGCCCAGCTCTACGCCAACCTTTCCTCGACCGGCGGAACCCAGGTGGCCGTCGGCTCGCCCGAGACCCTCGACCCCACCCAGGACGCCTTCGCCCGCTGGGCCGGCGCCGGCCGCACCGAGCGCGGACGCCAGGAAGCCCTGCTGGTCGATCTGATCCTGGGCGACAACAGCGGCGGCCGATCGGCGGCGGGGTCGCTGCTCAGCGCCGAAATGCTGAAGATGCTAGCTTCCAGCCGCGACGGCGGCTGAGGCCAAAGCCAAGCTCCCAATGAGCTAAGAGATTCAGCGCATTGGCGATTTGCGTCCAAATGAGACTCAGCGTCGCGGCCCGCGCGGACTCCGTAAGGTAAACTCTTGGTTAAGCATGATGGGGGCATTCTGTAGCCAAGACGAGGGGGCCGGGGACCGACCATGGCGATCACGCGCGCCGCACTGACCGACGGGGACATCCGCACCCTGGTGCGTGGAGCCACCGAGGACGAACGGGCCGCGGCCGTCCATAAGCTCTGCCGTCGGATGGATGTAGAGCTCAGCCCCGAAGAGCGCGCGGCCGCCCAGGACGTGCTCCGTCTGATGGCCGAGGACGCCGCCGAACTGGTTCGGCGCGCCCTGTCTGTGACCCTGAAGAGCTCGCCGCTGCTGCCCCGCGACGTGGCTTTGAAACTGGCCAAGGATGTCGAGAGCGTCGCCCTGCCGGTGCTAAACCATTCTCCCGCCTTCACCGATCATGATCTGGCCGAGATCGTCCGCGCCTCTTCCGCCGCGAAACAGGTCGCCATCGCCCGCCGCCCGACCCTCAGCGCCACAGTGACCGACGCCCTGGCCACGCATGGCTGCGAGGCCGCGGTCCAGACCGCCTGCGCCAACGACAACGCCACCTTCTCGGACAAGGGGCTTGCCAGCGCCCTCGATCGCTTCGGCGCCTCCGAGGGCGTGGTCACCGCCATGGCCTACCGCAAGGTGCTGCCGCTCTCGATCACCGAGCGGCTGGTGACCATGGCCAGCGAAGCCGTGCGCGCCCATCTGATCGAGCACCACGCCATCGAGGTCGAGACCGCCCAGGTGCTGAGCATCGGCGCGCGCGAGCGGGCGACGGTGGATTTGGTCGACGAGGCCGGCCGCGCCACCGACATGAAGGCCTTCGTGGCCCACCTGCATTCGGAGGAGCGGCTGACGCCTTCCCTGATGCTGAGGGCGTTGGCGCACGGCCATATGAACTTCTTCGAGTGGGGCATCGCCGAACTGTCGAGCGTGCCGCACCACCGCGCCTGGCTGATGATCCACGACGCGGGCGCGCTGGGCCTGAAGGCCATCTACGAGCGGGCCGGCCTGCCCGCGCGGATGTTCGCCGCCTTCCGGGTGGGGGTCGACACCTATCACGCGCTCCAGCAGGAGGGCGAGTTGCGCGAGCTGTCGCGCTTCCAGGAGCGGATGCTGCAGCGCTTCCTCACTCAGCCCCAGACGGCCAAGCGCGAGGATGTGGACTATTTGATCGAGCGCCTAGACCAGATCAGCCGCGAAAGCGCCAAGATGGCCGACGCCCGCGGCGCCGCCTGAACGCTGGCAAGCAATAGGGGGCTGAACCCCCTTGGACCTTTGCTAGAGCGCGAACCCCTAAAGGCCCCGTTCTTTCAGATAGTCGCTCACGCGGCTTTCCAGCTCGGCGGTCAGGGCCTTGCCGATCGGGTGGTTGGTGTCGCGGATGTTGTCGCGCACGGCGGCCTTGATAGCCGAGAGGTGGGCGTCGACCAGGAACATCGGCGCGGAGGCGCGGGCGGACTGTTCGTCCATCATATGGCACAGCGATCCGGCGATTCGGGTCACCAGCGGAAACTCATAGGTGCCGCCCAGGCCCTTAAGGTCGTGGGCGTGGACGTAGAGGACCTCCGCCGTCTCGGCGGTCATCCCCTTGGCGGTGATGTTGGCGCGGGCGGCCTCAAGCTTATTGATCTCGTCCTGCAGCCACACCGAAAACTGGCTAGAAAGGCCCTTTAGCGCGGCCTCGGCCTTGGCCAGGGCGCCGGCGTCGATGCCGCCGAAACGGGCGCCGACCTTCGCCTTCAAGGTGTTTGGGACGTGGATCATTTCGACGCCCGAAGCGGGGAGGTCGCTCTTGGCGGTATTGGCTTGGCTCACGCGATAATCCTCCAGATATGGGAAGAGGATAGCTGTCGCGACTTAACAACTGGTGCAATCGGGCTAGATCAGCGGACCAGTTGACATGATCAGGCCGAGAATTGCTCTGCCAGCACCCGCTCTTCGAGGCTTCGTCCGGCGTCGAACAGCATGGGAAGGGCGATTTCTCGGGTCTCGGCGATATCGACCCGCACCACTTCGCGCACCTCGAAATTGTCCGCCACGGCGCTGACCGGGCGGAACTCGGGCTCCAGCACCCGGACGGTCACCTTGGCGGTATGGCGCAGCAACGCTCCCCGCCACCGGCGCGGTCGGAAGACGCTGATGGGCGTCAGGGCCAGGACCTGGGCCCCCAGGGGCACGATCGGGCCGTGGGCCGAGAGGTTGTAGGCGGTCGAGCCAGCCGGAGTGGCGACCATCACCCCGTCGCAGACCAGTTCGGACATCCGCACCGCGCCGTCGATGGTCAGCTCCAACTTGGCGGTCTGATGGGTTTGGCGCAGCAGCGAGACCTCGTTGATGGCCAGAGCCTCGTAGCTCTGGCCGAGGATATCGACCGCCTTCATCGTCAAGGGGTGAACGATAGCGGCCTCGGCCAAGGAGATCCGCTCCAGGAGGCCGTCCTCATCGTATTCGTTCATCAGGAAGCCGACGGAGCCGCGGTTCATGCCGAAGATGGGGCGGCGGGTGGCGACGTTCTGGTGCAGGGTCTCTAGCATAAAGCCGTCGCCGCCGAGGGCGACGACCACGTCGCAATCCTGGACGCCATGATCGCCGTAGCGGGCGGCCAGCCGTTCGCGCGCCGCCTGGGCCTCGGGGCGCTCGCTGGCGACGAAGGTGAGGCGGGGAGATGGGATTTGCGAACTCAAGGCGGCTCCCCAGGCTGAGCCAGCATCAAAGGCCGGGCGCGGCGGACTTTGTCAATTCGCCCGCCCTTGAGTCAGACCTGGATGCGCAGGCGGAAGGCGTCGGCGGCCGAGGAGGCGTTGAGCGCGAACAGGGCGGCGCTAGAGTTGGCGTCGGCCGGTTGCCTGGGCATCCCGCCGTTCAACCCGCGAACCAGATCCAGCAGGGCCGGAAAGACGCTTCGATCGAAGCCGACGCCGGCCACGGCCAAGGCCAGGAGGTCAGGCTTGTCGGAACCGATCGCCCGTTCGACGCTGGCGACGGAATAGGGGCCGAGGGCCGCCAGGGCCTTGATGAATAGGGACAGACGGCCCTCGCGCAGGGCCCTGAGCAGATATCCAGGGCGAAGCTGGTCGGCGGCCTGGAGCTTGGCGATCAGGCGATGCTCCATGGAGTCGGTCTCGCCGTGCGCCTCGAACACCAGTTTCGTTTCGCTTTGGTCCCCCTGCATCACATCCCGAACGGCCTCGGCCAGACTGGTCTCCAATGTGTTGGGATCGATGGCGAACTTGGCGGTCAAGGCCTCCTTCAGAGCTTCGCCGACCCAGCTGTACAGTGTGTTGGCCAGGATCGGGGTCATGCGCGGGTGGCGGACCAAAGGGGCGCGCAGGGCGGCGATCCGGCGAGAGGCCGCCACAAGCCGCGCCATCTGCAGCGGGCTGGCGTCGGCGGTGTCGTTGCCGGCCAGGGAGGCCAGGACGGCGGGCTGACCCTGGTCGATGATGGCGCCCACGACCGGCCCGCTGATCCTGGGCCGGCGGGCGACCTCGATCTGATGCTCGATGGTGGTCTCGACCAGGAGGCGGATCAGATCGTCCTCCTCCAGCAGCTGACTCCTGGCGATTACCGGGCGGGCGATGTCGATATCGTCCATGGCCAGGAGCTTGATCAGCTCAGGCGGCGCCCAGTCGGTCGAGGCCAGACGCTCGGCGAGGCGACCGCGGATTTCGCGCTCGGCCTGCAGGGTCAGGGTCATGAAGATGTCGTGGACGAGTGCGCGGACCTCAGGCTCGGCGCAGCCGCCTAGCATATCGCAAAGGTCGGCCAGGGTGATGAGCAGCCGCTCGCGCTCGCCGGGGTCGCGCGAGTGGGCCAGGGCCAGAAGCGCCTGGAAATCCGCCGCCGTGGGTTGGGCTAAGCTCATTGCAATTACCGACTAGGACACTTCAAACAGCCAGCGGGCTATGAAAACATGTTTAATGAGAGGAACTCTTGGCCAATTCCGGCCTAAATCGCGACGCTTTGGACCAAATTTCTTGGCTGAATCGCTGATCTTGGCTCTCGACCAGGGCACCACCTCCACCCGGGCGATTCTCTATGACCGGGCCGGAAGGGCCTTGGCCGAGACATCCCGCTCCCTGAGCCAGTCCTATCCAGAGGACGGCTGGGTCGAACATGACCCCGAGGCGATCTTCGCCGATGCGGTGGCGGTGCTGACCGGGGCGGCGGCGCGGGCGGGCAAGCGCACGGGTCAGGTGGCGGCGCTGGGCGTCACCAACCAGCGCGAGACGGTGGTGGTGTGGGACCGGGCCACCGGTCGGCCGATCCATCCGGCCATCGTCTGGCAGGATCGGCGGACGGCGAAGGTCTGCGAGGCGCTGCGCAAGGACGGGGCCGAGGCGCGGGTGATCGCGCTGACGGGCCTGCTGCTCGACCCCTATTTCTCGGCCACCAAGATCGCCTGGATCCTCGATCACGTGGACGGCGCGCGGGCGCGGGCCGAGCGGGGCGAACTGCTCTGCGGCACCATCGACTGCTGGCTGATCTGGAAGCTGACCGGCGGGGCGGTGCACGCCACCGACGCCACCAACGCCTCGCGCACCCTGCTGATGGAGCTGGAGAGCCAGGCCTGGTCGCGCGAGCTGTGCGACCTATTCCGAATTCCGGCGGCGCTGCTGCCGCAGATCAAGGACTGCGATGGCGACTATGGCGCGACCCTGCCCGAGCTTGTCGGCGCCGCCATCCCGATCCGCGGCGTGGCGGGGGATCAGCAGGCGGCGCTGATGGGCCAGGGCTGCGTCCAGGCGGGCGAGGCCAAGGTCACCTACGGCACCGGCGGCTTCATGCTGCTGCACACCAGCGACAAGGCCCCGCGATCGACGGCCAGACTGCTGACCACAGTGGCGGCGCGGCTGAAAGGCCGAGCCAGCTACGCGCTGGAGGGTTCGATCTTCATCGCCGGCGCGGCGATCAAATGGATTAATGAGGAGCTGGGGGTTCAGGGCGGTCCTTTGGCTGTCGAGGCCCTGGCCCAGGCAGCCAAGGCCGATAGCGGGGTCATCATGGTTCCAGCCTTCACCGGCCTTGGCGCGCCCTATTGGGACGCGGAGGCGCGGGGGGCGATCCTTGGCCTGACCCGCGACGCCGGACTGGCGGAGATCGCGGCCGCGGCCTTCGACGCCACAGCTTTGCAGACGCGCGACCTGATCGAGGCCATGGGCGCCGATGCAGGCCTTGCGTTCGGCGGGCCGCTCAGGATCGACGGGGGCATGGCCAAGAGCCGGTGGTTCGCCCAGCGTCTATCGGATCTAACCGGTCTGGCCGTTGACCGAGCCGCCGAGGCCGAGGCCACCGCGCGCGGAGCGGCCCTGTTCGCGGCGATCGGGGCGGGGCTGATCGAGGACGCGGCGGCGGCGTCGCTGTTGCGGCCGCCGTCCGAGACACTTCAGTCACAGATGAGCGCGCCAGCTCGGGATGCGGCCTATGCGCGCTGGGGCGAAGCGGTGTCGCGGGTCAAGTCAGGGCGTAACGGCTAAGCTCTTGGTCCGAATGGTCTTTTGACCGGGAATGCGCCAGGTTCCAGCTCAGTGTCGCCAAGTTTCCGGGCAGACATCCTTCTGCGCCCCCGCGGCGCCATTTTCTTGAGCTAGTCCGCCGCTGCGGAGATAAGCTTCTACCGCCGGCTGGGGAGTCCGTATTCGTGTTTCGTAAGCACTTCTTTCTCGTCATCGCCCTCGTGGTGATCGGGGTCATGGTCGTTGCCGGCGGCGCGCGACTCCTGACCGCCAACAAACCGCCGCAGGGCGGAGGCGGAGGCGGCGGCGCGGGTCGGGCCGGCCAACCCGTCGCCGTTGTGCCCGCGACGATCGGGGTTAGTCCCTTCACCAACGACATCGAGGTGCTGGGCGCGGCCAAGGCGCGGCAGTCGGTGATACTGACGGCGGCGGCCACACAGCTGGTCACCAAGATCAATTTCCAGAGCGGCCAGTCGGTTCGCCAGGGCCAGGTGCTGGCGGAACTGAACGCCCGCGAGCAGGACGCCAACATCATCCAGGCGAAGGCTGCGCTCGATTTCGCCGAGAAGACCCGCGACCGCTGGCAGGCCCTGGCCGACCGGGGCGTCGCCCCGAAAGCCACGGCCGAGCAGTTCCAATCCGCCTACGAGCAGGCGAAGGCCAACCTTGCGGCCAATCAGGCCCGCGCCGGCGACCGCACCATCCGCGCGCCATTTTCCGGCGTGGTCGGGCTGACCGACGCGGCCCCCGGCATGCTGATCAATCCGGGCGCGACCATCGCGACCCTGGACGATGTTTCGGTGATCCGGGTCGACTTCCCGGTGGCCGAGCGGTTCCTGGGTGTGCTGAAGGAAGGATTGCCGATCACAGCCCATACCGACGCCTATCCGGATCGCGTGTTCACCGGCCGCGTCGCCAAGCTTGACACCCGTCTGGATCCCTCCAGCCGTTCGCTGATCGCGCGGGCGGAGTTCGCCAACCCAGACGGCCGGATGCGGCCGGGCATGCTGATGCATGTGTCGATCAAGCAGGACCAGCGGACCGCGCTTTCGGCGCCCGAGTCCGCCGTCGCCTTCGAGGGGCAAGCGGCCTATGTGCTGGCGCTCGAGCCCGGACCCAAGGGCCTGATCGCCAAGCGGCGCGATGTGAAGATCGGCGTCCGTCAAAACGCCTTTGTCGAAATTCTGAGCGGGCTCAATATTGGCGACCGGGTGATGGCCGAGGGACTGAACCGGGTGCAGTCCGGCGCCACGGTGGTCATCGCCGGCCAGGGCGGCGCGGGCGCTCAACGCCGGCCTGGCGCATAGCAGGGAAGCGAAGACGATGACGCCATCCGATCTCGCCGTCCGCCGGCCCGTCTTCGCCCTTGTCGTCGCCATCATCCTGACGATCGTCGGGGCGGCCTCCTTCTTCGCCCTGCCGCTGCGCGAACTGCCCAACGTCGATCCGCCCCAGATCGTCATCCTGACCTTCTATCCGGGCGCCTCGGCCGAGGTGATCGAGAGCCGGGTCAGCCAGGTCATCGAACGCCAAGTGGCGGGCCTGCAGGGCATCGACCGGCTGTTCTCCTCCTCGCGCGACGGCCGCTCCTACATCACCATCAGCTTCACCCTCGACCGCAACATCGAGGACGCGGCCAACGACGTGCGCGACAAGGTGGGCGGCATACTGGCCCAGCTGCCGCAGGACGCCTTCTCGCCGCAGATCTCCAAGGCCGATGTCGACGGCGACCCGATCCTGGCGCTGACGCTCAGCTCCACGACCATGAGCCGCTTGCAGATGGCGGACTATCAGGATCGTTACATCGCGCCGCAGCTCTCGACCGTGCCGGGCGTCGCGTCGGTGCAGCAGTTCGGAGCGCAGAAATACGCCATGCGCATCTGGCTCAACGCCGAGCAGCTGGCCGCTCACGGCCTGGCGGTGGAAGACGTGCAGAACGCCCTGAACCGTCAGAACGTCCAGCTTCCGGCTGGCACGCTGGAGGGCGACGACAAGGACTACACGATCAACGTCGAGCGCAGTTACCGGACCCCCGCCGACTTCGCCGCTCTGCCTGTGGGTCTTGGCAAGAACGGTTATGTCGTGCGCCTGGGCGACGTGGCCAAGGTCGAGGAGGGGCCGGACGAGGTCCGCAAGATGTTCCGCTCCGACGGCCAGGACAAGGTCGGCATCGGCATCATCCGCCAATCGGACGCCAATGACCTGCAGATCTCCGAAGGCGTCGTGAAGAAGATGGCGGAGATCAACCGCAGCCTTCCGAAGGGCACCAAACTGGAGCTGGCCTTCGACAACTCGACCTTCACCCGCGAGGCGCTCAAGGAGGTCTGGTTCACCATGGCCCTGGCGCTGGGCTTGGTGGCGATCGTCAACTTCCTGTTCCTCGGCAGTTGGCAGGCGGCGCTGATCCCCACCGTTGTGGCGCCGATCTGCATCCTCTCCACCTTCATGGTCCTGGCGCCGCTCGGATTCTCATTGAACCTGCTGACCCTGCTGGCGCTGGTCTTGGCCATCGGCCTGGTGGTCGACGACGCCATCGTGGTGACCGAAAATATCCAGCGTCGTATCGATGAGGGCGAGCCGCCCCTGGTCGCCGCCGAGCGCGGGGCGCGTCAGGTCTTCTTCGCGGTTCTGGCGACCACCGCCACCCTGATCTCGGTGTTCGCGCCCCTGATGTTCCTGCCGGGCTATATCGGCCGGCTGTTCGTCGAGCTGGCGGTGGCGATCGCCGCCGCCGTGGCCTTCTCGGCCCTGCTGGCCCTGACCCTGTCTCCGGTTCTGGCCTCCAAGCTACTCAGGCCCGCGAGCTCGCGCGGACGGATGGCCATCGCCGTCGACAAGGCCGTGATGAAGGTGCGCGCCTCCTACCGTCATTCGCTCGAAGCCTTGGTCGGCCGCCGCACCGCTGTCTTGGCCTGTTTCGGCGTTGTGGCGCTGGTCGGGCTCTCCGCGCTGGTGATGCTGAAGGCCCTGCCGCAGGAGCTTATCCCGCAAGAGGACCGCGGCCGGGTCGAGATGCAGTTCCAGGCCGCCGAGGGCGTGGGCTTCGGGCCGATGCTGAAGGTGATGCAGCAGGCCGAGAAGATGCTGCAGGCCGAGATCAAGGCGGGAACCGGGGCCCACTATTTCCTGATCATGCCCAGAAACATGCAGTTCAGCTCAGCTAACGCCGTCCTGACCATGGTTCCATGGGAAGACCGCAAGGTCAGCGCCCAGGACTTGGCGGCCAAGTTCAACCGCGCCGGCAACCAGATCGTCGGGGCCCGGATCAACGCCGGGGTGCCCGCCTCGGTGCGCAACACCGGCAACTCCAACCAGGTGCAGCTCGCCGCCACCGGCAGCGAGTTCGAGCAGCTGGCCTCCTGGAGCGAGGCCCTGATGCGGGCCGCCCGCACCAATCCCAATATCCAGCGCATCAACAGCGACTTCGAGCCGACCGCGCCGCGCCTGCTGGTGACGGTGGACAGGGACCGGGCCGGGGCGCTCGGAGTCAACGCCACCCAGATCGGCAATGCGCTCAACATCATGTTCGGCCCGCGCCGGGCCTCGACCTACATCCGCGAAGGCCAGGAATACGACGTCCTGCTGCAGACCGACCGCGACAACCGCAAGCTCCTAACCGACATGGACAAGGTCTATGTCCGGGCCATGAACGGGGCGCTGGTGCCGCTGTCGAACGTGGTCAATGTCGAGCAGAAGGGCGATCTGGCCAATCGCATTCGCATCGACCAGCTGCGCGCTGTGCAGATGAACTTCTTCCTCCAGCCCGGTTACACGGTGGTCGAGGCGGTCAAATATCTTGAGGACGAGATGGCCAAGCTGCCGCCCGGTCCGGTTGTCAAATGGAATGGTCAGGCCAAGGACCTGAAGGAATCGGGCGGCTCGGTCGGCTGGGCGTTCGGCTTCGCCCTGGTGGTTGTCTTCCTGGTGCTGGCCGCCCAATTTGAGAGTTTCATCCACCCGGCCATAATCATGTTCACCGTGCCGCTCGCGGCGGCGGGCGGGCTGTTCGGCCTAGTCATGGCCGGCTCCAGCCTCAACCTGTTCAGTCAGGTCGGCCTGATCATCCTGATCGGGATCGCGGCCAAGAACGGCATCCTGATCGTCGAGTTCGCCAACCAGCTGCGCGACGAGGGCCGCTCGGTTCGGGACGCGGTGATGGAGTCGGCCGAGCTGCGGCTGCGCCCGATCGTCATGACCGCCATCGCCACGGCGGCGGGCGCCTTCCCCCTGGTGGTTCAGGGCGGCCCCGGTTCGGCCAGCCGCCATACCATCGGGGTGGTGATCGTCTGCGGGGCGCTGTTCTCGACCCTTCTGACCCTGTTCATAGTGCCGGTGATGTACGAGCTCCTGGCCCGCTTCACCCGCTCGCCGGAATGGAACACCCACCAGATTTCCGATTACGAGAAGGCCGAGGCGGAAGCGGCCGCCGCAGCCCAGGCAGCCAAACCGCCCCGCCCCCCCGGCGTGCACGAGGCGGCGGAGTAGGGGCGCGCATCAACGAAGCCAGACGATGAAGCGGAACGACGCCATTGACAGGAAATGGACGCGCGGCATTGCGGCCGCCATCCTTCTTCTTGGCTTGTTGTTGTCAGCGATGATCGTTGTTCGCCCCTATGGCTCCCCGGGTTGGGTCTGGGCGTTCGCCTTGCTCGTCTACATGCCCTTCGTTTTGGTCGGCACGGCGCTGTTCAAGTGGATAGTCCTTTTGGTTCGGCGCCGCCGCTAAGGGTGCGAGCCAGCACACGGCGCTTTGCCAAAGAAAAAAGGGCGGCCCCGGAAGGAGCCGCCCTTTTGTTTGTCCGGATCAGGGAGCGGCCGGAGCCGCTCCCCACCTGGAAGCCGTTACCAGCTGTAGCTGACGCGGGCGTAGCCATAGCGGCCCTGGAAGCCGAACGGCGAGTAGTTGCCGAACTGGCCGACGCCGTTGGAGGAGTTGGTCACCCCGTTCAGCACGTAGGGCGGGGTGGTCGGATAGGTGTCGAACAGGTTTTCGGCGCCGACCGCGACCTGCATGCCGGGCAGCAGGTTCATCCGCGCTTCCAGATCGACCAGGGTCTTGGCCTTCAGGACATAGTCGCCCAGCGCGTTGTTGGTGCTGCTCGACTGCAGGGTCTCGCCATAATAGGTCGCCTTGGCGGTGACCCCGAACCGGCCCGCGCTCCAGTCGGTGACGAAGGAGCCCTTATACTTGGGCTGGCCCTTGGTCAGGGTCTTGATGCGGTACTGGGTCAGGAACGGCGGGGCCGGCGAGAGGGCCGACAGCTGCGGCGTCGAGCGGACGGCGCGCAGGTGGGTCTCGTTGTGGCTGGCCGCGAGGCTGAAGTTGAACGTGCCGACGTTCTGTTCCGGAACCCAACGGTAGGCCACGACCAGATCCTGACCCGTGGTCGTCGAGTCGACGCCATTGGTGAAGAAGCGGGCGGCGCCGATCTGCGAGGAGGTCGGGAAGAGGGCGATCACATTGGCCTGGGTCAGGGCGTCCGACAGGGCGATGCGGTCGTTGATCCGGATGATGTAGCCATCCAGCGTCACCGACAGAGCGCCCAGGCGGAAGACGCCCCCGGCCGAGTAGTTCATCGACTTTTCGGGCTGCAGCGGCACCGCGCCGATGCGGCTGGCGACGGGGTTGGAGGCCCGCAGCACGGCGTTGGTCACCGGGTTGCCGCCGATGAAGGTGATGGCGGTGTAGCTGACGTTCTGCTGCTGGAGCGACGGAGCCCGGAACCCGCGCGAAATCGCGCCACGGATGGCGAAGTTCGAGTTGAGGTCGTAGCGGGCGGCCAGCTTGCCGGTGACGATGCTGCCGAAGTCCGAATAGTGCTCATAGCGGCCGGCCAGGTCGACGCTGAAGGCGTTGGTGACCTTGGTTTCCAGGTCGGCGTACAGGCTCTGCGACGAGCGGTGCACATTGGTGGAGTCCGACGGAGCGAAACCGGGGAAGCCCTGGGTGCCGACGCCGCCGACGATCCCGCCCGCGGTGCGGAACAGGCCGTTGACGTAGGAGGACAGTTCGCCCTCCTGGATGCGGTAGCCTTCGCGGCGGTATTCGGCGCCGGCGGCGAAGTTCATTTCTTCAACGCCCGACACCGGGATGGTGCGGCTGACGTCGAGGTTGGCGACGCCCTGGCGGTAACGCAGCTGACCGGCGTTGAAGCGGGTCGGGCTGTTGGGGCCCATCGAGACGTTGATCGAGTCGATCACGCCGAAGTCGAAGCGGTTTTCGCCGTAATTGAGGCTGGCGTCGACGTTCCAGGCGCCGGCCTTGAACTTGTAGCCGCCAACGGCGGTATAGTCCTGAACCTTGCCTTCGATCTTGGGCAGGAAACCGTTCGGGTAGATGGCCAGCAGGTTCGACGCCGGGTTGGCGGCGGTTTCCTGTATGGGGCGGCGCCAGTTGGCGGCCGAGATAGCGTCACGCTTCTGATAGCCGCCGTGGGCGTACAGCCGCGAGCCGTTGTCGAAGTCGTAGCCCGCGTTCACATAGCCCGTGTACTGCTCCATCTGCGGGTCGCCGTACCAGTTGGTGAAGCGGGGCAGTGTGTATTCGCGCGGATCGAACGATCCATTGGGCAGGGTGGCGTACTGCTGACGCGGATCGGGGCCGGCGCGGGTGGTGTGCGAGCGGACCAGCGACTCCAGCGAGACGGTCAGGAAGCCCTTGTCGAGCAGGGGCAGGCCGACCCAGCCCGAGACAGTGGTGGTGGCGCCGTCCGACAGGTGGCGCTGGGTGGGCAGGACCAGGCCGGTGACCGGCTGGGGCGCGCTGCCCATATTGTACTTCACCGTGGTGTCGCGCTGGCCGACCGTCACCGAGACGTTGCCGCCCGAACGGGCTTCGCGCAGGCGCAGGTTGACCACGCCGGCGATGGCGTCAGAGCCGTACTGGGCCGAGGCGCCGTCGCGCAGCACTTCGACCGAGCCGAGGGCGGCGGTCGGGATGGTGTTCACGTCGACCGAGACCGAACCGTAGCCGACCGAACCGTTCAGGTTGACCAGTGACGAGGCGTGGGCGCGCTTGGAGTTGATCAGGACCAGGGTCTGGTCCGGTTGCATGCCGCGCAGGGTGATCGGGCGGATGGTGTCGGTCCCGTCGGTGACGGCCGGGCGGGTGAAGTTCAGCGAGGGCAAGGCGGCCGACAGGGCCTGAGCCAACTCGGTGTTGCCGACGCGGGTCATCTGGGCGGAATTGATCACGTCGACCGGAGCGACGGTGTCGAGGCGGGCGCGCGGCGCGGCGCGGGTGCCGGTGACGACGACGGCGTCGACCTGGGCCTCGGGGCCCTCGGGCGCGGCGGTCTGGGCGAAGGCGCCGGTGGCGAACGCCAGAGTCGCGAGGCTGAGCCCTGCGAACAGGACGGGGCGATGGGTTTTCATGAGTCACCTCTGATGGCTTCGGCGAGGGCGCGGGGAGGCGCGATCAGCCGATAAGTGATCAGGTGCTAAGGCAAGTGGTCGCGGCCGTCGCGCGGAAAGCGGCCCAGTTTTGCACTTTGAGTCAAAACTGGTGCAAATTCGTCACGCAACTGTGGCGCGCCTGTCTAAGTTCGAAGTCGGCTAGGGCGGGCCGCCGCTGGAGACGACATGCAGATAGGCAATCACGTCGGTTCGGGTCTTAGGATCCTTCAGGCCGACGAAGGCCATCTTGGTTCCGGGCAGGGTCGTCTGGGGCGAGGCCAGCCATTTGTCGAGCTGGGCCGGGGTCCAGATCCAGCCGGCCGCCTTAAGCACGGGCGAATATTTATAGTCGACAGCGGAGGCGGTCTTGCGCCCGAACACCCCATAAAGATTGGGGCCGGTCATATTTGCGCCGCCCTCGATCGCGGTGTGGCAGGCGCTGCACAGCTGAAAGGCCTGCCGGCCGTTGGCCAGGTCGGCGGTGTTGTAGGGGGCGGGCATGGCGGCCAGGATCGCCGCCGTCTTGGCCGCGCCCTCGGCGTCGGAAGCGCTCCCGACGCGATTGCAGGCGGTGAGCAGAAGGATCAGGGCGAGCGGCGGCGGGGCGCGGAGCATCCGGGTCATCGCCGCGCTTTAGCGCGGGTCACGCCAAGAAGCGAGATGGTCTGACGACCTTGGCTTCCTCACCCCCTGCTGTGTGTTTAGAACGGAGCCGTGGATGAGTAGGAGCCTTTGTTGAGTTCTCTAGATGGGTTGAGAGTGCTGATCGTCGAGGACGAGGCCCTGGTGTCGATGCTGCTCGAAGCGATGCTGGAAGACCTTGGCTGCGTGGTTGTCGGCCCGGCCGGTCGCCTGGCCGAGGCCGTCGTGCTCATGGACGAGGGGATGGACGGAATCGACGTCGCTCTGCTCGACGTCAATGTAGCTGGCGAACAGGTGTTTCCGGTGGCCGAGACGCTGAAGGCGGCGGGCAAGCCGTTCGCCTTCTCGACCGGCTATGGCGAGGCGGGCGTCGACGACGGCTGGCGCGGGGCGATGTCGCTGCAGAAACCCTACACTTTCGACGATGTGCGGCGGGTGCTGGAGACGCTGGCGGCGACCCGATAAGGAAGAGCGCGCCGGCTTGGCGACCGTCGCGCTCCCAATCCGATAGGACGGCTATCGACCTAGGGCGAAAGCGCGCCTGCCGTTCCCCTTAGCGGCGGTTGTAGCCACCGCGGTTGTCGTCGTTGTTGTAGGTGGTCCGCTGCCAGGAGATCTGGCGGCTGATCTCGTCCAGACGGGTCTGGACGTAGTTCTGGTTGCGGCCGCTCAGGCGCCCCCTGTCCTGGCGGCGCAGGCGGCTGATCTCGCGCTGCACCTGGTTGATCCGGGCCATGACCCGGCGGGATTCACCCCGGGTCAGCGAGCCGTCGGCCCGGCCCTGATTGACCCGGTCGATCAGGAAGTTGATCCGCTGTTCCGGCGCGTTGGGCGCACCCTGCCAGAAGCGGTTCGGATCGTACTGGGCGCCGTAGGAGGGGCCGTATTCCCGATAGGCGTTGGGGCTGGCCTGGACCGGGGCGTAGGCCGGACCTTGGTTGTAGGCCTGACCGTTGTAGGTCCCTTGGGTCTCATAATAGCCCTGCGGGCAGGGCTCGTTGCCGCGCTTGGCCAGCTGGTTGCCGACCACGGCGCCGGCGACGCCGCCGACGACCGTGCCGGCCGTGTTAGAGCTGTTGCCGGCGATGGCGCTGCCCAAGAGCGCGCCTGCGACGCCGCCGATCACGGTGCCAGTGACGGCCCGGTTGGAGTTGGAGCGCTCGCAATAGGTTT
>CANJKM010000013.1 GCA_947474805.1 Caulobacterales bacterium | reverse complement strand
GGCCGATGGCACCATGGAGTTCGCCATCGCCGACCAGAAGGCGGTCGACCGGGTGCGCTACAAGGGCGAGTTGCCGGATCTGTTCCGCGAGGGCCAGGGCGTCGTCGCCGAGGGCTCCTACGACGCCAGCCGCGTCTTCGTCGCCAAGACGGTCCTGGCCAAGCACGACGAGAAATACATGCCCAAGGAAGTCTCCGACGCCCTGAAGAAACAGGGCGAATGGCGGCCCGAAGGCGGGCCGCCCAGCGCGCCTAAGTCCTGACCGAGCCCCACGGCCCGGTGATCGCCAGGGTCATGCCGGGCGAATAGACGTTCAGGAACATCGTCGAGCCGTCGGGCGAGAAACAGACCCCGGCGATTTCGGAATTTGCGCCGACATTGGTGTTACCGGGCTGAGCCTGCCGGCCGACCGTGTAGATGCGCCCTTCCGGCGTGACCCCTTTGAGGAAATTGATCCCGCCGGTCTTGTCTTCGCAGACCATCAGATGGCCGTTGGGGGCGACGGTGAGATTGTCGCACATCTGCATCACGTCCTTGTCGCTCGACTCGACGAACAAGGACAACTGGCCGGGCTGATCCCGCTCGCCGGCCTGCCCCTCTCTGGGGCTTGGCCGATAGCGCATGATCTGGCCGAACTTCTGCGCCCCGCCGGTGGTGCAGGCGAAATAAAGTTCGCCTCGTCCGAAATGCACGCCCTCGCCGCGCGCGAACCACGCGCCCCCCGCCGCCTGAATCCGCTCGCCCATCGTCCCGTCGGTGTTTTCCACCCCGTCGATGTCGATCCAGACCACGTCGCGGGTCTGGCCGAGGCTCCAGTCGGCGCGCTCCCAGTTGCGAGTGTCGCCGCCGCGCGGCTGCTCGCGGAAGCCCAGCGCCTGCAGTTTTCCGCCCTTGTGCAGGTTGCGGCGGTCCTCGGGCAGGTAGCGGTAGAACAGCCCTCGGCCGTTCGACTCGTCTTCAGTCAGATAGACGACGCCCGTATGCGGATCGATCGCCGCCGCCTCGTGCTTGAACCGACCCAACCCCCGGATCGGAACCGGCTCGGCCACGCCGCGAAGCCCGCTCGGGACCTCGAACACCCAGCCATGTAAGGCCTTGGTGTCGAAGCGCGCCTTGGGGTCGATCTCCTCGCAGGTCAGCCATGACCCCCAGGGGGTCTCGCCGCCGGCGCAATTGGTCAGTGTCCCGGTCAGGCTAAGGTGGCTCGACTCCAGCCGCCGGCGCTTGAGGTCATAGACCAGGGTGGTGGTCCCGCCCGGCAGGGCGCGATCGTCGAGATAGCGGTCGAACGCCGCCGCCGGCCGCAGCTTGCCCGCCAGCACATGCCTGATCCCGAGGGGGCCGTAGTCGCCGTCGCCGACCCCGAGTTCGTGATTGCGGACCAGCGCGACCTTGTCGCGGCCCAGCCCGAAACAGCCCATGCCGTCCATCTTATAGGGGGTGACGAACCCGTCGCTCATCGGGTCGCCGGCCCGCGAGACGATCGTGTAGGAAAATCCTTCGGGCAGATCGAACAGGCCGAAGGGGTCGGTCTTCAGCGCCCCATAGCCCGGAACCTGATTGACGTAGGGCGAGCTCTGCACCCCGGCGTAGGTTTCATTGGCGGCGGCGCAGGCCAGCCTTGAATAGCCGGCGAAGGCGAGGCCGGCGGCCGAACCGGTGATCAGGCGTCTGCGGGTCAGGATCATAGGCGGGTTTTGCTCGGCGGAGACGACGATAGCGTGACGTTCAGGCCCGGCCCCACCCGCCGCCTGTGGGCGTCACGATAGTCACGGCCTCACCGGGTTCAAGCACCGTGTGATCGCAGGCCCCAAAGGCCTGGATCTTGCCGTCCAGGCGCCGCACCTCATTGCGACCGACCTCGCCAGGCTCTCCGCCCCGCGACCCGAACGGCGCAACCCGTCGGCAGGACGACAGAATGGCGCAGTCCATCCGCTCGCGGAACCGCAGGGTGCGCGACACGCCGTCCCCGGCCTTCCACCGTCCCGTCCCGCCCGAGCCGGCGCGGATGTGGGAATCCTCCACCACGACCGGAAAGCGCGCCTCCAGCACCTCCGGGTCGGTCAGGCGCGAATTGGTCATATGCACCTGCACCGCCTCGGCGCCGTCGAACCCCGGACCGGCCGGCGCGCCCGAGGCGATGGTCTCGTAATACTGATGCCGGTCGTTGCCGAAGGTCAGGTTGTTCATCCCGCCCTGGCTCGATCCCAGCGCCCCGAATGCCGCGAACAGACAATCGGTCACCGCCTGGCTGACCTCGACATTCCCCGCCACCACCGCCGCCGGCCAGCGCGGGCTCAGCATCGAGCCCTCCGGGCAGACGATCTTCACCGGTCTCAGGCAACCCGCGTTCATCGGGATCTCGTCCTCGACCATCACCCGCAGCGCATAGAGCACCGCCGCCCGCGTCACCGGCGCCGGCGCATTGAAATTGTCGTCGCGCTGGGGCGAGGTCCCGGTGAAATCGACCACCGCCTCCCCGGCCTCGCGGTCGACCGTAACCGCTACCCGGATCACCGAGCCCTGGTCGATCTCGTAGTCGAAGGCGCCGTCTTCCAGACCTTTGAGCATCCGCCGCACACTCATGGCGGCGTTGTCCTGCACGTGACCCATATAGGCCCTGACCGTTTCCAGCCCGTAGGCCGCCACGGCGGCGCGCAGCTCGGCCGCGCCCTTCTGATTGGCCGCCACCTGCGCCTTCAGGTCGTTGAGATTCTGCACCGGATTGCGCACCGGCAGCGGCCCGCCCGTCAGCAACGCCATCAGCTCCGCCTCGCGGAAACGTCCCGCCTCGACCAGCTTGAAGTTGTCGATATAGACGCCTTCGGCCTGGATGGTCCGGGCGAAGGGCGACATCGAGCCCGGCGCCTCGCCGCCGACGTCGGCGTGGTGCCCCCGGCTGGCGGTCCAGAACAGCAGCTCTTCGCCCGCCGCGTCGAACACCGGGCTGACCACGGTGATGTCGGGCAGGTGTGTGCCGCCGTGATAGGGCGCGTTCAACGCCCAGGCGTCGCCGGGACGCGGATCGGGATTGCCCGCGATCACCGTCTCGACCGAGGCGTCCATCGACCCCAGGTGCACAGGCATGTGCGGCGCGTTGGCCACCAGCGCGCCCGAGGCGTCGAAGATGGCGCAGGAGAAGTCCAGCCGCTCCTTGATGTTGATCGAATAGGCCGTGTTCTGCAGCGTGAACCCCATCTGCTCGGCGATAGACATGAACAGGCTGTTGAAGATTTCGAGGCGGACGGGGTCCACATTTTCAGCCACTCGTCCCCGCGGAGGCGGGGACCCAAATTTGAGCCGCTGCGCTTCGCTGGAGACAAAAAAGCCTGGATCCCCGCCTTCGCGGGGATGACCGGATTTGGAGAGCACCAGATCATCCCGCTCGCTTAGCCGCGCGCTCCAGCCTGGCTCCACCACCACTGTCTGGTTCGGCTCGACGATGATGGCCGGCCCCTCGACCGCCTGGCCCGCCGCCATCGCCTCGCGCCTCACCGCCACGCCCTCGCGCCAGCCGCCGCCGCTGTAGAAGCGCGCCGTCTCCGGCTCCCCCGCCACCGGCGCTCCCGCCGTCCGGGTCTCGACCTTGGCCCCCGCCGCCATCGCCTCGGCCGAGACCAGCTCCACCACCAAGGGCTTGTCCGGATCGAGGAAACTGAACCGCTGCGAATGCGCCGCCTCGAACGCGGCCTTCAGCTCTCCCCGCGCGTCCCAATCCGTCCCATAGGCCGGAAGCTCGAACAGGGTATCCGACCCCGCGTAACGCAAATGCGCGGCGACCCGCACGCTCGCCGCGCCGCGCGCCACCCCCTGCCCTTCCAGTTCGTCCAGACAGTCCCCCGCCAGCCGGTCGCCCAGCGCCTTCACCGCCTCGAAGGCCTGACCCAGCGGCAGATCCAGCGCCGCCTGCCGCCCCGCCCGCAGCTCCGCCAGCCCCATGCCATAGGCCGAGAGCAGCCCCGAGAACGGATGGATCAGCACCGTCTCCATCCCCAGCGCGTCGGCCACCAGACAGGCGTGCTGCCCGCCCGCCCCGCCGAAACAGTTCAGCGCATAGCGGGTGACGTCGTGCCCCTGCCGCACCGAGACCGTCTTGATCGCCTGGGCCATGCGCGCCACAGCGATGGCGATGAAGCCGTCCGCGACCGCTTCCGGCGAGCGCCCGTCGCCCACGTCCGCCGCCAGCGCGGCGAACCCATCCCGCACCGCCTCGGCGTCCAGCCGCTCGTCACCGCCCGGCCCGAAGATGGCCGGAAACCGCGCGGGATCGAGCTTTCCAACCATCACATTGGCGTCGGTCACCGTCAGCGGTCCGCCCTTGCGATAGGCGCGCGGGCCGGGGTCCGCCCCGGCGCTATCGGGCCCCACCCGGAACCGCGCTCCGTCGTAGTGCAGCACACTGCCGCCCCCGGCCGCGACCGTGTGGATGGTCATCATCGGCGCCCGCAGCCGCACCCCGGCGACCTCCGCCTCCAGCGTCCGCTCAAAGTCGCCGGCATAGTGGGCGACGTCGGTCGAGGTGCCGCCCATGTCGAAGCCGATCACCTCGCCAAAGCCCGCCGCCTCGCCCGTCGCCGCCAGCCCCACCACCCCGCCGGCCGGGCCCGACAGCACCGCGTCCTTGCCCCGGAAGGTCCCCGGCGAGGTCAGCCCGCCCGAGGACATCATGAAGAAGAGCCGCGCCCCGGTACGCTCGGGCTCCAGCGCCTGCGTGACCCGCGCCACATAGCGACCAAGCACCGGCGAGAGATAGGCGTCCACCACCGTTGTCGAAGCCCGGCCCACAAGCTTCATCAGCGGCGACACTGCGTGGCTGACCGAGACCTGGCCGAACCCCAGGTCGGCCGCGATCCCGGCGACCAGCGCCTCGTGCGCCGGATAGCGGTAACCGTGCATCAGGGCGATGGCGACCGCGTCATAACCCTCGTCGCGATACCGCTGCAGATCGCCCCTTACCGTCTCGGGGTCGGGCGCGCGCTCCACCGTCCCGTCGGCCAGAACCCGCTCGTCCACCTCCAGCGCGGCGGCATAGAGCGGCTCCGGCTTGACGATCCGCTTGGCGAATATCTGCGGCCGCGCCTGCAGGCCAATCCTCAGGCAGTCCCGGAACCCCCGCGTCGCCACGAACAGCGTCCGCTCGCCCTTGCGTTCCAGCAGCGCATTCGTGGCGACCGTCGTCCCCATCCGCACCTCGCCGATCACGCCCGCGGGGATCGGCTGGCCATGGGTCAGCCCCAGGTGCTCGCGTATCCCCTGCACGGCTGCGTCCGGATAGGCGGCGGCGTTCTCCGACAGGAGCTTGCGCGCATGCAGCAGGCCCTCGGGGTCCCGTCCGATCACATCGGTGAAGGTCCCGCCACGGTCGATCCAGAAGTCCCAGCCTGACGCCATGACCGAGCTTTAGACCGAACGCGGGTCGGACGTCAGCACCATCATTTGTTCTCTTTTTGTTCTTTGCATCGGAAAGCTTTTAGGGCAGGCTTTCCTAGCGGTGGGAAGGCGCGCCTGCAGTTCAGCGCCCCACGGCAACTTAACAATTTAGAGGACGACTGGATGGCTGAGCTTTGGCCGTCGCGCGAAGTCGCGCGCCCAAGAAACGTGGCCGATTGGATGGTCGATCGGCTGGACGAGTTCACGTCCATACCGTCGGGCTCGGTCTACTCAAAGAAGCCTTATGACGAGGTCCTCGATCAGGCTCGCCTGTCGGAGCTTCGGGGGCAGCAGGCGTCATTTCAAGATGAGAAGCGGGGGCTCGACGGTACATGGCAGAACCGTATCCTTGCAGGCGGCGCGTTGGCGGCCCCGGCTCTGCTGCTGGGTTCGGAACTCATTGGCGGGTTCGGCTTCCCTACGGCCCGTGCCATTGGGCGACCGGCCGAGTTCAATGTTTTTCCTCCCCGACGCGCCCTGAATCGGGACGAGAAGACTCCGATCGCAAGAGAAGCGCGCGATGTATTTGAACGCGCCAATGGCATGTCCGCTTCACAGATGGGGACACCTCCCGGCGTCCGGGGCCCAAGAGGGGGCCACGTTCATCACCGCAATCCGAACGCGCATGCAAACAAGTTACCAGGGGCCGACCCCAATCGGTTGGAGAACCTGCAGGCCATCCCGGAAGAAGTACATTCCGCCGTGACGGCTGAGCAGGCCAAACTTCTAAAATCATTGGGGCGTCAGCCCACACCTGCAGAGATTGAGCTATTCCGGCAGAAGATGGACCGCTTGATCGAGCCCTATACGCTCAGGCGCGGCCTCCCCCGCCCGCCGCCGCAATTCAAAAAGCCTCCAAGGTGAACCGATGACCATCTCTGATGCGGTCTCGCGCCAACCTCGACGAGGAGGCGGGGATGAGCCTGTCTAGATTTCGATCTGCGATCGGCAGCCTCATCGCGGAGCTCGGTTTCGGGACGGCCAACCCGGCTAGCCGCCAGACCATCAGAAGAGTCCCTGTCTCGGAAGCCGCCCGCCAGCTCGAAGAGCGCGGGCTGCTCAAGCGATGGAAAGGGCCCGACCAGTCCGAACGTATAATTCCCTACATTGAGGAGCTGCTTGGCCGGCCTCTGCCCCCCGACCTCGTGGACTTCTACCGCGAAAGAATTGAGTCGATCGGCGACTTCGGATCATACCTTCCCGTATGGAGCGACCGTGTCGGCTGGCGATCTGATCCGGAGTGGATCACTCGGCATCTCGATCTCGCCGCCGTCGAGGTTTTTTCCGACGGCTCCGGCAACGCCTACGTTCTGGACCTGAGCGGACGGCAGGAGCCGCCTGGGGTATATTTCATCGATCACGACTATTGGCCGGCCAGGCTGGAATGCGCCATGGGCTCATCTCTAGGGGCGTTCTTGCTGATTATTGGGGAAGAAACCCGAGCCGATGAGGCCAATGAAACCAAGCCGCCTCGCTGGGAACTCGCTATCGACCCCGACATAGAAAAGTGTGAGCGTGCCGGGCCTTCTTGGTTCGTCGGTGACGACTTCTCGACGAAGTGAGCTAGCCGTCGTCGGCTGACTACTTCTCCGCGGCGCCTTCAGCGTATTCCCCGCGCTGACCATCATCCCCGCGCGCACCTGCAACGGCGCGAAGGACGGGTCCTCCTACTGCGTCAGGAACCGCTCCTTGAACACGTCCTTCTTCAGGCGCGGGCTCGCCATCCCCTTGCGCCGTTCGGGCGCTGTCATCCCCGATCCGCCGCCAACCTCAGCCCGCCGAACATCCAGCGCACGCCCGGCGGGAAGAAGTTGCGGTAGGTCCGCCGCGCATGACCCACGGGCGTGATGCAGGCCGAGCCGCGCAGCACCATCTGCCCCGACATGAACTTGCCGTTGTATTCGCCGACCGCGCCCTCATCCTGCTTGAAGCGCGGATAGGGCAGGTAGGCGCTGGCCGTCCACTGCCAGACCTGATCGTAGAAGCCCGCTCCCTCGCCCAAGGGCCGCACCGCCAGCCGCCGGGGCGCTAGCACCGGCTCGGGCGCCGCGACCTCCCACTCCGCCTCGGTCGGCAGACGCGCCCCAGCCCAGCGGGCGTAGGCGTCGGCCTCATAGTGGCTCACATGGCAGACCGGTTCGTCCGGCTCGATCTCCCGCCGGCCCACGAGCGTGAACTGGCTCCAGCCCGTCTCGTCGTGGCGCCAGTAGAGCGGCGCGTTCCACCCCTCCCGCTTCACCGCCGCCCAGCCGTCCGACAGCCAGAGCTCCGGCCGCGCATAGCCGCCGTCAACGACGAAACTCAGCCAGTCGCCGTTGCTCACCAGCCGGTCGGCGATGGCGAAGGGCTCCAGCCAGACCTTGTGCCGCGGACCCTCGTTGTCGAAGCCGAAGCCCTCCCGGTCTTGAGGAGTTTTGGCCCGCCCGATCTGACAGAGGCCGCCCGAGTGCTCGATCCAGCCCAACGGTCGCTCGCCGACAGACGTCCGCGCATGCGGCGGTCGATAGGCCGGCTGGATCGGGTTGCAGGAGAGGACGTGCTTGATGTCCATCAGGATCAGTTCCTGATGCTGCTGCTCGTGATGCAGCCCAAGCTCGATTAGGTCGGCGAGCGCCTCCCACGCCGGCGTCCCGGCCAGCCGCACCAGCCCCGCCTCGACATGGGCGCAATAGGCCAGCACGTCCTCCAGGCTCGGCCGGGTCAGAAGCCCCCGCTCCGCCCGCGGCTGCCGGTCGCCCACGGCCTCATAGTAGGAGTTGAAGAGATAGCCGAACTTGGGGTCGAAGGCCTGATAGCCCGGAAGGTTCGGCGCCAGCACGAAGGTCTCGAAGAACCAGGTGGTGTGGGCCAGGTGCCACTTGCTCGGGCTGACGTCCGGCATCGACTGGACCTGCTGGTCCTCCGCCGTCAGCGGGTGGACGAGCGCCAGGGTCGCGCCCCGCGTCTCGATCAATCGGCGCAGCCGCTCATTGCCAAGCTTGGGGTCGAGTTGCAGGCTGTCGGTCATGGGGGCCACATCCTCGCTCCAACGCGCCACTGTGCAAAAAGCTTCGCCGAAAGTGAAACTCGGGGCCGGGCCGGACGTTCACGACGCTCAGGCGCAACGGGGGATCCTGCGCGCGGAGCCCCATATAGGTCCCATGAGCCTTACCGATCTCGCCATTCGCCCTGCCCCGGCCCGCCACGACACCCCCTTCGCCCGCGACGTGATCGAGGGGCTGTCGGCGGCCCGCAAACGCCTGCCCAGCAAGCACTTCTACGACAGGCTCGGCTCGGACCTGTTCGAGCAGATCTGCGACCTGCCCGAATACTACCCGACCCGCACCGAGACGGCCCTGATGCGCGATATCGCGCCCGCCCTGGCCGAGGCGGCCCTGCCGGAGGGCTCGGTTCTGGTCGAATACGGATCGGGCGCCTCGACCAAGACCCGGCTCCTGCTCGACGCCGCGCCGCGTCTGCGCGCCTATGTTCCCATCGACATCAGCCTTTCGGCGCTCGAGGCCGCCTCGGCCGCCCTCCGCCGCGACTATCCGGCCCTGAGGGTCGAGCCGGTGCTGGCCGACTTCACCGCCGCGTTCGAGCTGCCCGCCTCGGCCAGAGGGCGGCCGCTCACCGGCTATTTTCCGGGCTCGACCATCGGCAACTTCACCCCAGCAGAGGCCGCCGGCTTCCTGGCGCGCGCACGCCGCCGGCTTGGCCCCGGCGCCCGTTTCATCCTGGGCGCCGACCTGGTGAAGAGCGAGCACACGCTCGTGGCCGCCTATGACGACGCGGCCGGGGTCACCGCCGCCTTCAACCGGAACCTTCTGGGCCGGATCAACCGCGAGCTCGACGGCGACATCGACCTGACCGCCTTCGCCCACCGCGCCGTCTGGAACCGCGCCGAGAGCCGGATCGAGATGCACCTGGCCAGCCTCAAACCCCAGACCGTCGAAGCCGCCGGCCGCCGCTTCCACTTCGACGAGGGCGAGACCATCCACACCGAAAACTGCTGCAAGTTCACCCGCGAGAGCCTGGCGCAGATCGCCGCAAAGGCGGGCTGGTCGGTGCAGGACCTCTGGGTCAGCCCGGAGCCGGAATTCGCGGTCGCATTGCTACTATAACCGCTCATCCCAGCGAGAGCTGGGATCCAGACTTAGGCCGAAGCACGCCGCTGGACAATGCTGGACCCCAGCTCTCGCTGGGGTGAGCGGAAAGGGAGGGACTCGCCTTGCGTCCCGTCGCCGACCGCCTATTATAATATAACATTCCCGCTCAAGGCCTCATGTCGCAAGCCCACGACCATTCCGGCTCCGCCTGGGACAGTTCCGCCGTCGGACTGTCGGGGCTCTGCCTTGCCCACTGCCTGGCCCTGCCGGTCGCCGCCGCCGCCCTGCCGTCGCTGGGCGCCCTGGTGGAGGCCCACTGGGTCCACATCCTGTTCCTGCTGTTCGCCCTGCCGCTCTCGGTGATCGCCCTCTGGCGCAAGCCCGACAGCAAGCGCGACATCGCCATCATGGCCCTGGCCGTGGTGGGCCTGGGCCTCCTGGCCGCCGGCGCCTTCCCGGACCGCTGGCCGGAACTCGACGAGCAGCTGACCATCCTCGGCAGCATCTCGCTGGTCACGGCCCACGTCTGGAACCGCTGGACGGCCAGCCGCCGCGCTACTGGGCGGTCCAACCCCCGTCGATCGGCAAAATCGCGCCATTGACCGACGCCCCGGCGTCCGAGACCAGATAGAGCATCAGCCCCGCGAGCTGGTCGTACTCAACGAACTTCTTGGTCGGCTGGGCCGCCAGGATCACATCCTTCATCACCTGCTCGGGCGTCATGTTGCGGGCCTTGGCCTGGTCGGCGATCTGGCCATCGACCAGCGGCGTCTTCACATAGCCTGGGCAGATGGCGTTGCAGGTGATCCCGAAGGTCGCCAGCTCCAGCGCCGCCGTCTTGGTCAGGCCCGCGACGCCGTGCTTGGCGGCGACATAGGCGGCTTTGAACGGCGAGGCCACCAGGGCGTGCGCCGAGGCCAGGTTGATGATCCGGCCGCGCCCCTGCGCCTTCATCGTGGGGATCGCCGCCCGCATGCCGTGGAAGGCCGAGGACAGATTTATGGCGATGATTTGGTCCCATTTGGCGATCGGGAAATCCTCGATCGGCGAGACGAACTGGATGCCGGCGTTGTTGATGAGAATGTCGATCCGGCCCCAGGCTTTGAGCGTCTCGGCGATCAGGTCGGCGATCTCGTCCGGCTTGGTCATGTCCGCGCCGTGGTAGCCGACATCGACCCCATATTTGGCCGCCGTTCCCGCCCGCGTCGCCTCGATGGCGGCGGGGTCGCCGAGCCCGTTCAGCATCACCTTGCAACCCTGAGCCGCCAGGGCCTCCGCCATGGCGTGACCGATGCCGCTGGTCGAGCCGGTGACGACGGCGACCTGATCCTTGAGTGGTTTCATGGGTTCAGGCTAGCCCGGACTTCGCAGGTGCGAAAGAGTGTCTAGGCCGCATGGAGCTGCTGCTTCACCCGCTCGGCCAGGGTCTTGATGTCGAGCGGTTTGGCCAGGAAGGTCACCCCGGTTTCGCCCTCCAGCAGGTCGGAGAACTCCGCCTCCGCATAGCCCGAGATGAACATCACCGGCGCGTCGCCGAGGAAGCCTCGCGCCCGCTTCAGCAGGGTCGGGCCGTCCAGCCCCGGCATGATGACGTCGGAGATCAGAAGATCGATCTGACCCGCGTGAAGTTCGGCGAGCTCCAAGGCCTCCTCCCCGTCGCAGGCCTCGATCACCTCATAGCCGCGCGCGCGCAGCAGGCGGGCGGCGACGCCGCGCACCGCGTCCTCGTCCTCGACGAACAGGATCCGGCCGGCGCCCGACAGATCGCGGGCCGCGGGCTTGGGCTTCACCACCGGCTTGGGCGCATCGAGCGCCGCCGCCGTCGGAATATGGATCGGCAGGAAGATGCGGAAGGCCGCGCCCCGGTTCGGCGCCGTCTCCACGTGGATCCAGCCGTCGGCCTGTTTCACGATCCCATAGACCGTAGCGAGGCCAAGCCCCGTTCCCTCGCCCACCGGCTTGGTGGTGAAGAAGGGTTCGAAAATCTTGGACAGGGCCTCCGGCGGGATGCCCGGCCCATTGTCGGCGACCTCGATCAAGGCGCAGCCCGCCACGGGCGCTGACGGGTAGCCCAGCCGCTCGGCCTCGGCGCGGGTCAGGCGCGCGGTGCGGATCGAGACCGTGGCGGGCTTGCCGTCGCCGGTTCGCCCGGCCATGCGCATGGCGTCGCGGGCGTTGACCGCCAGATTCATCACCGCCGTCTCGAGTTGGCTCTTGTCGGCGCGGACCAAAGGCAGATCGCGGCCATAGTCGGTGACCAGCACCACATCCTCGCGCAGCAGCCGCCGGAGCAGCACCTCGAACTCGGAGATCAGTTCGCCCAAATCCAGCGTCTCGCGCTGCACCGTCTGCTTGCGCGAAAAGGCCAGAAGCTTTCGCACCAGATCGGCGGCGCGCACGCCGGTCTGGCGGATTTCGTTGAGCCCCTCGTAGGAGGGGTCCCCGACCGGGTGGCGGTGCAAGAGCTCGTCCAGCCGCAGCTGGATGGCGGTGAGGAGGTTGTTGAAATCGTGGGCCACGCCCCCGGCCAGTTGGCCGATGGCCTGCATCTTCTGCGACTGCGCCAGCTGCAATTCGAGCTGCTTCTGTTCGGAAACGTCGATCAGATAGGCCGTCAACCTGCCCTCGCCCCGCGCCAGGAAAAGCTGGGCGATCTTGGTCTGGTCGCTCGACAGGCGCACCTCGGCGGGTGCGTTCGGCTTAGCCGCCAGCCTTATCTTGGCCTCAGCCCGGCTGGCCGGGTCGATCAGGGCGCCGAACACAACCCCCGCCTTCGCCGCGCCGTTGGTCAGGCTGGCCAGGGTCGAGTTCACTTCGATGATGGTGGCGTCGAACGGATCATCGCCGTCCAGCAGGGCCGCGCCGAACGGGGCCGCGCCGGCGAACCGGTCCATGGCCGCGGCCATGATCGACAGGGCCAGGACCTCGCGGTCCGGCTCTGGCCCCGACAGCAGTTTCGCGGGGACCGCCACGGGTTCGGGCAATCGGATCAGGAGCCGCGCCTCGCCCAGCCGCGCGACCTTGGCCACCCGCTCGGCGCCCTCGATGCTCAGCCTGGCCTCGCCCGCGCCGACCCGTCGGGCGGCGGCCAGGGCGGCGTAAAGGTCGGACCCCGCCCCGCCGCGCGGCAACCGCCGGGCCGAGCCGAACAGCGCGCCCCAGGCCTCGTTGACCGCCAGGAGCCGCCCGTCGGCGCCGGCCACGGCGGCCGGTTCGGACAGGGCCTCGACCAGGGTTTCGCCGTCCGCCTCGACCGCGGGAGCCGGAGCGGCCATCTCGCTGGTGGCGAAGGCGAAGACGCCCAGGAAGGCGACTCCAGCCAGGCCGATAAGAAGGATCATGCCTGGCATAAAGCCCTGGCTGTTCGCCACGCTCTGTTTGACGTTCGGAGAGAAGTGGGCGGCCAGCGACAGGATGGCGGGATAAGCGGCGCATCCTATCGCTAGGATAAAGAAGACAGCGGCGAACATGGCCAGCGGATCGGACCGGCGCTTGCCGGCCTTGCCGGTTTTCGAGGCGCGCGAAGACCTGCGCCCCGCCCCGTCCAGGACGAGGGGCTCGACGTCGGCGGCTTGGGCGTCGGTCTGGGTCATGGTCTCACAAGGTTAAGAGTGTCAGAGTCGCGGATCAGAGTCTTGCACCGCCCGCCGGGCGGGCTTGAGCCCCGCTGGTGCGGCCGCCGCTCATCACGAAGCCGACGATCTTGGCCACGGCGTTGTAGTGTTCGCGCGGGATGGTTTCATCGACTTCGATCGCCGCATAGAGGGCGCGGGCGAGCGGCGGATCCTCGACCACGGCGACGCCTGAAGCTTCGGCCACCTCGCGGATTTTCAGCGCCAGCAGGTCCAGCCCCTTGGCGACGCAGACCGGTGCGGCGTCCTCGCCCTGCACATATTTCAGCGCCACGGCGTAGTGGGTCGGGTTCATCACCACCACCGTGGCCTTGGGCACGTTCTGGATCATCCGCTTGCGCGAGCGCTCCATGCGGATCTGGCGCTGGCGGGCCTTGATGTGCGGGTCGCCGTCGCTCTCCTTGTGGTCCTTCTTGACCTCTTCGCGGGTCATCCGCATCCGGGCGGTGAAGCGCTGACGCTGCCAGAACCAGTCGAAGCCGGCGACCACGGCCAGCGCCGCCAGGATGGAATAGGCGAGGGTCTTCAGGATCGCCATTGTGTAGGGCAGCATCGCCGCCGGCTCCATCGCGGCCAGGGCCGGGAGCTCGTTCGCCTTTGGCTTCACGATCCAGAAGGCGAGCAGCGCGATGGCCGAGATCTTGGCCAGCGACTTCAGGAAATTGACCAGGCTGTCGAGCCCGAACAACCGCTTCAGCCCGCTCATCGGGTTCAGCTTTGAGAAGTCGGGCGCGAGCTTGGAGGGCGCCCACAGGAAGCCGTGCTGGATGAAGTTGCCCGCCCCGCCGGCCACCGCCGCGGCCAGCAGGATCAGCGTCCCCGGCGCCGCCGCCTTCAGCGCCGCGGCGAACACCGCCACCCCGCCGCCGGGGCTGAGATTGATCGCGTCGGGGTGGGCCAGGAAGGGGATCAGCGCCTCGGCCATATTGCGCGCCATCCAGCCGCCGGCGCCGACGATCACCGCCACGGCGGCGGCCAGGGCCATAAAGGCCGGGACGTCCTGCGACTTGGCGACGTCGCCCTTCTTGCGCGCCTCTTCAAGCCGGCGTGGTGTCGGGGCTTCGGTCTGTGATGCGCGGTCCCGATCTTCCGCCATCTAGACGAACTGGCCAAGGAAGGCGCGGAACTGCTCGGTCCAGACCAGGCCGACGGACCCCAGCCCCATGGCGAAGATCGACAGGCCCAGGAGCACGCTCAGCGGGGTGGCGACGAAGAAGATTTGGAACTGCGGCATCATCCGCCCGACGAAGCCGGCGGCGATGTTGAAGATCAGCGAAAAAACCAGGATCGGCGCGGACAGCTGGATCCCGAGCGCGAAGGTCTGGGCCACGGTGCGGATCTCCAACTGGCCCAGGTCGGCCACCGGCAGAGCCTTGCCCGGCGGGAACAGGTTGAAGCTGTGCACCATGGCCGCGACGAACATCTGGTGCAGGTCGGTGGCGAAGATCAGGGCGACGCCCAGAAGGGTCAAAAAGGCGGCGATGGTCGTGCCGGGCTGAGCCTGCAAGGGGTTGGCGGTCTGGGCGAAGGACAGCGTCGTCTGCAGGGAATAGACCTCCCCCATCACCGCCAAAGTCGAGAGAAACAGCCGGATCAGCGAACCGAGCGCGATCCCGATCAATATCTCTATGATCAGCTGGCCGCCCAGGCCGCCGACCGTTTCAGGCATGGCCGGCATGCCGGTACGGACGACCGGATAGATGGCGAGCGACAGAACCAGGGCGAAGGACAGCCGCACGCGCGGCGGGACCGCGCTCTCGCCCACGCCGGGCAGGAGCATGGCCAGCGAGCCGACCCGCGCGAACACCAAGCCCGCGCCATACATCTCGACGGCGGGCGCGAGGGCCACGGCTACATCGCCGCGATGCGGGCGGCGATCTGCTGCATGAAGCCGCCCATCAGCGCGCCCATCAGCGGCAGGAAGACGAGCAGGCCGACGAAGATTGCAACGATCTTGGGCGCATAGACCAGGGTGGCTTCCTGGATCTGGGTCAGGGCCTGCAGCAGGCCGACGCCGACCCCGACCACCAGGCCGATGATCAGCACGGGCGCCGAAAGCTGGATGGTCAGCCAGATGGCGTCGCGTCCGACGTCCAGTACCTCTGCCCCGTTCATGGGATAGCCCTTATGCAAGCGGTGTTCGCGCACAGCGAACCAGGATCCGACCCTCGGGGATTATGGTTAACAATCCCTGTTTTCGCCGACGCCTTTGCCAGAGGGGACGCGGCGGACTAGGTATTGGGAATGAGCGAAAAGCCGAGCCAGGCCGAAGCGGAGGCCGCCGTCCGCACCCTTCTGCGCTGGTCCGGAGACGACCCTGACCGCGAGGGGTTGCTGGAAACCCCAAGCCGCGTGGTCCGCTCCTACAAGGAGCTGTTCGCCGGCTATGCAGTCGACCCGCGCGCCTATCTGGAAAAGACCTTCGATGAGGTCGGCGGCTACGACGAACTGATCATCCTGCGCGACATCCCGTTCGTCAGCTTCTGCGAGCATCACATGCTGCCGGTCGTGGGCCATGCCCATGTCGGCTACCTGCCGACCAGCCGCGTGGTCGGCATCTCAAAGCTCGCCCGCGTGGTCCACGGCTTCGCCCGCCGCCTGCAGATCCAGGAAAAGATGACCGCCGAGATCGCCCGCGCCATCGAAGAAGTGCTGAAGCCGCAGGGCGTCGGCGTCGTGGTCGAGGCCGAGCACAGCTGCATGACCCTGCGCGGGGTCAACACCCGAGGAACGGTGCTGACGACGTCTAAGCTCCTGGGCGTGGTGCGCGACGACCCCCGGACCCGCGAGGAATTCCTGAGGCTGGCGCGCAGCCCGCGCTAGATCGGCATCCGCATGATTTCCTGATAGGCGGAAATCACCTGATCCCGCACGGCCATCACCGTCTCCAGGCTGGCCTGGGCCGAGGCCACGGCCGTCACCACATCGACCAGCTCGGCCTTGCCCTGCACGTGGGCGGCCATCTGGGATTCGGCGTTGCGCGAGGCGTTGGTGGTCTCGTTGAGGGCGCTCTGCACCATCTGAGCGAAGTCCGGCCCGGCGGCTCCGCCGACGGCGGTCCCGGCCGCGCCCTGGGTGGCGGCGTAGGCCTTGGCGGCGATCATCGGCGAGATCATGGCTTAGGATCCTACTTCTTCAGGATGTCGAGGGTGCGGGTCTGCATCGCCCGCGCGGTCTCGATCACGTTCAGATTGGCTTCGTACGCCCGCTGGGCCGACCGCATGTCGAGCGCCTCCGTCAGGGGATCGACATTTGAGGTCTTCACATAGCCCTTGGCGTCGGCCGCCGGGTGGCCGGGGTCATAGGTGGTGTGGAACGGCGTCTCGTCGGCCGCGATCTTGGTCATGGCCACCCCCTTGCCGCCGCTGCCCAGGGTCTCGGCCTGGAAGACCGGCGTCTGGCGTCGGTAGGGGTCGCCGCCGGGGGTCATGGCGGTCGAGTCGGCGTTGGCGATGTTCTCGGCGATCACCCGCATGCGCGACTGCTGCGCCTTGAGCGCCGAGGCGGCGACGCTCATGGCGACGTTGGCGGCGGTGGTCGGATTGTTGTTGATGGGCATGATCTATGGGCCTTTTCGATCAGCCGCCGGGCCGGCGGATGGCCAGCTTCAAGAGGCCGAGCGACTGCTGGTACAGGCTGACGGCGGCGTCGTAGTCCATCCGCGCCTCTGTCATCTTCATCATCTGCTCTTCCAGCACGACCTGGTTGCCGTCGAGCCGCGCCTCGCTGTCGGGCGCATTGTGCGGCTTCCAGACCGACGGCGCCGCCTTGGGCGGCGAGATATGGGCCGCATTGGTGCGGGCGGCCGCGACCGGCGCCATGGCCAGGGCCCCGCCCGAGGCTTCCTTCACCGTGAAGGCGCCCAGGTCGGAAGGCGCGAAATCGGGCGTATCGGCGTTGGCGACGTTCTGGGCGATCACGCGCTGGCGTGCGGTGTCGTAGCCGAGCTTGCCTTTCAGCGCCGCCAGAAGCGGGATTTGATCGAGGTCCATGGCGCGTCCTTGGGGTTCGCGGAGAGATCGCGACCATTCTGGCGCTGGGACAATTTTGCCGGGCGCATGGTTAACGGCGCGTTAGGCGACGCCCGCGATCCTGCCCTGGCAGTTCTCCCGCCCGGGCCTTGTCCATGTCGACCTTCATCAGTTTCCTTCAGGCCGGCTTCGCCCTGGCCGTCACCCTCGGGCTCGTGGGCCTGGCCGCCTACGCCGCCCGCCGCTGGGGCCCGGCGGGCCTGATATCGATCAAGAAGCCCAGCGATCGCCGGATACAAATCGTCGAGAGCCTGACCCTCGACCCCCAACGCCGCGTAGTGCTGATCCGCGTCGACGCCGAGGAGCGGCTGCTCCTGCTCGGCGAAGGTCGGATGCTGGACGCGCCCACCGCCGCAGCCCCCAAGGCCTGACGATGAAGTTCCTGAGCCCCTTCCGTTCGCTCGCCGGCGCCACAGCCGGCGATCTGAAGCGCGCCCTGATCATCACCATCCTGACCGCGGTGGTCTCGGCCATCTCGCCCGCCATCGCCGTGGCCCAGGCGGTCAATATCGACCTTGGCACCGGCGCCGGCCTAACCGACCGCGTGGTGCAGCTCGTCGGCCTGCTGACCGTCCTGTCGCTCGCCCCGTCCATCGTCATGATGACCACCAGCTTCGTGCGGATCGTGGTCGTCCTCTCGCTTCTGCGCACGGCGCTCGGGCTTCAGCAGAGCCCGCCCAACGCCGTTATCATCAGCCTCTCCCTGTTCCTGACCGCCATCGTCATGGGGCCGACCTTCACGGCCTCCTACAACGCCGGGGTCAAACCCCTGCTCGACCACAAGATGGAGCTGACCCCGGCCTTCACCGCCGCCTCTGGCCCGGTGAAGAGCTTCATGCTCAGCCAGGTCGACCGCGACGACCTGGGCCTCTTCATCCGCCTGTCCAAGATCCCCCGTCCGCTGAACGCCCAGGCCACGCCCCTCAACGTGGTGGCGCCCGCCTTCATGATCTCGGAGCTAAAGAAGGCCTTCCAGATCGGCTTTTTGCTGTTCGTGCCCTTCCTGGTCATCGACCTGGTGGTCGCCAGCGTCCTGATGAGCATGGGCATGATGATGCTTCCACCGGTGGTGGTCTCGCTGCCCTTCAAGCTGATCTTCTTTGTCCTGGTGGACGGATGGCGCCTCGTGGCCGGCAGCCTGGTCGAAAGTTTCCGGCACGGCGGCGGGGTCTAGCGGACGGCCGCCGGTTTGCGTCCTTCGAGACGGCCGTACCGCGCCTCCTCGGGATGACGTCTGTGGGCGGGGCCCAAATAGGCTCGTCATGCTGAGGAGCGCCCGCAAGGGCGCGTCTCGAGGCACGCAGTCCGCCTACCCCTTCGCCGGGGCCGCGTTCGCCGCATGTTGGGCCGGCTTGGCCGGGGTCGCGCTGACCGGCGCGGGCTTCTGGCGGAAGCGCTGCTTCATCCGCGCCACCCATCCGGCGAACAGGTCGGTGTCCGAAACCGCCCGGCTGTAATCGGCCGGGGTCAGCGACTGCACATCCCCGCCCGACAGCGCCACCTGCATCGCTTCAGGCGCGCGCACCGCCGTCGCCAGCTTGGCGTAGCGGGTGCGCAGCCGCGTCAGGCCCGCGCCGTCGCCGGCCAGGCTCATCGCCACCCCGGCGCGCAGCAGCCGCGCCTCATCGGCCGCGCCCAAAGGCTCGGTCGACTTCCAGCGGTCGCCGAGCAGGGCCTCCAGCCCCGTCGCCGCGCTCGCCCAGTCCTTTTGCTTCCAGGCCACGTCGGTGCGCATCTCGCGCGCCTCGGCGGACTTATCGGCGGCCAGCACCTCGATCGCATGGTCATAGCGGCCGAGCCCCATCAGAGCCCGCGCCTCCAGGAGCCGCCGCTCGGTATTGAGCGCGGTCGGCAACAGGGTGGTGCGCGAGCTGTTTAGCGCCAGAAGCGCCTTCTCGGGCTTCTTGTTCATCAGATGGATCATGGCCAGATCGGTCGCGACCTCGGCCCGCGGCACGCCGTCCAGCCGGTTGAAGGCCTGGTAGTTCAAGAGCTCGGCCGCCTGATCCAGGAGGTCCACGTCGACCAGCCTGCGGGCGAGCTTCCTCACCATGAAGTCGCCCTCGGCCCCGATCGGCATGTATTCCTTGAAGTCGTAGAACAGGGCCAGGGCCTGGATCGGCTGCCAGCCGTCGGCGCCGCCGTTCAGGAACAAGACCTTGAAGGTATTCGACAGATCCGCCTGCACCGCCGCCGCCTGGGGCAGGTCCGGCAGTCGCGCCCCGGCCGACCGCAGCGCCTCCAGCGCCTCCCGATAACGGCCCTGGCTCATATAGATGCGCCCGAGCATGCGGATGGTGTCGAGTTCGGTGGCGTCGCCGCGCCAGCGGAACCGCAGGCTGTCCAGGGTCTGCGCCGCCTGGGGCGCAGTCAGCTTGCCCTTGTCGAGCCGGATTTGGGTGGCGCGCAGCAGGGCCGGCGCCGCCAGGGCGCCGTAGTCGGACTGGGTCACCTGGTCGTAGAGGGCCAGAGCCTGATCGGCGTGACCTTGTGCCTGCTCCAGCCGCGCGCGGGTCAGGTTCAGCCCTTGCGATTCCGCCGCGTCCAGCGACCCGGAGCCGGCCGCCGCCAGCGCCGTGCGGGCGGCGGGCAGATCGCCGACCGCCAGGGCGGACTCGGCGTCGGCGCGGGCCAGCCGGGTACGCCACTTCAGGGCGAACATCTGCAGCGCCGAGCGGCCGGCGGCGAACTCCTGGCGGGCGCCGGCGCTGTCGCCAAGCTGCTGGGCGATGTAACCGCGCCATAGGGCGCTGGCCGGGTCGTCGGCCAGGATCGGCACGGAGAAGTCCGCCTGGGCGTCCTTGTAGCGGCCGGACATGGCCCGCGCGGCGCCCCGCAGGCCGCGGAACTCCGGGTCGCCCAACAGTCTCGGCTCGGCCTTGGCCGCCATGTTCAGCGCGCCGATGGCCTCGTAGCTGAGCTCCGAGCCGATCAGGAAACGCGCCAGGCCCATGCGCGCTTGCACGCCGCCCGCCTTGCCCTTGGCGGACTCGGCTGCGACGGCCTCCAGCACCTGGTCGTAGCGTTTGCCGAACCCGACCGAGCCGGTCTTGGACCAGTTTTCGAAGTCGACCAGCGCCGGCAGGGCCGCGGCCGTGGGCAGGCCGGCCGCGGCGGGCGCCAGCTTGGCCTGCATTGAGGAGGGCGACAGGGCCAGACCCTTGGGTCGGCTAATGGTCACCAGGTCGCCCTCGGCGGCGATGGCCAGGTCGCCGGCCTGGGGCTCGATCGCCAGCCCCTGGGACGAGGCCAGGAGGGTCATATCGATAAAGGCGCGCCGACCGCTCAGTCCCTTCGCGGGCGCCAGGGCGGTGACGGCGGCGAAACGGTCGCCGACCACCGGGTCGTTCATCCAGAAAACGCCGGTCGCCCCCGCCATCTCCGCGGTCAGGGCGGCGGGGCCGTCGGCGTCGTTGCGGGTTAGCCGCACGGCGGCAGGCTGTGCGCCGGTCAACCCTGGACCGATGGCCAGGGTCCACAGACCGCCTTCGGCGCTGGCCGAGGCGACCATCTCGGAGGGAACCACGATCCGAACGGCGGCGACCTTGCCGTCGCCGACCTGGGTGATCTTGCTCACTTGGCGAAGGCCGCGCGGGGCCTGGGACAGGTCGAGGCGCGCGGGGGCGTCAAACACCATCCAGATCGCCTCGCCGCGGCGGAAGACGGCCGCGCCGAGCGGGGCGCGCCAGCCGAAACGCAGCATCAATGTCCCGTTCTGCATCTCCGGGACCATCTTGACCACGCCGGAGGCGGGGGTGGGATCCGGGCGGGTCAGGGGTTTCTGATCGCTCGCCTTGGCGGTGGGGACCGGCTTTTCGGCGACCGGGCCGAGATTGATGAAGACCTCGCCGCCGTCGCGGCCGAGCCGTGCGTCGGCCCCATCGGCGAGAGTCATGCGCAGGTCCAGCCCGCCCTTGACCGGCTGCAGCACAGCGGCCTTCAGGAAGGGCGGCGGCGATACCCGCAAGAGCGAGATGTCAGGCGGGGCGATCGCGCCGAAACGCAAGACGAGATCGCGCCCTTCGCGCCGGGCCGCGCGCGGCTGGGCGCCGCGAAACTGGATGTGAGACAGGTCCTTGGTGGTGCCGACCTGTACGCTGGTCGCGGCCGGCGCGGAGGACGCGGGCAGGCCGCCGGCCACGAGGGCGGCCGACAAGGCGGAGGCGATCAGGGTCCGGGCGAGCCGCATGAGTCCGCAAAATGGGCCGATTGGGCTTGCGACAGAGTTAACGATTTGGGCGAAAGACGGCCTTCGCCTAGGCTCTGACTCGACGGAGGACGGTATGCGTAAGTCGGGTTTGTTACGGCGCTGGGCGGGCCTGTCGATGGCGCTCCTCTTGCCAGGCTGCAGCGCGGGCGGAACCCTTGCCGCCTTCGAACCCACAGGCGGCGGCAGGGCGACCATCGGCGTTCCCTTCGGCGTCGGCCCGCGCGGCACGCTCGACGTCTTCGCCCCGAAGGCCGGCGCGACCGACAGGCCGGTGGTGGTCTTTTTCTACGGCGGCGGGTTCAGGCGCGGCGAGAAGTCGATGTACGCCTTCGTCGGCAAGGCCCTGCAGGCGCACGGCTATCTCGCGGTGGTGCCCGACTACCGCCTCTACCCCGAGGTCAGATACGATGGCTTCCTTTCGGATGGCGCCAAGGCCGTGCGTTGGGCCAGGGACCATGCGGCCGAGTATGGCGGCGATCCGAAGAAGATCGTGCTGATGGGGCATTCGGCCGGCGGCTACATCGCCGCCATGCTGGCCGCGGACCCGCGCTGGCTCGGCGCGGTCGGGATGGATCCGCGCAAGGACGTGGTCGCCTGGGTCGGGCTTGCCGGAGGCTATGGCGATGTTGGACCGCCGAGTCGCCGTCAGACTGACCTGTTCGGTCCGCAAGAGGCCTACGCCGCCACCCGCCCGGCGGCCCATGTCGAAAAGGCCTCGCCCGCCGCCCTGCTGATCGCCGGCGACGGCGACGGCGTGGTCGATCCGGCCAATGTCGATCGGCTGGCCGAGGCGATCCGTAAGGTCGGGGGCCGGGTCGAAGCCAGACGCTACCCGCGCCTCGGCCATACGATGACGGTCGGCGCCATGGCCGCGCCCCTGCGCTTCTGGGCGCCGGTCTACCGCGACGCTGTGGCCTTTATCGACACTGTCATCGGCTTCAAACCGGGTGCATCCTGAGCCCGCTCGTTTACTTCCGGGCAGAGTCGTTCTAGGCGGAGGCCCCACACTTCATGACGGTTTTGAGATCGCAATGATCGGATTGTTCCAGGCGCTGATGCCGCGCGAGGACAAGTTCTTCGACCTGTTCGACCGTCACGCGGCGACGCTGACGCTCGGCGCCCGCGCCCTGCGCGAACTGCTGGACGGCGGCGACGGCGCCACCGCCTGCTGCGCCCGGATCATGCGCCACGAGGGCGAGGCCGACATCGTGGCGGCCGAGACCACCGACGCCCTGCGCAAGAGCTTCATCACGCCCTTCGACCGTTCCGACATCCAGGACCTGTCTGCCGCGCTCGACGACGCCATCGACCAGATGCAGAAGACCGCCAAGGCCAGCCTGCTGTTCGAGGTTCAGAGCTTCGAGCCGGCCATGCGCGAGATGGGCGACATCGTCGTCGAGGCCGCCGCCCTGACCGTCCAGGCCATCGGCATGCTCAAAGACATGCAAAAGCACCGCGTCTCGATCAACGCCCTCGCCGCGCGGATCATCGAGCTCGAGGACCAGGCCGACGCCATCCACGACCGGGGCCTGAAGGCCCTGTTGCACGAGCGCCAGAAGGACCCGATGGGCTTCATCATCGGGCGTGAAATCTACAGCCAGCTCGAGAAGGTCGTCGACCGCTTCGAGGACGTGGCCAAGCGCTTCAGCGGCATCCTGATCGAGCACCTCTAAACCGTGGACGGCGCCCTTCTCCTGCTGATCTTCCTGATCGCCGTCGCGCTGCTGTTCGACTTTCTGAACGGCCTGCATGACGCGGCCAATTCGATCGCCACCATCGTCTCGACCCGGGTGCTGCCGGCCAATCTGGCCGTCTTCTGGGCCGCCTTCTTCAACTTCATCGCCTTCCTGGTCTTCGGCTTGCACGTGGCGAACACCGTCGGATCAGGCATCGTCAGCCCCGACGTGATCGACGACCGGGTGATCCTCGGCGCTCTGACCGGCGCAATCGCCTGGAACCTGATCACCTGGTTCGGCGGCATCCCCTCCTCCTCTTCCCACGCGCTGATCGGCGGGCTGGTGGGCGCGGGCGTCGCTAAGGCCGGCGTGGGCGCGGTCGTGGTCGCGGGCGTCTCCAAGACCGTCTTCGCCATCGTCCTGTCGCCGGGCGTGGGCTTCATCCTCGCCCTACTCCTGGTCCTGATCGTCTCCTGGCTGTGCGTGCGCTCGCACCCGGTCAAGGCCGACAAGGCCTTCCGAAAGCTGCAGTTCGTCTCCGCCTCCCTCTATTCGCTGGGCCATGGCGGCAACGACGCCCAGAAGACGATGGGGATCATCGCCGCTCTCCTCTACGCCCACGGGGCCTCGGGCGGAAAATTCCACGTTCCCTTCTGGGTGATCATCAGCTGCCAGGCGGCGATGGCGGCCGGGACCCTGTTCGGCGGCTGGCGCATTGTTCACACCATGGGCTCCAAGATCACCCGCCTGACCCCGATGCAGGGCTTCTGCGCAGAGACCGGCGGCGCCATCACCCTGTTCATGGCCACCTATCTGGGCGTGCCCGTGTCGACCACCCACACCATCACCGGCGCCATCGTCGGCGTCGGCGCCGCCCGGCGGGTCTCGGCCGTGCGCTGGAACGTCGCCAAGGACATCGTCGTCGCCTGGGTCGTCACCATGCCGGCGGCCGGCGTGATCGCCGCGATCACCTACGCCATATCGGGCCTGGTTCTTCGCTAGCGCGATGAAGCCCACCCTGATCGCCCACAGCGACGGCACCCATTTTGGTCTGCAGTTCGCCGCCCTGCCCTGGCGGCGGGCCCCGGCGCTGGAGGTGATGCTGATCACCTCGCGCGAGACCAAGCGCTGGGTGATCCCCAAGGGCTGGCCGATGCAGGGCCGCTCTCCGGCTGACGCCGCCGCCCAGGAGGCGTTCGAGGAAGCCGGGCTCAAGGGCCCAGTCGCCGATGAGATGATCGGCGTCTACCACTACGACAAGGGGCTGAAGGACGGCGGTCTCCTTCGCTGCCGCGTCGAGGTCTATTCCATGCAAGTCGAAAGCCAGGCATCGACCTGGCCTGAGCAGAAGCAACGCGAGACCCGCTGGTTTCCCGGCGCGGTCGCCGCCGCGCGTGTCTATGAACCCGAACTGCAGGACCTGATCCGCAGGTTCGCCGAGAAGCGCTAGTTCGGCCGCAGAAACACCCAGGCGCCCGTCGTCCGCTTGGAGAAGCCCACCGCGCCCGGCCGGCGGAAGTCGAACCGCTTTTCCACAACCCTCGCACCGATCGCCCGCGACAGGTCCGCCGCCAGGGAGGGCTCATTCTCCGCATCGAGGTCGTGCACCCCCCAGGCCACGACGGGGCAACCGTCCCGCCGCGCGAGCAGCGCCTGCAAGGCGGGCACCTTATCTGGCCGGTCGAACTCCGCAGGGGTGAAGGCGTGCAGATGCGCGAAGTCCGGATAGTAGCGGCCGTAAAAATAATGCTGGGCGAGATCGCGGAAGAAGGGTGTGGAGGGCCCGAAGATCCAGGGCAGCACCACCGGCAGTTCCGTCGTCCGGCAGCCGGGCAGGCCTGCGACATAGGCGGCCGAGGCGCGCCAGTCCTCGTCCCTCGGCTTGAACCGCACCGGCAGTTGGACGGCGTTGACCCCGACCAGAACCAGCACCGAACCGATCAGCAGCTTGCCGCCTCGCGTCGCCGGATCGGGCGCCACCGCGTCATAGAGCCAGGCCGGGAGCAGCCACATGAAGGGCGCGAAGACCAGCAGGTTCCGCTTGCCGAACGACGGGGCCACGACGAAGGAGATGGCTAGACCCACCGCCACCGTCACCGCCACCACTGTCCCGCTCATCGCCAGCGGCCACAGCGGCCGGTCCGGGGGCGTCGGAACAGCCACGCCCCTGGCCAGCTTCAGCCGATCGCTCCATGGCGCGAGAGCCAGCACCAGGATCGCCCCGATCCCGCCGCTCCAGGTGCGCCCCACCGCCCACAACGCCTGTCTGAACAGGAAGCTCGGTGTGTTCTTGAACCACATGTTCTGAAGGTCCTGCCGGGTGTCGCGCAGCAGGACGGCCACATAGGCCGCCATCAGGGCGAACAGCAAGGCTCCGGAGACCAGCACCAGAATCCGGAACCGCGTGGTCTTCGCCCCGACCAGAATGAAGAGGTGCAGGCCCCCGACCATCAGGAACAGATAGAAGTGGGTGTAGCTGGCCAGCAGAGATAGAAGCCAGAACGGCCCGAGGAGCCGCCAAGGGACCGGTTCCCCTTCCCTTGACCGCGCATGGATCGCCAGCGCCAGGCCCATCAGCCCCGTCGCGATCAGGACGCACAGGCTGTAGCTGCGGGCGGTCTGGGCATAGTCGAAGGTCAGGGTCGAGGCGGCGGCCACCAAGGTCGCGACGGCACGCGCCGGGAGGCTGAACCAGGGCTTGAGCGTCCAGAAGAACACCCAGACCGCGCCGACCGCGAAGACGGCCGACAGCGCCCGCAGCGCCGTCTCGCTCGAGCCGAACAGCCTGATCCAGGCATGGGCGATGAAATAGTAGGCCGGGGGGTGGGTGTCGGTCAGGGCCCGGCTGAGCACCTCCCTCATGCCGCCGTCGTGGTCGATCACGAACAGGGTGAAGAGTTCGTCGATCCAATAGCTGGTGACGTCCAGCCCGACGAAGGCGAACAGGCAACAAAGGACGGACAGCGCCAGGAAGGGCGCAGCGACGCGCCGCGCGCTCCGATCCGTCTCGGTCATTTAAGCTCGGCGCGAGGTCTGAAGATGGCGCGGGCTCCTTCGGCCAGGGAGGCGGCGTCCCAGGTTCCGCGCTTGGAGGTCTGGTAGTTCCACACCCCCGCGACCACCGCCCCGGTCATGCCGGCGACTAGCCATTGGACCCCATGCCCCTTCAGGAAAGTGGCCAGGGCCTCGGAGATCATCCCACCGGCCGCGCAACAAAGATAGAAGGCCAGGAGGCCCCGAATCAGGCCCGCCCCCTTCAGCCGCCGGTCGCGGAAGGTCAGGGCGTTGTTGACGAAAAAGTTCCAGTTCATCGCCCCCAGGATGCCGATGGCCTGAGCGACCGAGAACGGAACGCCCGCGCCGTGGCGGTAGGTCAGGATCAGGAGCGCGGCGTGGATGAACATGCCGCTGACCCCGACGCCCGAGAACATCAGGAAGCGGGCCGAGACGGCGCCGCGTGTCCGCTTCTCGACTAGCAGGGCCGCCAGGTCGACCATCACTCCAAGGTCCAGCTTGGACGCGCCGCCGATGCGTGGCCGCAGCGAGGTCGAGACCTCGGCGATCCGCGGCGCCCGCGCGCCCGAAGCCAGAACGTCGACCAGGATCTTGAACCCGATGCCCGTGAGTCTAGGCCGCACCGCCGCGTACCAGTCCTGCCGCATGACGAAATAGCCGGACAGGGGATCGCTGGCCCGCGCCCCGAGCAGCATGGTGCAGGCGCCCGTCGCCAGCCGGCTGCCCGCGTCGCGGACGCCCGATAGTCCGGTCTCGCCGAGTATGTAGCGGCTGGCCACCACCACCTCGGCATCACCGTCGAGTTCATCGACCATACCCGGAAGCAGGCTGAGGTCGTGCTGTCCGTCGCCGTCGACGATGGCCAGGGCCCGCCCGCGCGCCGCGTCCCAGCCGGCGATGGCCGCCGAGGCCAGGCCCCGCGCGCCCGGCCGGCGCACCAGCCGGACGGCCGGGACGATCGCGGCGTAGGCGCGCACCACATCGGCGGTGGCCTCATCGGAGGAGTCGTCGACGACGATGATCTCGTGCGACATCCCGGCCAGGACGCCGGAGGCCTCCCGCAGCACCGCTCCGACGGACTCCGCCTCGTTCAGCGTGCAGACGACCAGCGACAGGGCGGGGGCCGGGGTCGGGCTCATTGGGCCGCGGCCGCCGGCTCATAGGCGCCAGTCTGGGGCGCCGTGGAGGGTTGCGCCCACACCTTCCCGAGATAACCGGCCACCGCCTCGGCGGCGCGCTCGGACGAAGACCGGCCGTCGAGCTCGAACGTGTAGGCGAAGCCCTCGGCCTGAATCTCCGCATAGTCGCGGGCGTGGGATTCGATCGCCTCGTCGATCCGGTCGGGCAGCCGGCGCACCGTGTCCAGCACCCGGCCGTAGCGCCAGTGTGCGTAATCGGGGTTGCCCTCCCAATCGGCGCCCTGGGCGTTCAGGAACAGGCAGGGCCGGGGTCGGCGCAGGAACTCATAGACCTGACTGGAGACGTCGCCGAGGTAGACATCCGCCAGGGTCGTGTAGGTCATGTTGACCGAGGCCGGGCTGCCGAGGTCGATAAAGACGTTGGGCAAGCCGTAATAGGGGGCGAGAACCTCGCACAGCCGGGCCTTCTCGCGCTCCGCCAGCCGGATGTGCGGCGCGAAGATCAGATTGTGGCGGCCGCTCTCGGCGAAGCTCTGCAGCACCTCGGCCCCGAACCGGCGCCAGGACGACAGCTCCGGCTCGAAATGCGGATTGTAGAGCACCGTCGTCCGGGCCCGCGCGAACAGCGCCTTGGGCGGATCGTTGGCCTGCAGCCTGTCCACCAGGTCGAACTTGGGATAGCCCACAACCGCATAGCCGCCTTCGTGCAGCAGGCCGTCCTGCGCCAGCCGGTCGAGGTGTTTGCGTCCGGGCAGCAGGGTTAGGTCGAAGTCGCCGATCCGGGCCTCGAACCCCTTGGCGCGGTCGCCCGCCCCGTGATCGGTGTGGATGAACAGCTGCTTGCGTAGGCCGAGCGATTTCAGCACCAGCGAAGTACGCTCGGGCAGGACGATGGCGTCATAGCCCATCAGCTTGGGCAGACCCGCGAGCAGCAGCGGCAACTTGCCCGGACCGCGCTTGCCGGGAAGGGTCAGGAGCTTGGCGGCGGCCGCCCCGGCCAGCAGCCGGAACCGGATCGGGGCGCCGCCAAGCCGGGCGACCAGGTTGCGGGCATAGGCCAGGTGCCCGGGAGTCGCGGCCACCACCTCGACCGACAGCTCGGGCGATCG
>CANJKM010000012.1 GCA_947474805.1 Caulobacterales bacterium | reverse complement strand
TTGCGCAGCTTGCAGATGAAGACGTCGATGATCTTCAGCTCGGGCTCGTCCATGCCGCCGTAGAGGTGGTTCAGGAACATTTCCTTGGTCAGGGTCGTACCCTTGCGGAGCGAGAGCAGCTCCAGCATCTGGTATTCCTTGCCGGTCAGATGGACGCGGGCGCCGTCGACTTCGACCGTCTTGGCGTCGAGGTTGACCAGGATGTCGCCGGTCTTGATCACCGACTGAGCGTGGCCCTTGGAGCGGCGGACGACGGCGTGGATGCGGGCGACCAGTTCGTCCTTGTGGAAGGGCTTGGTCATATAGTCGTCGGCGCCGCCGCCGAACGACTTCACCTTCATGTCGATCTCGGCCGTGCCGGAGAGGATCATGACGGGGGTGTTGATCTTGCCCAGCCGCAGCTTGTGCAGCACGTCCAGGCCGTTCATGTCAGGGAGGTTCAGGTCGAGCAGGATCAGGTCGTAGTCATAGATCTTGCCCAGATCGATGCCTTCCTCGCCGAGGTCGGTCGTATAGACGTTGAACCCCTCCGTCTTGAGCATCAGTTCGATGCTCTGCGCGGTGGCGCTATCGTCTTCAATCAGCAGAACGCGCATCGGCCCCTCGCCTCGCCATCTGGATCAACGCCAAATCCCGCCTCTGTAGGCGAAATCCGGTTCTCTTCGCCCGCACCCTAGGGGACGAGTTACTTAAGGATCGTTAATCCTGAATTCCCATTCACGAATCGTAGGGCGATTTGGAGTCGCGCTTCAAGCGATGGTTCTAAGGTTCTGGAATCCGGACCTGAATCCCTTTGTCGCACCCCTAAGGGTTTGACGGCTTCACTTATGGTTAAAGCCGCTTGGGCCAGGGTGGGTCCATGCAGAATCTAGTGGCCGCGCTTGAACTCCTAGACCCCGTGACCGTGTCCGGCCGGGTGGCGGCGGTGAACGGCCTGCTGATCGAGGCCCGCGGCGGCCTGACCCGCCTGGCCATCGGGGCCCGCGCCGACATCCTGCGCGAGCGCGCCCCGCCGCTCCCGGCCGAGGTGGTCGGCTTCCGCGACACCCGCGCCCTGCTCATGCCCTTCGGTCCGGTGGAGGGTGTCGCCCCCGGGGCCCAGATCCGCATCGCCGCCGAGGGCGACGTGGTCCGCCCTACGCTCGCCTGGCGCGGCCGGATCGTGAACGCCTTCGGCGAACCCATCGACGGCAAGGGGCCGCTGCCCCAGGGGCCGGCCGCCTATCCGCTGAAGGCCTCGCCGCCGCCCGCCCACCAGCGCGGCCGGGTCGGCGAGCGGCTCGACCTCGGGGTCCGGGCCATGGACATCTTCACCACCTGCTGCCGCGGCCAGCGGCTCGGCATCTTCGCGGGCTCGGGCGTCGGCAAGTCGGTGCTCCTCTCCATGCTCGCCAAGGGTGCGGCCTGCGACGTGGTGGTCATGGGCATGATCGGCGAGCGGGGCCGCGAGGTGCGCGAGTTCATCGAGGAGACGCTCGGACCCGAGGGCCTCGCCCGCGCCATCGTGGTGGTGGCCACCTCCGACGAGCCGGCTCTCAAACGCCGCCAGGCCGCCTATCTCACCCTGGCCCTGGCCGAGTTCCTGCGCGACCAGGATCTGGAGGTCCTCTGCCTGATGGACAGCGTCACCCGCTTCGCCATGGCCCAGCGCGAGATCGGCCTCGCCGCCGGCGAGCCGCCGACCACCAAGGGCTATACGCCCACCGTCTTCACCGAACTGCCCAAGCTGCTGGAGCGGGCGGGGCCGGGGCCGATCCGGCCGGACGGCACCCAGGCCGGGCCGATCACCGCCATGTTCACCGTCCTGGTCGACGGCGACGACCACAACGAACCCATCGCCGACGCCGTTCGCGGGATTCTCGACGGCCACATCGTCATGGAGCGGGCCATCGCCGAGCGCGGCCGCTTCCCGGCCATCAATGTGCTCAAGTCGATCAGCCGGACCCTGCCGGCCTGCCAGCACCCGCCCGAGCGGGCCATCGCCGCCAGCGCCCGCCGCAGCCTCTCGGCCTACGCCAATATGGAGGAGCTGATCCGCATCGGCGCCTATCGCGCGGGCTCCGACCCCGAGGTCGACCGCGCGATCGAGCTCAACCCGGCGCTGGAGGCCTTCCTCGGTCAGGACAAGGACGACCGCACCCCCATGGCGCAGAGCTTCGAGCGTCTGGGCGCCATCCTGGCCAACGCCGGCGGCGGTGTTAACTGATGGCCTGGACCCATTCGCTGATCCGCATCGCCGACCACGAGATCGACACCCTGAAGAAGCGGCTCGCCGGCATCGCCGAGCGCCGCGCCGATTGCGAGACGCGGCTCCTCACCCTTGAGGCCGAGGCCGAGACCGAGACCGAGCGGGCGCGCACCGACGCCGAGGCTGGCTGGTACCTGATCGGCTTCCGCCAGGGCTGGGCTCTACGCCGCGAGCGAATCCAGGCCGAGCTGCATGAATGCGCGCTGGAGGAGCGGGGCTGCCGCGACGCCCTGTCGGAAGCCTTCGAGGCCAAGAAGAAGGTCGAGGAGGTGGCCGAGAGCCATCGCCTGCTGGCCGCCAAGGAAGAAGGCCGGCGCGAGAGCGCGGCCATGGACGAGCTCGCCCTGCGAAAGGCCGTCGGGCGTTGAAACTGACGCGACGCGCGCTGGTGGCTCAGGCCCTGGCGCTGGCCTCGTGCAAGGGCGAGGCGGCGCCCGTCGCGCCGCCGATCCTGCCGCCGCTGAAGACCGTGGCCCCGCTGGCCATAGGAACGGCGGTGATGACCGGCCAGCTGGCTGACGCCGAGTTCCAGCGCCTGCTGCTGACCCAGTTCAGCCAGGTCACGCCCGAATACGAGATGAAGATGGAGGCCGTCCTCAAGGACGACGGGACCTTCGACTTCCGCGCCGCCGACGCCCTGGCCGCCTTCTGCCGCGGCCACGGCCTCCGCCTGCATGGCCACACCCTGATCTGGTACGATCAGGCCCCGCCCGCCTTCCGCCGCATCGGCGGCCAGGGCGGCGTCTTCGCCAACGCCTACCGAAACTACATCCTGGCCGTGGCCGGCCGCTATCGCGGCCAGTGTTCGGGCTGGGACGTGGTCAACGAACCGGTGGCGGAGGAGGGGAACGGCTACCGCGACTGCCTGTGGTCCAAGAACCTGGGGATGGTGGACTATGTCGCCACCGCCTTCCGCCACGCCCGCGAGGCCGACCCCCAGGCGACCCTGTTCCTCAACGACTACAATCTGGAGTCCAAGCCGGCCAAGCGGGCGAGCTTCCTGCGGCTGGCCGAGACCGTGCTGCGCTCAGGCGCGCCGCTCGGGGGCTTGGGCGCCCAGACCCACCTCGACGTCGATGTCGCGCCCGGCGCCGTTCGGGCCTGCATCCGCGATCTGGCTCAGCTCGGCCTGCCCATCCACCTGTCGGAGCTCGATTGTTCCACCCGGGTTCGCGGCGGCTCTGACGCCCAGCGCGCCGAGCGGCAGGCGCGGCTCTACGGCGAGGCGGCCGAGGCCATGGCGGCCTTGCCGGCTTCCCAGCGCTACGCCCTGACCCTCTGGGGGATCCGCGACCAGGACAGCTGGCTGCGCCGCCCGCCGCGCGAGGGCGACGGTTCGGACAAACCCCTGGCCTTCGACGACCTAGGCAGGCCCAAGCCCGCCGCCGCCGCCATCGTGCAGGCCTTCGGGCGCTAGATTGGGTTAGGAATCGATCCCGCCGCCGAGCCCGTCGGACTTGGGCGCTGTGGGGGCGGTGTTCTTGGCGAGGCCGAGGCGGATGGCGCGGAGATCCTCTGCGATCCGCAGCACCGCCATGTAAAACTCGCAGGCCCCGCGCCAGAGCAGCACCGTCGCGCCCAGCACCAGGCAGCCGGCGACCAGGACGGGGATGGCGAGCAGGATGCCCTCAAGGCTCCCCGAACGGATGGCCACGCCGACCGCCGCGCCCACCACGCCAAAGCCGGTCAGGGAGATCAGCCCCAGGCCGCACCAGTAGATCAGGTGCACGACCGGGCCGGTCATCAGCCGGTCAAAGGTCAGGATGTCCCAGAAAAGGTTGCCGCTTCCGTCTTGCGGGCGGGTTGCCGATCGGGTCGCACGCATGGGGGAAAAGCTCTCTAAGAAGGCCGCCGGCCAAACCGCTAGCAGCGCGCAACCCGGCGCGCAAGGCAAGCACAAGCGGTCCGCGCCCTTCCGCCCCAGTCGCGCCCGGCCGGAATCATCCCTAGATAGGGGGCTGATCCCCAGAAGGCCCGACCTATGTCCGAACCGCTTACAACCCGCCTCGCCATCATCGGTTCGGGCCCCGCCGGCTACACCGCCGCCATCTACGCCGCCCGAGCCATGCTCAAGCCCTTCCTGATTTCGGGCATCCAGCCGGGCGGCCAGCTGACCATCACCACCGACGTGGAGAACTATCCGGGCTTCGCCGACGTGATCCAGGGACCCTGGCTGATGGAGCAGATGCGCGCCCAGGCCTTCCACGTCGGCACGCACTTCATCGAAGACACGGTGGTGAAGGCCGATCTGTCCCAGCGCCCCTTCCGCCTGACGCTCGACAACGGCGGCTCTGTCTTGGCCGAGACGGTGGTGATCGCCACCGGGGCCCAGGCCCGCTGGCTCGACATCGATTCAGAGCAGAAGTTCCGCGGCTTCGGGGTCTCGGCCTGCGCCACCTGCGACGCCTTCTTCTACCGCGGAAAGGCGGTGGCCGTGGTCGGCGGCGGCAACACCGCGGTCGAGGAGGCCCTCTATCTCACCAGCTTCGCCTCCAAGGTGACCCTGATCCACCGCCGCGACGAGCTACGGGCCGAACGCATCCTGCAGGAGCGGCTGTTCGCCCATCCCAAGATCGAGGTGATCTGGGACAATGAGGTCGAGGAGGTGCTGGGCGACGACAATCCGCTCGGCGTCACCGGCGTGACGCTGAAGAACCTCAAGACCGGCGCCGAAAGCGAGCTGAAGATCGACGGCCTGTTCATCGCCATCGGTCACGCCCCGGCGTCCGAGCTGTTCAAAGGCCAGCTTGAGATGGACGCTTCGGGCTATCTGAAGGTCTCGCCCGGCACGGCCGCCACCGCCATCAAGGGCGTCTTCGCCGCCGGCGATGTCTCCGACGACGTCTATCGCCAGGCGGTCACCGCCGCCGGCATGGGCTGTATGGCGGCGCTCGAAGCCGCTCGCCTGCTCGCCGAAGAGGACCACGAGAAGGCCCACAACCCGATCAGCCACGTCGAGGCCGAGAAGACCGGCGCTTGGTGATTGAAGGGGGTGCGGGCCTCCGCCACGCGGACTCCATCATTTAGCGTCGCTGAACCGTTGCATCCCGCGCCGGCCGGTTTATATTAACCCAAGTTATGCTCACTTAAAGCATAAGTAGCCGAGGCGCTGAACCCGCCTCGGCCTTTTTGAGGCGCCAGAAATGCTCAATGTGAGCATATAAGGGAGGACGCCGTGTACGACGCCGATCTCTCGCCGCAAACCGAGGCCCTGTGGCCGACGCTGAGCGCGCGGATGACCTCGCTGGAGTTCCGCGCCGCCGCGCCCCTGATCGACGAGATCAACCGGCTGAAGCACGAGCGCAACGCCGTCATCCTGGCCCACAACTACATGACCCCCGACATCTTCCACGGGGTCGGCGACTATGTCGGCGACAGCCTGGGGCTGGCCCGTGAGGCCCAACGTTCGGACGCTTCGGTGATCGTCCAGGCCGGCGTCCTGTTCATGGCCGAGACCTCCAAGGTCCTGTGCCCGGACAAACGCGTGCTGATCCCCGACCCGCTCGCCGGCTGCTCGCTCGCGTCCTCGATCACGGCGGCGGACGTCCGGCTGATCCGCCAGCGCCATCCCGGCTTTCCGGTCGTCGGCTATGTGAACACCACCGCTGAGGTCAAGGCCGAGCTCGACATCTGTTGCACCTCGGCCAACGCCGTCCAGGTGGTCGAACAGATCGCCGCCGAGTGGGGAACCGATAAGGTGGTTCTGCTGCCCGACGAGTTCCTGGCCCGCAACGTCGCGCGCCAGACAGGGGTCAAGATCATCGCCTGGGCCGGCCGATGCGAGGTGCACGAGCGCTTCAACGCTCAGGACATCTGGGATTTGCGCGCCGCCTATCCAGACGCCGAGGTTCTGGCCCACCCCGAATGCCCGACCGAGGTGGTCGAGGCCTCGCACTTCACCGGCTCGACCGCGGCCATGACCGACTACATCGCCAAGCGGAAGCCCGCGCGGGTGGTGCTGATCACCGAATGCTCGATGGCCGACAACATCGCCTGCGAGTCGCCGGGCGTGGAGTTCGTGCGCCCCTGCAACCTCTGCCCGCACATGAAGCGGATCACGCTGCAGAACATCCGCGACGCCCTGCTGCTTGACCAGTTCGAGGTCACCGTCGACGAGGATGTCGCCGCCCGCGCCCGCGCCGCCGTGCAGCGGATGGTCGACCTGCCGCCGCCGGCCGTCGCCGCGCGCTACGACATGGTCAAGGCGATGCATCACGTCGCCGTGGAGCTGATCTGACCGTGGAGCGCATCCTTCATCCAGGGCCCCTGGTGCTGGGCGCGGGCCTGGCTGGCCTGTCGGCCGCGCTCGCCGCCGCGCCCGCGCGGGTGCTGGTCGTCTCCCCGACCCCGCTGGGCCAGGGCGCCGCCTCGGCCTGGGCCCAGGGCGGCATGGCCGCCGCCCTGTCGGCTAAGGACAGTCCTCAACGCCACGCCCAGGACACCCTGCTCGCCGGCGCCGGCCTGTCGGAGGCCGTGGCCACGGCCCAGCTGACTGGCGAGGCGCCGCTGGCGGTCGCCCGGCTGGCGGCGCTCGGCGCGCCCTTCGACCGCGACGCGGGCGGCGGCTTCTCGCTCAGCCTCGAGGCCGCCCACAGCCTGCCGCGCGTCGCCCGGGTCGGCGGCGACGGCGCCGGCGCGGCCATCATGGCGGCGATGATCCAGTCGGCCCGCGCCTCGAACCATATCGAAGTCATGGAGGGCTCCCGCGCCCGCGCCCTGCTGCGCGACGCCGCCGGCCGCGTGCGCGGCGCCGTGGTCGAGCAGGCCGGACAACTGATCGAGATCGCCGCCCCCGTGACCGTCATGGCCACCGGCGGGCTGGGCGGTCTCTACGCCGTCACCACCGATCCGGCCGCCGTCCGCGGCGAGGGACTGGGTCTGGCCGCCCTGGCCGGGGCCGAGATCGCCGATCCCGAATTCGTCCAGTTCCACCCGACCGCCATCGACCTCGGGCTCGACCCCGCGCCCCTGGCGTCCGAAGCCCTGCGCGGCGAGGGCGCGACCCTGGTCGACAAGGACGGCCGCCGCTTCATGCCGGACTGGGACAAGCGCGCCGAACTCGCCCCGCGCGACATCGTGGCCCGCGCCGTCCACGCGCAGATCGCCGCCGAACGCGGCGCCTTCCTCGACGCCCGCAAGGTGGTGGAGGATTTCCCCGCCGCCCTGACCGCCTGTCTGGCCGCCGGCCTCGATCCGCGCGTCGCGCCGATACCGATCGCCCCGGCGGCCCACTACCACATGGGCGGGATCGCCGCCGACGCCGACGGCCGCACCTCGCTTGAGGGGCTGCTCGCGGTCGGCGAATGCGCCTCGACCGGCGTGCACGGGGCCAACCGCCTGGCCTCCAACTCCCTGGCCGAGGCGGCCGCCTTCGGGGCCCGCGCCGGCCGGATGGCCCGCGAGGCCGTCGATCCGAAGACCGAGCCCCTGCCGGTCGAGCCCTATCCCGACTTGCCGCCGGCGGCTCTGGCCGGTCTGCGCGCGGCCATGAGCCGCGATGCGGGCGTGGTGCGCGACGCGGCGGGGCTGGAGCGGCTGCTGCGCACCATCGATGCGCTGGAGGCCGCCCACGGCCGCGCCCCGGTGCTGGTCGCCGCCCGGCTGGTCGCCTTCGCCGCCGCCGCCCGGCGCGAGACCCGCGGCGCCCATGTCCGTCTCGACTTTCCGGGTCTCTCGGCCGCGGCCCAGCGCACCCGCCTCACCCTTCAACAAGCCGAACGCCGGGTTCAACCGGCGTTGTTCGCCGCGGAGTAGTCATGTTCTCCTCCTTCGTTCCCGCACCCCCGGCGCTTCCCGACCTTCTGATCGACTCGGTGGTGCGGGCGGCTTTGGCGGAGGATCTCGGCAAGGGCGGCGATCTCACCGCCAGCCTGATCGCGCCGACGGCTCGACTGTCGGCCTTCATCGCCGCCCGGCGCGAGGGGCGGGTCGCGGGCGTCGCCTGCGCGCGTCTGGCCCTGAAGGCGCTCGATCCTGACGGGGTTTTCGAAATCCTGCTGGAGGACGGCGCCGACGTCGCCCGGGGCGAGCCCATCGCCCGGATCGAAGGCCTGGCGCGGGCGGTGCTCTCGGCCGAGCGGACGGCGCTGAACCTGATGGGCCGCCTGTCGGGCGTCGCCACCCTGACCCGAACCTATGTCCGCGCGGTGGAGGGAATCCCCGTCCAGATCGTCGACACCCGCAAGACCACGCCCGGCCTGCGCGCCCTGGAGAAATACGCCGTCCGTTGCGGCGGCGGGGTGAACCACCGCTACGGCCTGGATGACGCGATCCTGATCAAGGACAACCACGTGGTCGCCTGCGGCGGCGTGGCTCCGGCCCTGGCCCGCGCCCGCGCGGTCGCCGGCTGGCTGACCCCGATCGAGGTGGAGGTCGACAGCCTGGAGCAGCTCGCCCAGGCTCTGCCGCTCGCCCCGGCTGTGGTTATGCTGGACAATTTCTCGGTCGAGGACCTGCGGAGGGCGGTCGTCATGGCCGAAGGCCGGGTGCGGCTTGAGGCCTCGGGCGGCGTGACGCTGGAGACGGTGCGCGCCATCGCCGAGACGGGGGTTCAGGCCATCTCGGTCGGGGCCCTGACCCATTCGGCCCCGGTCCTCGACATCGGGCTCGACGCCGTCTGAGAGGAGGGCGTTGTCCGGCGACTGCGGCCGCGCAAGGCCGGGAACATCGTTCGGGCTCAAGGGTTGTCTCTCTACAGGAGACAGCCATGTCCAAGACCCCGCCCATCCCGCACGGCCAGCGAAACGAAAAGCTGCACGGCGGTAAGGCTCCGCCGGCGCGTCCGGCCGTCGAGCACGGCAACGCCGACATGAACCTCAAAGAGCAGGGCGGCCCTGGCAACCTGCACCAAAACCTCAGTCAGCCCCACAATCTGCGGGGCCGCTGACCCTCTTCTCAGGAAGCGTTGACCGGCTTGGCGTCCTCGGCCTTGGCGACCGGCGACACGGCCGGGGCCCTGGCCGCGGGGGCCTCGGGCTTGGCCGGCTCGGGCCGGGCTTCGGCCTTGGCCTCGGCCTTGACGGCTTCGGACCCCGGCTTGGCGATCGCGGTCGCGGCCATCACCAGATCGGCCGCGCCCTGGGCGACGGCGGAAGCCACCGGCGCCAGCGAGAGGCTGGCGTAGACGGGCTTCAACTCGGTCTTGGCGGCGGCGATGGTTTCGCCGGCCATCGGCGGCGACAGCTCGGGCACGGCGTCGAAGGCCGAAGCGCGGCCGGCGCGCCCGACGAAGCGGTAGAAGACGTGCTGACCCACCAGGGCCACCTGCGTCATGCGGTTGCGCCAGGCGGGGTTGAGCCCGACGACGTGGAAGTGGGTGGCCGAGCCGACGCCGCTCATGACCGAGCCGTCCAGCGCCTGGGCGGCCACGGTTTCGGCCCGGCGCCAGGCGCTGATCTCGACCCGGCGATGCACCGAGCCGTCGCAGGCGAAGCTGAACTGGCAGCCGCCGTAGCGAGCGCCCTGGAAGACGACTCCGCAGACCGATTTCGGATAGGCCGGGTGACGCACGCGGTTCAGCACCACCTGGGCCACGGCCTGCTGGCCGCCGCGCGCTTCGCCGCGCGCTTCATAATAGACCGCCTGAGTCAGGCACTCGAGATCGCGGGATTGGTCGAGGGCGCCGCGCAGGCTGAAGGGCTGCATCGCCACCGGAGGCGCGGCCAGGATCGGCGCGGTCGGTACGGCGCCGTAGCTGGCGCGGACGAGAAGGGGATTGGTCTGGTCCCGGTGGGCTAGGCGCGCCGTCAGAGCCGCCAAATGCCGCTCGCGCGGGTCGAGTTCCAGATTGGCGTAACGATCATGGCGGCGGGCGATGGCCAGGGCGCCGGCGTCTTCGCCTTGGCTCGCGGTCAGGGCCGCATCAGAGAAACCATCCGAGGCCACATCGGCCAGACGGGCCATGTGGGCGTGAACCACGGCCGCGCGGGCCATGCCGCCGGCCAGATAGGCGCCGCCGATAAACAGGCCCACGAGGGCCCCGACAGCAGCTGCGCCTGCGAGCGCACGCGAATCGGCCGCGCGCCCTTGGTAGGGGATGGTCAAAACACTCTAGTCCTCTTTGGCGAGGGCGCTCGGCCCCCCAACAATCGCGCCCCTATAGCGGTGTCCCCCCTGGAAAGCCAGGGACGGACGGAGCGGAATACGGCCAAGCCAGAGTGGGCTTAATAAGCGGCCGGACGCGTCTTAACGGGGAGAATGTGACGACACTGTGTCGATTCGGCAAGTCCATTGTGCAATGCAGCATAATCGCCACACCAGCCCGCCCTTGCAAAGCCGGGGGCAAACGGGCTTAAACGTCCCTCGCGGGGGCCATCCAGCGGGCCGTGACTAAAGACGTGTGGCGAAACGGTCTCCCATCCACTGACGGCGGAATGCATGCGTAGCCTATCGATGCGGAGAACACTGGCTGCGGCCGTGGCCCTGGCCCCGCTCTGCCTCGCGGCGCAAGCGATGGCGGCGACGACCATCTCGGGGACTCAAACCTCGCCCGTGGCCACGGCCACCGGCAACGGGACAAGTCCCGACGATGTGATCATCGCCTCGGGCGCGACCCTGCAGCCCGCCTCGGGGGCCAGCCCGGCCGCCCAGGTCAATTCCAACAACACCCTGACCAACCAGGGCACCATCTATTACACCGACGCCGACAAAGTCGTGGCGGTGCAGCTCAGCGGCGGCGCGACCGGCGCGCTCGACAACCAGAGCGCCATCACCATCTCCGAATCCTACACCGCCACCGACACCAACCTCGACGGCGTGGTCGAAGGTCCGGTGGCCAAGGGAACCAACCGCACCGGCGTGCTGGTCACCGGCGGGACCTTCAACGGCGCGCTCACCTCGACCGGCTCGATCTCGGTCCAGGGCAATAATTCCTATGGCGTCCGGATCGCGAGCCCGCTGAACGGCTCCATGATTCTCAGCGGCGGCGGCGTGTCTCTGCTGGGCAACAATTCGGTCGGCGTCAGCGTCTCGGCCCCTGTCTCGGGCGAGCTGCGGATGCTCGGTCCGATCAACGCCCTGGGCGAAGGCGTCAAGGCGGTCGAGATCACCGGCGACGTCGCCGGCCGCGTCAGCTTCTACGGCGCGGTCACCGCGACCGGCTTCACCAACACCCAGCGGATTTCCGACCCGACCATTCTGGCCAAGATTCAGGGCATTCCGCTGCAGGTCCTGCGCGCCGGTCCGGCCGTGACCATCGGCGCCAATGTCGGCGGCGGCGTCCTGATCGGCTCACCGCCCCTGAGCACCCTGACCGACACGACCGACGACTTCGACGGCGACGGACTGGCCGACAACTCGGTCGGTTCGGGCTCGATCACCGCCTACGGCGATCAGCCGGCCCTGTTGATCGGCAAGGCGGGCGGGGCGATCAGCCTCGGCAACGTCGGCTCCAGCGCCTTCGCGCTCGACTATGGCCTGGTCGTGCGCGGGAACATCACCGCCAACGGCGTCTATGACGGCTTCTCGACCACGGGCGTGCAAATCGGCCTTCCGGGCGGCACGGTCAATCTGGGCGGCGGCATCCGCGTCTTCGGCGGCGCGACGGTCACGGCCTATCAGGCCAACGCCACGGCCCTGCGCATCGGCGCGGGCACGACCGCGCCGACGATCCTGAACGAGGGCGGGGTCTCGGCCCAGGTCAGCAGCTCCGGCGCCCATTCGGCCACGGCCATCCTGATCGACGCGGGAGCCAGGGTCGGAACCTTGACCAACACGGGCATCATCGCCGCCGGTTCGCTCGGCGACGGCGCCTCGGCCTACGCCGTGGTCGACCGCTCGGGAACCCTGTCGACGGTAAACAACCTCGGCGGCGTCATCTCCGGCTCGCTGCAGGCGGCCACGGCCGGCCGCACCCCGACCGGCGACATCGTCGCGCTCGACCTGTCGGCCAACACCACGGGCGTGACCATCGTCCAGACCGGGACGGCGGCGGCCATCGTCGGCTCCACCTTGCTCGGCAACGGCCCCAACACGGTCAACCTGGAGGGCGGCCAGATCCTCGGCCGGCTGTCGCTGGGTTCGGGCGCCGCCGCCCTGAATATCTCCGGCGCCTCGCGCTACCAGGGCTTCCTCACCCACACTGGCCCCAACTTCGCGATCAACGTCGCGGGCGGCGTGCTGCAGAACGACAACCCGGCCACGCTCCAGGCCTCCAGCCTGTCGGTGGGCTCGACCTCGACCCTGATCTTCTCGGTCGACCCTGCCGCCAACCGCGCCACCCGCTATGACGTCTCCGGCGCCGCGACCTTCGCCAACGGGGCCAAGCTGGGCCTGAAGGTGCTCTCGCCTGTCCAGGGCACCCAGACCTACACCGTGGTCTCGGCCGGCAGCCTCAGCGTCGGCGCGACCGACCTGAACCAGACCGCCGATTTGCCCTTCCTGTTCGCGGCCACCTTCCGGCCCAACACGGCCACCCGGACCATCAGCCTGGACGTGCGCCGCCGCACAACCGCGGAGCTCGGCCTGAACCGCTCCGAGACCCAGGGCTTCGAGGCCATCTACGCCGGCGTCGGCGCCGATCCGGCCGTCCAGAACGCCCTCTTCTCCCAGACCACCCAGGCGGGCGTGAAGACGGTCTACAGCCAGCTTCTGCCTGACTACGCCGGCGGCATGTTCCGCGCCGGCCAGATCGCTTCGGAGGCGGTTTCGCGCGCGGCGGCCGACCCCGAGGACTTCGTCAACGCCTCGGGCGGGCGCGGTCTCTGGGCCGAGGAAATCTACTTCGGCGTCAAGCAGAAGCGCGGCGACGCGGCCGCCTACAATGTCGGCGGCTTCGGCTTCGCTGGCGGCATGGAGATCGGCGGGCGCGGCTTCGGCGCCGTCGGCGTCTCGACCTCCTTCACCACCGCCCAGATCCGCAATCCGGACCTGAGCGTCGAAAACCACCACAGCTTCTCCAACCTGGAGCTCGGCCTCTACTGGCGCGCCCAGTGGCTCGGCCTGCGCGCCGATCTGCGCGCCGCCGGCGGCTATGGCTGGTTCCAGAGCGGTCGCGGGATCCTGGTCCCCGGCGCCACGGCCGACGCCCTGCCTCTGGTCGATCGGCGCAACAAGGCCAACTGGAGCGGCTACACCGCTTCGGCGCGCGCCGGCCTCGGCTATGAGGCTAGGCTCGGGGCGCTGTTCGTCCGGCCCCAGGTCCACGCCGACTACTTCCGCCTTTCCGAAGGCGCCCGCACCGAAGAGTTCGGCGGCAATGTGCTGAACCTGGTGATCGACAAGCGCACCGGCGACGCCATCACCGGCACGGCCAGTTTCGTCACCGGCGCGGTGTTCGGCTCCTCGCTGCGCTGGAAGCCCTCGGTCGAGGTCGGCTATCGCAACACCCTCGCGGGCGGTGCCGGCGACACTACCTTCCGCATCGCCGGCTTCAACTCGGCCACCCTGTCGCCCGCCGACATCAAGGGCGGCGGCGCGATCGCGCGGGTCGCGGTCAAGGCCGACACCGACTTCTTCGAGGTGGGTTTCGAGGCCGGCGGTCAGGCCAACAACCAGACCAAGATCGGCGACATCAAGCTGACCGCCCGGATCGTTTTCTAAAGAAGATCCCGCCACTCGGGGTGACGGCGGATATAGGCCGCCGCGTAGCCGCACAGCGGAACCACCTTCAGCCCGCGCTCCCGCGCCTGGGTCAGGACCCCCTCCATCAGCCGTCCGGCCGCCCCGGTCCCACGCAGGGCGGGGGGCGCCTCGACGTGGGGCAGGATCAGCCGCCCGTCGGACAGGTGATAGTCGGCGAAGGCGGTCTGCCCCTGTTCAATCAGCTCGAACCGGCCCGCGGCGGCGTTGTCGGTGACCGCGCCCATCAGAACAGCCAGGCGCGGGGCCTGGGATGGGGTTCGCCGCGCGCTACGTAGAGCAGGCCGATCAGGCTGCGGATCGCGGCCCAGATGCCGATCAGGCCGAGGAGGGCGCCCGACAGGGCCAGCAGCTTGAAGCCGATCAGGATCAGGGTCAGGGGCAGGCCGATCACCGCGATCAGGATCGGAACGATGCTGAGGCACACGCCGATCCAGAAGGTGCGAATCTGGAAGATGTAGTGGCTGAGCGCGCGCTGGCCTGCGCCGTCCTTGAGCACATAGGCCATAATCACTCCGATCCCGATCGGCAGCAGCGACCAGCCCATCAGATAGAGGATGTAGATGATGATCGGCAGCGTCCGCTCGTCGTGGAGCACCGCTGGCGTGTGGTCCGGCATTGGTTCGGCCATCGGACGACTCCCTGGCGCATAGGCGCTGAGTGAAGCCGAGCATAAGGCCGAGCGGCGAACACGGCCAGGGCTGGCGGGTTCAGCCCCGCGAGGCGACGACCGTCACGCCGGCCGCCTTGGCGCCAGGCACGGCTTCGGGCTTTTCGACCCGGACCTCGACCTTCAGCACCCGAACGTCCTCCAGACAGGCGGCGGCCAGGGCCTCGGCGAACACCTCGACCAGCTCGATATGACCGCGCTCGATGATAGCGCGGGCCTTGGTCGCGATGGCTTCATAGCTGACCAGATCGCCCAGGCTCGCCAGGGGCTTCGCGGCCACAGACAGGGTGACGTCCACGATCAGCGGCTGGCGTCGGCCTCGCTCGTGGGCGTAGAGGCCGATCTCGGCCGACAGCTCCAGCCCGCGCACGAATACGCTCATCGCCTCGATACGAAGAGCGGCGTTGGCGCTGACGTCGGCGTGGGGTTCGGAATAGGGCACGGGAAACTCAGTCTTTGACGATGTCGGGGGTCTTCCAGCCGAGGTGCTGGCCGCTGTCGACGGCGATCATCTGGCCGGTGACCGCGCGGGCGTCAATCAGGTAGCGGGCGGCGGAGCAGATCTCGTCCGGATCGACCGGTTTCCCGAGCAGGGTGCCCGCGGCCTCGGCGGCGAAGTCCTCGGGGCGCTGATGCACCGACATCAGGGTCGGGCCAGGGCCGATCCCATTGACCCGCACGCGCGGCGCCAGCGCCTGCGCCAGCATGCGGGTGGCGTTCAGAAGCCCGGCCTTGGACAGGCTGTAGCTGAAGAACTGGGGCGTGGGCTTGAGCACCCGCTGGTCGATCATATTGAGCACCAGGGCGTCTTCGGCGACCTCCGGGACCTGGGCGGCGAAGGCCTCGGCCAAAAGGACCGGCGCGCGCAGATTGACCGCCATATGCAGCGTCCAGAGCTCGGAGCTGAGGGCGCCGACGCGGTCGTCCTCGAAGGCGGCGGCGCTGTTGATCAGGAGGGTGAGCGGAAGGCCGAGGGCCTGGGCCGCGCGGGGAATCAGCCCGCGAACCTCGTCCTCGCTGCGCAGTTCGGCGGAGAGGGCGATTGCCCGGCCGCCCTTGGAGGCGATCTCGGCCACGACGGCGCGGGCCTCGTCCTCATGGGCGCGGTGGTGGACGCAGACGGCGTAGCCGGCCTCGGCGGCGCAAAGGGCCAGGGCCCGGCCGATCCGCCGGGCGCCGCCGGTGACGAGCGCGCCGCCCCGCACTTCAGGCGGCCTAATCGATACGGCCGAACTCGTAGAGATTGATCGCCGCGATGGCCACGACGAAGAGAAGGATGGGCAGAATGGCCTGCATGGTCGGGCTCCCTATACGAACGCGACCGGTTTAGCCGCGCGGCCTCCAGCCCACAAGGTTTAGGGCGCGGCGTCGGCGAGATGGGTGGCCTTGGCCGCCTTATAGGCCGAGCCCTTGATCGCCACCGCCCCCGCGGCCAGCGCCAGGGGGATCAGCAGGGTGGAGAAGATCAGCTGGGCGTCCCAGCCGAGCTTCAGCATCGGACCGCCGATGAAGGCCCCCAGCACCGCGCCCCATCGCCCGACCCCCAGCATCCAGCTGACGCCGGTGCCGCGCACCTGGGTCGGATAGAAGTTGGCCGCCAGGGCGCTGAGCGAGGTCTGGGCCCCGGAGGAGAAGAAGCCGGCCAGCAGCACGGTGACGGCGATCAGGGTGACGCTGTGGAAGGTCTGGGCCATGCCGAAGATGAGCAGACCCCCCAGCACATAGGCGACGGTGATCGACCTGTGGGCCCCGAACCGGTCCATGCAGTAGCCGACCAGCAGCGCCCCGCCGGTGCCGCCGAGCTGGAACAGGGCGGTGACATTGGCTCCGGTCTTCTGGTCGTAGCCCTCGGCGCCCATCAGGGTCGGCATCCAGCTCTGCAGCACCAGGATCCCGACCAGCCCCATGAAATAGGCGATCCACAGCATGAGGGTGCCGATCAGCAGCCGGCCCTTCAGGATCGTGGCGATCGGGTTTTTCGGCTTTCCGACCACCTGCTCGGGCACGGTGAAGCTCTGGTCGGCGCTGACCGAACCGGACATGATCCTGTTGAGGATGGCGGCGATTTTGGAGCCTCCGCGCTCGCGCACCACCAAGAACCGCGCCGACTCCGGCAGGAACAGCGCCAGAAGCCCCGCCAGCAGCAGGGGCGCGACCCCGCCCAGCTGGAAGATCGACCGCCAGCCATAGTCCTGGATCAGCAGGGCCGCCGCGAAGCCCCCGCCGGACGCCCCCAGGGTGAAGCCGCAGAACATGGTCACGACCAGCAGCGAGCGCCGCCGCTCTGGCACATATTCGGACATCAAAGTGGTGGCCGCAGGCATGACCGCGCCGATCCCGAGCCCGGTGAACAGCCGCATGATCAGCAGCTGCTCGACATTGGCCGCATGGGCCGACACCAGACTGCCGAGCCCGAACAGGATGGTGGAGGCGATCAGCACCGTCTTGCGGCCGAGCCTGTCGGCGAAGGGCCCGGCCAGCAACGCCCCGATGGCCAGGCCGAACGGGGCCGCCGAGAGGATGGGGGCGAGGTCGGCGCGCTTGATGCCCCAGTCCTCGACCAGGGCCGGGGCGACATAGCCCATGGCCGCGTTGTCGAAGCCGTCGATGAAGACGGTCAGGAAACAGAGGGCGAGGATGAGCCACTGATAGGGCGAGAAGGCCCGGGCGTTGATGAAGGCGTGGACGTCCACCACCTCGCCTCGACCCGCCATTCGCCCCTCACGCCTTCATCTTTTTCGCAGCTTAGCCAGCGGCCCCCGCCGACACTAGGCCGGAACGTCGTGTTGACGCGAGATTGGAAGGAGGGTTTTCATAGGGCGTGGGGAGAGAAGCGAAATGTCCGAATCGCTCGACCAGCGCATCGTCGACATCCGCACGCGGAGGACCTGGCGGCCGGCGGCCGACCGGACGGCCGTGGTCTTCGGCCTTCAGGCCCTGATCACCGTGGTTCTGACCCTGCTCGGCCTGTTGTTCTTCCAGAAGATGCAGTCGGGCGGCTAGCGCTCGGGCAGCCCCAGCGCGTCCGAAACCGCGCGCCAGTCCACCAGCTTGAAATTCTGTCGCTGCCGCGTGGTCGATAGGGCCTCGCCCTCGCTGTCGACGTCATCCTGGATGACGAGCAGGCCCTTGGGGAAGGACCCGATGGCGCCGCCCATGGCGTCGAGGCCATCCGTGCCGGTGATCCCGTCCACCCCGCGCGCCGCCATGACCGAGAAACGGCCCGCGTAGACCGGCGCCGCCCCGTCCACCCGCCAGACGGCGAAGGCGCTGTCGCCCTGGCTGGAGGCGATCAGCCAGGTCTTGGCCCCATCGCGCAGCAGGGTGAGCCCCTCGATGTCGGGTTTCAGCATCTGCGACGGCGCGGCGGCGACCAGCGCGCGGGCCGAGCCCGAGGCCGGATCGAGCGCGTAGCGCCAGATCGCGCGGTTCTCTTCGCCGATGTAGAGAACGCCCTTCTGGTCGTCGACCACGCAGCCCTTGGTCTGGCTGCCGACCGAAAGCCGCCGCTCCTCGGTCCAGAGGGGCGCGCCGTCGGCGCCGGCGGCGACGCGGATCTGCCGCACCTGGCCGTCGGTGCCGTTGACGATGACGATGAAGCCGTCTCCCCGACGTCCCATGCAAAGGCCGTAGGGCTCGGCGAGGTCAAGCTTGGCCAGGCCCCAGGGCGTCGTCTTCAGGGTGGCTGGATCCATCAGATAGAGGGCCGCGCCCAGCCGGCCCCGGTCGCTGGCGGCGACCAGCACGCGCTGACCCGAGGCGGTGGGGAAGCCGTCCCGCAGATCGACGTTGTTGAGGCGTCCGTCGGGGATGAAGCCGGTGATCGCGCCCGCAAGGTCATAGCTGTAGAGCCCGGCCTGTTTGTCGGTGCCGAAGATGACTGCGCGCGCGGGATTGGTCGGATCGACCCAGATCGCCGGATCGTCGGCGGCGTCGGCTGATTGCGTGGCCACCGCCTGGGTCTCGCCGGCGACGGCCACCGGGGTTCCGGCGCCCTTCAGCATCTTGGCGGAGTCGGAGACCGTCTCGGGATCAACCGCCGCGCAGCCCGCGCCGGCGGCGGTTATTAAAAGAACCGCGGCTAGGCCGAAGGCAATCCGGAGGGCAGGGGTCATTGAGGCAACCAAATCATAAGCGTTCGAGCTGATAGCATTATTCAATTCGGCGACACTAAATATACCCACGTCAATTCAATGAAATGCCCCGAGTCCGCGATGTTGCAAAATGTTGCTGGGCCAGACTGACTGTGCTTATTTTGCGACATGGATTTCCCGTAATATATCCGTCACATATTCTTCAAAAATCTGGCAAGGGCCGGCCCTAGACACCCCCCGCACATCAAGCCGTGGGGGCCCCAATGACGACCTTTCAAACCATCCTGTTCGGCGCTGTCTCGGCGCTGACCCTGGCCTCCGCCGCCAACGCGCAAACCCTGGCCGCCGGCGCGAGCGTCGAGGAGGTGGTCGTCACCGCCCGGCGCCCCCTGGCCGAGAGCGTCGCCGCCGCCCTGCAGATCCAGCGCAACTCCGACTCCCTGGTCAGCGTCCTGTCGGCCGACGCGGTCGGCGGCCTCCCCGACCAGAACATCGCCTTCGCCGTCGGCCGCCTGCCGGGGGTGGGGGTCCAGCGCGACCAAGGCCAGGCCCGCTACATCAACCTGCGCGGCGCGCCGGTCTATTGGACCACCCTGTCCTTTGACGGCCTCAGCGTCGTCAGCCCCCAGGGCCGCGATAGCCGCTTCGACAACATCCCCTCGGCCATCGCCAGCCAGCTCACGGTGCAGAAGGCTGTGACCCCGAACATGTCGGGCGCCTCGGTGGCCGGCAATGTCGACATCCGCACCCGCCGCGCCTTCGACTACGCGGGCCAGACCCTGACCGGCAAGCTGGGCTATGGTCACGTCAAGCTCGGCGGCGGGGAAGAGCTCGACGGCAACCTCGTCTATTCCAACATCTTCATGGACGGGAAGCTCGGTTTCGTGGCCCAGGGCTCCTACTACAAGCGCGAGATGGCGACCGACAACTGGGAGACCGATCCCTATCTGTCCAACACGGTCGACCCTTCCAAGCATTTCGCCCGCGAGCACGAGAACAAACACTACCGCCTGACCCGCTACAGCCTCTCGGGCTCAGGCCGGCTGGACTATAAATTCAACGACGAGAGCAGCGTCTTCCTGAGCTCGATCTACACCCAGTTCCACGACGACGAGCTGCGCGACAACTTCATCGTCCGGCTCGACCAGGGCACGGACGCGGCCGGCAACAGCTACACCTCCAATGCCTATATCGGCGCCAACAACCCGGTGCAGGGAACCAGCTACGGCGCCCGGATCAACGCCCGCATCGATTATCGCGACAGCCTCGAATACATCTCGACCAGCACGCTTGGCGGCGACCATCGGGTCTCCGATTGGGACGTCTCCTGGCGGCTGAACTACACCTTCACCCAGGACGGACGCGACACCCCGGTGACGGCGGCCCTGCAGAGCCCCGCGGCCTTCAATCTGCGTCCGACGGTCGACTATGACTTCCGCGACGGCGCCGTGAACACGATGAAGCTCTACGCCACCGGCGGCGTCACCGGCGCCCGGGTCAAGGGCGCCCAGATCACCGATATCGAGGCCTTCCAGTTCCCGATGCAGACCATCGGCAATCTGAAGGGCGGCGACATTACCCAGGCCGACACCGCCAAGCTCGACCTCTCCCGCGAGACGGGCCTGTTTGGCCTGAAGACCAAGATTCAGTTAGGCGGCCTCTATACCGACCGGACCAAGAAATCGCGCGAGATCGGCTACAGCGCCTCCACCGTGCCCGGCGCCGTCCCGACCTGGGCGACCTTCGTGAACGGCAACACCCTGGGCTACCTCGGCACCCAGAACCTCAACTACACCTTCCGCTACACCGACCAGGACTTCACGACCGCCTATATGAACAACCTGGTCGCGACCGGCGTGGCGACCCGCACCGACACTAGCGCCAACTACTGGAAGGTGACCGAGAAGCTCGGCGCCGCCTACGCCATGGGCACCAGCGATCTGGGCTGGGGCAACCTCGTCTATGGCGTGCGGATGGAGCATGTGGAGAACACCGGCCAGGCCTATGTCGCCTTCCCGGCGGCGGGCGGGACCCCGGCCCAGACGCGGCTGGTGCAGACCTCCAGCTCCAACACCCTCTTCTATCCGAGCGTCCACCTGAACTGGAACGTCCGCGACAATCTGAAGGCGCGGTTCAGCGCCACCACCTCGGCCTCGCGCCCGGACTTCGACGACCTGCGGCCCAACTTCACCATCAATGACGCCGCCCAGAGCATCTCCGGCGGCAACCCGACCGCCAAGCCGGAAAAGCAGATCGGCCTCGACGCCTATCTGGAATGGTACATGCGCGGCGGCGGCTTCTTCTCGGTCGGCGCCTTCTACAAGGACATCAAGGACGTCCTGGTCCAGCGCTCGGCCCAATTCGGGCTCGACACCCTGGACGTCAACGGCCTCGACCGCTCCAGCTACGCCTACACCTCGGTCGGCAACGGCGGTTCGGGCCATCTGGAGGGGATCGAGCTGGCCTATGTCCAGACCGCCCAGGGCCTGGTCGACAAGGCGGGCTGGGCCGACTGGCTCGGCGGCTTCGGGGTCAACGCCTCGGCCACCTTCACCAGTTCCTCGGTCAGTCTTCCGGCGCTGAACGGCGTGCCCGAGCGCAAGATCAGCGTCCTCGGGACTTCCGACGCCGTCTACAACCTGCAGGCCACCTATGAGAAATACGGCCTGTCGGTGCGGCTGGCCTATCAGTACCGCACCCCCTGGGGCGAGTCGGTGGGCGCCTACCGGGTCATCAACGGCGGCGTCTATCCGGTCGACAACGGCGACATCTTCTGGGACTCCGACGAGGAGATCGACCTGTCGGTCCGCTACCAGATCAACAAGCACTTCGAGGCCTATTTCGACGGTTCGAACCTGGGCAACCAAGGCGCCCGCCGCTTTGGCGACCAGTCGCGCTATCCGATCGAATACGAGAAGTTCGGCCCGCGCTATGTCGGCGGCGTCCGCTTCAAATTCTAGAACCGATCAACTTTGGCTGACCCCTTCCCCCTCGAGGGGGGAAGGGCGGGGATGGGGGTGGCGGCGCGTCAGCGCCGAGGTCGCGCTTCCCATCCAAGGTTCACTTGCCGCACGTTACCGGAATGAGTCCCTCGGACTTCATCCCGTCGCCTCGATGTCAGGCGGCCCGGCTGGCCCCATAGGCGCTGCGCCCGGCCAGGGTTCCGTCGCGCAGGAAGATCCGCAGCTCCGCCGTCTCTCCGCCCATCGCCAGCTGTTGGGCGACGCGACGGCCCATGGCTTCGGCCTGGGCGCCGCTCCGGAAGCCCATGTCCGCGCCAAGCGACGCCGACCGGACGATCCAGCCGTCCTCGTTCGGAATGACGATGATGAGATGGGTCATGGGTACGCCGACCGTTTCTGCGCGAGTTCTTGAAATCGCAGAGCGCGGACTACAGCGCCTTGGCGACAACCGCATAACAGCCAAGCTCGGTTGGAGGGCTTACGGAACGACCACGTGGCAGGCGCGAGCCCTGGCCGGTCTTGAGGCGTTCGAGCGCTTCATCCCCGTCGCGACCCAGCCTCACCTTCCCCGCCGGCGGCGGCGGGGAAGATAGAGGTCCTGACAGTGGCGTCGCGCGGACGCTTAGAAGTTCACGCTGAGCGTGGCGAAGACCTGCCGCGGCGCCGAGGAGTGGAAGACCAGGATGGTGCCGGGCGCGTCGTCCGGAGCAAACACGCTGTTGTCGAAATTCGACGCATGCCGCTCGTTGGTCAGGTTGGTGACGTTCATCGACAGCCTCGCGCCCTTGCCCCACCCGCCGAGGGCGCCGAAGTCGTAGCCGAGCCCGAGGTCGAAGGTGGTGTAGCCGCCGAAGCCCTGGTCGTTTGTAAAGGTGTAGTAGCGGCGGCCGGTGTACTTGCCCGAGAGCGAGGCGAAGAAGCCGTCCCGCTTCAGGGTCAGCACGCTGGCCACCAACTCCTTGGGCGTATCGACCTGCTGCTTGCCGGCGATGGCCTTGACCACGCAGGTGGTGGTGCAGAAGTTCAGGTCGTCATCATAGGTCGACTTGTTGTAGGCGAACGAGTTGTACCAGCTCAGCCACGAGATCGGCTTCCACATCACCCCGAGCTCGAAGCCCTTGCTGGTGACGTGGCCGGCGTTGTGGAAGGAGTTGCCGCAGCCTGGGTTCTGCTGCTGGTTGGTCGGGCAGGGGTTGTACTGCAGCAGGCGGTTCTCGAACTTCACGTGGTAGACCGAGGCCGAAACCTGCAGCGGGCCGCTCACATAGCGGTAGCCGCCGTCGAAGCTCTTGGAGGTCTCGGGCTTCAGCGTCTTGCCCTGCACGTCCCAGACGGCCTGTGAGACCGACTGCGGGCCGAGCTTGAAGCCGCCCTGGTACATGGCGATGTTCTCGGCGTAGCTGGCGAACACCTCATGACCCGGCGCGACCCGCCAGCGCACGCCCGCCTCCGGCAGGAAGTTGTCCTTGGCCTCCAGCACGCCGCTGGCGAACTGGCTGGACGCCGGCGGCGGCGCCTTGGCGACGCCCGGAACGGCCCGGGCGTCCGACTTGCCGTAGGTGCTCTTGAAGCCGAAATCGATGCTCACGGCGTCGTCCAGCAGGCTGATCGTGTCCTCGACGTAGAACTGGCGGGTTGTCCAATGGGTCTCCTGGACCCACTGGGCGGTCTCCGGCTGGGTGTCGTCCAGGAACCGCGCCAGACTGAAGGGACCGGTGACGCTGGTCCGGATGTAGCGCTCGGCGCTCGAGGTGTTCTTCTCAAACCAGAAGCCGGCCTTGAGGGTGTTGACGCCGATGGTCCAATCGACATTCCCGAGCACGCCGTAGCGGTCGATGGTGTAGCGCGTGTCGCGGATCTGGACCGGCACGTCGTCGGTGGTGGAGGGGGTGCCCTGGGTGGACCAGCCGGTGATGAAGTTGTTCCCGGCGCCCTTGTCGGTGTGCTTGTACGGCTGCACGCGCAGCTTCAGGGCGTCGGTGAGGTCGAAATCCCCGGCGACGTAGAAGAAGTCGTCGCTGCGCAGGATCTGGCCGTTGGTGAAGGTGACGTCGGCGCGCTTCTCCGGCAGCACCGAGTCGATGCACTTCCCGGCCGGCGCGACCGGCGCGGTCACGGCGCAGTAGGCGCGGCTGACATAGGCGTCCCAGTTGGGCGCATACCCCCCCAGATCCCAGCCCCGGCGGCCAAGCATCTCCTTCGACAGATAGGGGTCGTCGGCCTGGTTGGTGCGCGAAATGTCGGCGAAGGCCGTCAGCTTGCCGCCCTTGAAGGCGTAGATCGCCTTGCCGTTGAACTGCTTGCCGGTCGATTTCTTATAGGCGCCCTGGTTCACGAACAGATCCTGCTCGACGTACTGGCCGGAGACATAGGCCGAGAAACCGCCGTGTTCGCCGGTGTCGAAGCGACCGAAGGTGCGCAGGCTCTTCTGGCTGCCGGCGGTGCCGTTTATATCGAGCCCCATCTCCGGGTACGGGTCGCTGCTGCTGTAGAGCAGGGCGCCGCCGAGGTTGCTGGTCGAGGCGATGCCGAGGCCGGCGATGCCGGTCGCGAGATCGGCGCGGCCCATGTTCTCGGAGATCAGCGCGCGGCTGATGGTGAGGCCGTTGTAGTTGTTGTAGGCGCCGTCGCCGAGCGGGGCCCCGTCGAGCGTGTAGCCGAGGTGGGTGGTGTTGAAGCCGCGCACCTGCAGGGACAGAGACTGCTCGTTGACGCCCAGGGCGTCGATCGACTGCGCCATCACCCCGGGCAGGAAGTTCAGCGCCTTCTGCACGCTGGTGCCGGGCGGCAGCACGTCGAGGTTGGCCGGCAGCAGGGTCGAGACCGAGCGGGTCTGGCGGCTTCCGACGATGACGATCGCCTCGACGTCGTTGCTGTCCGCGGGGGCGGGCGCGGCGGCGGCTTCAGCCTGTGCGGCCAATGTGAAGCAGCTGGCGGCGACCGCCACCATGAGAGCGGACCTTAGCGACATTTGGGCTTCCTCAGACATAGCGCGCCGCAAGGACTTGCGTCCGCGGCGCCGGGTATTGTCACAAGCGGAGCTATTCCACGCGCTGATGACGCTTTTGCTACAATCAGGAGGCGCGGAATGGCCCGCATCCGCTGCGCGCCGCTGAGTCCGGCTTGACGGGGGGCGTCGTGGCCCCCCTGGACCCGCGCCGTGAGCTTGCGCTAGCCCATTCAAGACGGCAGAGAGTCCCCGGAGGCGGCGCCATCACGGGGCCGCCTCCCTTTGCTTTCGGACATCTCGCATGCGCCTCAAGGCCGGCCTGGCCCTCGCCCTCCTCGCCCTGCCCGCTCCTGCCATGGCGCAGCAGCCCGCCAATCTGACCAAACACTGGGATGAAACCCCCGGCGCCCGGTCGGTCCCATTCGGCGGGCAGACCTACGTCAACCACGGTCTCGTGGCCGTGGGCCGGCTCAGCGCCCGCACCCGGGACTTTCGCGGCGAGACCCTGGGCTCTTTCTCCGGCATGGCGCTCACCGCCTGGCGCCGCAACCCGGACGGGAGCTACAGCGGCGGTCTCCTCACTCTGCCCGACCGGGGTCCCGGCAACGTCGGCCCGATCGGCGAGAGCACCGACTACGCCGACCGTGTCCATAGCCACCGCCTGACGCTGAAAGGCGCAAAGCTCGAGATCACCCCCACGGGCGGCTTCCTGCTCAGGGATGCAATGGGCCAACCCTTCATCGGCAAGGACCCCGGCGACAACGTCGTCAACCGACGGGGGGTCGCCTATCCCTCGCTGAACACGGGCCGGGGCGCGGGAAGGCTCAGCCTCGATCCGGAATCCATCGCCCGCCTGCCGGACGGCCGCTTCTACGTCTCGGACGAATACACCGCCGGCATCTATCTGTTCGACCGCTCCGGCCGACAGGTCGGCGCCATTCCGGCGGTGCCCGCCCTGCTGCCGATGACCGACGGCAGGCTGAACTTCAACTCGACCAAGCCGCCGACCACCGGCCGCCGAAACAACCAGGGCCTGGAAGCCGTCTCGGTCAGCCCTGACGGGACGAGGCTGATGACCATGCTGCAGAGCGCGGCCATGCAGGACAGCACGGGCACAGGCGGGGAGGCGCGCCGCAATACCCGCGTCCTGATCTACGACATCTCCAGGACCCGCTCGCCGAGGCGCCCGATCGGCCATTATGTGCTGCAGCTCCCGGTCCTGCGCGAAGCTGGCGACGGCGGTCCCGCCGACGCCGCCGCCGCCCAGTCGGAGATGGTGGCCCTGAACGACGGCCAGTTCTTGGTGCTCTCCCGCGACGGCCTCGGCCGCGGCAAGGGCTCGCCCCGGCCGCCCGTGTTCAAGAGCGTGCTGCTGGCCGACATAGCCGGCGCGACCAACCTGGCGGGCACTGACTTCGAAGTCGGCGTCAAACCCGTCGCCCTCGACGGACGCCTGGTCGCCGGCATCTTGCCCGTGCGGCAAGTCGAGCTGGTCAACCTGCTGAACCCCGTCCAATTGGCCCGGGTCGGCATGAACCTGGAGACCGCGCCCTCGACCCCCGCCAGCCTATCTGAGAAGTGGGAAGCCCTGGCGTTGGCGCCGATGCTCGACAAGGCCGCGCCCCACGACGTCCTGCTGTTTGTCGGCAACGACAACGACTTCGAGACCGCCAACGGCCGCGTCAACGGCGTCGACTTCGACGCCAGCCTGACCGGCAAGGACGGCAGCGGCGTCGGCGACAACGACAGCGTCATCTTGGTCTATCGCCTGACCCTGCCGACCTTTGGTCCGCCAAGGCCGCCGCGCGATTAGATGGCTCCGCTCTAGGCGCCCAGCCCCTTGATGTGGGCCAGCATCGCGCCCCACACATTGGTGCGGTCGTCGGTCCAGGGTCGGCCCTTGGGCTGGGTCAGCTCCCATTCGCCAAGGGTCTTGTAGCGGTCGAGCGTCTCGGCCTCGCGGGCGATCACCATCGCCTCGCCCGCCGCCTCGGTATAGGGCGAGGCCTGGGGTAGGGTCCAATGCCAGCCGACGCGCGCGGTCGCGCCCAGGGCGTGGGCGGTCGCCGCCGCCGGGCCCGCCAGCACCAGATTGCGGTTGGACAGGTGCAACAGCAGCACCCCGTCCGGCTTGAGCCGATCCAGATAAAGCGCCATCGCCTCTTGGGTCAGCAGATGGGTCGGCACGCTGTCGGACGAGAAGGCGTCGATCATCAGGAGGTCGTAGGAGGCCTTCGGGATCTTGCTCAGCGACAGCCGGGCGTCGCCCAGCACGACGTCCACCGGCCCCTTGGCGCAGCCGCGCACGAAGGAGAAATAGCGCGGGTCGGTGGCCACCCGGATCACCAGGGGATCGATCTCGAACAGGGTCATCTTGTCGACCGGCCGCACGAAGGTCGCCACCGTGCCCGCGCCCAGCCCGACCGCGCCGATCGACAGCCCCTGGGGCGCGCGCTTTTGCTCGGTCGCATAGACCTGACCGATCAGGGTGGCGGGCGAATAATAGGTGGTGGGGTCGCAGCGCCGGGCCGGGTCCAGATACTGGGCGCCGTGCAGGGTGGTGCCGTGCACCATGACCGTCAGCTTGCCCAGCCCCTTGGTCTCGACCTCGTGCAGGTGCAGGACCCCGAAGAAGCTGCGCCAATGGTGGGTGTAGCGGCCCCAGGCCTGGGTCTCGGCCGAGGCGGCCAGGGCGGCCAGCAGGATACAGACCGCGACCGAGCGCCGCCGCAGCATCAGCGCCACCGCCGCCGGGGTCAGCCGCATGGCCGCGGCCAGCATGTCGGGCATGGTGAAGACCGGGATCAGCAGGGGCGCGATCCAGAACAGACCCGCGGCCATCCAGACCTTCTCGCGCTGCTCCAGGGGCGCGCCGGTCGATGGCCGGGCCAGCATGCACAGCACCAGGGCGGCCGGATATTCCCAGACCTCGGGGAAGAGCAGGGGGGCCAGGAAGGCGTTGAAACTGCCGCCGATGGCGCCGCCCAGCGCCAGCCAGAAATAGAATTCGGTCAGCCGCGCCGGCGCCGGGCGGCTCGCCGACAGCGCCTGGGCGCAGACCGCCGCCGCGCCGAAGAAGGCCAGGAGCTGCAGGGTCAGCTGCTCGGTCCAGGGCATGTCGGCCTTGGACATGGCCAAGAGCGCCAGTGGGGTGAAGACGAGCTGGGTTCCGAGCGCCCAGGGCCTCACCCCCTCGCGCTTTGACCCGAAGGCCAGGATGAAGCTCAGGAGATAGAGCTCCAGCGGGATGACCCAGAGGAAGGGCACAGACGCGATGTCGGAGGTGATCTCGGCGGTGACGCCCGAGAGCAGGCTGGCCGGCGCGGCGGCCAGCCCGAGCCAGATCAGCCGCTGGCGGCCGGTGATCGGCGGGGCCGCAGCGGCCTCGGCCGCCGCGTTGGAGGCGCCGCGCGCCATGGTCGCGGCCAGAACCGCCGTCCCGGCCACGAACACCAGATAGGCGACGCTCCAGACCTGGGCCTGGCGGGTCAGGCCCATCAACGGCTCGACCAGCGAGGGATAGGCGGCCAGCGCCAGCAGGCTGCCGAGGTTGGAGGCGGCGTAGAGGCCGTATACGCCGCGCGCGTCCTCGCCCCGTGTCTTGGCGAACCAGGCCTGCAGCAGCGGCGCGGTCGCGCTCAGCGCCGCGAAGGGCGCACCGAGCGTCAGAAACAGGGTCCCGGCCAGCCAGATCGTCGGCGCCTCGTCCGACGGCGGGCCGAAGGCGGTCGACAGTTGCAGCGGCAAACTCAGGCCCGCCAGCGCCAGCACGGCGATATGGACAATGGCCTGCCGTCCAACCGATGTGAGTTTTTGTAACAGATGCGCATAGGCGTATCCGGCCAGGAGGCCGAGCTGGAAGAAGGCCAGGCTGGTGTTCCAGACCGCCGGCGAGCCGCCCAGCACCGGCAGGGTCAGCTTGCCGACCAGCGGCTCGACGGTGAAGACCAGGGCGGCGGCGCAGAAGACGGCCAAGCCATAGGCCCCCGCGCCCGCGAAGGCGCGAGTCCGTCCGTTCGCGGCAAGGGCGAGGCTGCTCACGGCCCCGTCTCCAATCCCATGGTTTCCCCCAGGGCCGATGGTGAGGGCAAGCCGCTTGCATTGGCAATGGCAGGCCCCCTGTGCCGAGGGCCTCAAGGCCCTCTCTTTTCCTGTTCCAGCGCGGCGGGCGGCGAAACCGCTTACACTTTCGCCTGCCGCGCTTTATTACGCGGCCGGATGAGCCAGACCCCCGTCGTTACCCGGATCGCGCCCTCGCCCACGGGCTCCATGCACATCGGCACCGCCCGCACGGCGCTGTTCAACTGGCTCTACGCCCGCCACACCGGCGGCAAGTTCCTGCTGCGGATCGAGGACACCGACCGCGAACGCTCCACCGAGGGCGCCGTCCAGGTCATCCTCGACGGCCTCGACTGGCTGGACCTGAAGGCCGACGCCCCGCCGGTTTTCCAGTACGCCCAGGCCCAGCGCCACCGCGAGGCGGTCAATGAGCTCCTGGTCCAGGACCGCGCCTACCGCTGCTACATGACCGTCGAGGAGCTCGACGCCGAGCGCGGATTAGCCCGCGCCGAGGGCCGCGCCATCCGCTCGCCCTGGCGCGACCGCACCGACGGGGAGGGGCCCTTCACGGTCCGCTTCAAGGGCCCGCTCGAGGGCGAGACGGTGATCGAGGATCTGGTCAAGGGTCCGGTCCGCTTCGCCAACAAGGAGCTGGACGATCTCGTCCTGCTCCGCACCGACGGCAACCCGACCTATAACCTCGCCGTGGTGGTCGACGACCACGACATGGGCGTCACCCACGTCATCCGCGGCGACGATCATCTGAACAACGCCGCGCGCCAGACCCTGATCTACCAGGCCTTCGGCTGGACCGTGCCGGTCTTCGGCCACCTGCCGCTGATCCACGGCCCGGACGGCGCCAAACTGTCCAAGCGCCACGGCGCCCAGGCGGTCGGCGAGTTCGCCGAGATGGGCTATCTGCCGGAAGCCATGCGCAACTATCTGGCCCGGCTCGGCTGGGGCCACGGCGACGACGA
>CANJKM010000011.1 GCA_947474805.1 Caulobacterales bacterium | reverse complement strand
GCCTCTGGCCGAGGGATTAACCCGACTGCAAAGGCAAGTTGCCGCAAAGCGCCGATGCCGACGACATGCATGATTGTTGGATAAATTTTAGGATAGGCAAAAACGGCCCTACCAATATCGCTTTAAAAACAACGACATAGTGGTAGAAATTGGCGCGCCCGGAACGATTCGAACGTCCGACCCTCAGATTCGTAGTCTGATGCTCTATCCAGCTGAGCTACGGGCGCGCTTACCGCCCTGGCCAAACCGGCCTGGGCGGAGGGCGCGGAACCTAGACTCAAGTTTTCCAGGGCGCAAGCGACGCCAGGCGCCTTTTCGCCCCTAACGGTTTTTGACTCGGGCCGGGCCGGGGTTATCAATAGCCTCCACATAAGAGGCTCCTCCCCCATGCGCCTTCACTCCCTGCTTCCCGCCGCCCTGGCGGGCTCCCTGATCCTTGCGTTCGGCGCCGCCGCCGCGCCGCCGCCGCCGCCGGGCGCGCCGCCGCTGTCGGCCAAGGTCGGGGTGGGGCGGGCGATGGTCTCGGCCGCCAACCCGCTGGCGGTCGAGGCGGGGGTCAGGGTGCTGAAGGCCGGGGGATCGGCCATCGACGCCGCCGTGGCTGTGCAGGCGCTCTTGGGCCTGGTCGAGCCGCAGAGCTCGGGCCTGGGCGGCGGGGCCTTCATGGTCTTCTACGACGCCAAGGCCAGGAAACTGTCGGCCTATGACGGGCGCGAGTTCGCCCCCGCGGGCGCCGGCCCGGACATGTTCCTGGGCGCCGACGGCAAGCCCCTACCCTTCGGCCAAGCGGTGGTCTCGGGCCGCGCCTCGGGCGTGCCGGGCGCGATCGCCATGCTCTATATGGCCCAGAAGGAGCACGGCCGGCTGCCCTGGCGGCGCCTGTTCGGCGACGCCGCCAAGCTGGCGACCGACGGCTTCATCATCTCGCCGCGCCTCGGCGCCTACCTGGCGCGGGGCGGCTTCCCGCAATCGAGCCAGCCCGACGTCGTCAAATATTTCACCAGGCCCGACGGCAAGCTCTACGCCACCGGCGACCGGCTGAAGAACCCGGCCTACGCCGCGACCCTGAAGCGGCTGGCGGTCCAGGGCCCCGACGCTCTCTTGAAGGGCGCCACCGCCCGGAAGATCGCCGACCGGCTGCACGCCGACCCCATCCCCGGCGCCATGACGGTCGAGGATCTGGCGGCCTACAAGCCGCTGAAGACCGACGGCCTCTGCCGCCCCTATCGCCAATACACCGTCTGCACCCCTAAGACGCCGTCCGGCGGGGTCGCGGTGCTGGAGGTGCTGGGCATCCTGGAACACACCGACATCGCCACGCGCGGTCCGAACGACCCCCAGGCCTGGTACCAGTTCGCCCAGGCCAGCCGGCTGATGTACGCCGACCGCGACCACTACATCGGCGACCCGGCCTTCGTGAAATCGCCGGTCGACGGCCTGCTCGACCCCGCCTACACGGCCGAGCGCGCCAAGCTGGTGGGAACCAGCGCCTCGGGCGCGGTGACCTGGGGCAAGCCGATGGGCGCCATCGCGCTCGGTCCCGATCAGACCCGCGAGCCCGGCGGCACCTCCTCCTTCGCCATCGCCGACGCGCGCGGCGACGTCGTCGTCATCACCACCACGGTCGAGAGCCTCTTCGGCAATGGCCGGATGGTCGACGGCTTCTTCCTGAACAACCAGATGACCGACTTCTCCTTCTCCCCCACCGAGCGGGACGGGACACCGGCCGCCAACGCGGTGGGGCCGCGCAAGCGCCCCCGCTCGTCGATGTCGCCGACCATCATCCTCGACAAGGACGGCGGGCTGGTCGGCGCGATCGGCTCGCCGGGCGGAGCCGCGATCCCGGCCTATGTGGCCAAGACCATCGTCGCCTTCCTCGACTGGAAGATGCCGATGTACGACGCCCTCTCCCTGCCCAATGTCATCGGACGCGGCGACCGGGTGGGGGTGGAGAGCACCTTCCCGCCGGCCTTCGCCGAGGCGCTGAAGGCCAAGGGGCTGAACGTCGTGCTGGGCCAGGGCGAGGAGTCGGGCCTGCACGGCGTCGAGAAGCTGCCGGACGGCCGGATCCGGGGCGCCGCCGACCCCCGGCGGGAAGGGATCGCCAAGGGCTTCTAGCGGGCCCTCAGTAGGGCGAGCCGTCCTTGTGGGTGAAGATCCAGCCCCCGTCGACGGCGACGGCGGCCAGATCGTCGGCGGGATAGTCGGCGCTATCCCCCTCGCCGCGGTCGCCGATCTCCAGATAGGCGGCGGTTGTATCCGAGCGGTTCACCAGGTGGTGCGCCAGCCCGCGGGCGGGAAAGCCGGCGCACATGCCGGCGGCGAGCCGATGCTCGCCCTGATCGGTGAGCAGCCATAACTCGCCCTGGGTCACATAGACGAACTCGTCCTGCTTGGAGTGGCGGTGCATCAGCGCCGACATGGCCCCGGGGGCGAGCTCGGTCAGGTTCACCCCGAAGGTCTTGAGTCCGAACAGCGCGCCGAGCGGCCGCTTGGTTCGGCCCTCCATCCGCTCGGCGAACGGCGAGGGATAGCTGGACGGCTTGGTGCGCGCCGGCGCGGCGGCGGCTTCGATCACGACCAGCGGCGGCGTTCCATCATCCGACATGGGCAGAGTCTCCTTTGGCGCGCGGGCGCCCGTCCTTAGGCCAACGGCAGGCGCAGCTCGAAGCTGGCGCCGTTCTCGTTCGAGCCGAACAGCTCCAGCTCCCCGCCCTGGGCGCGGGCGAGTTCGCGGGCGATGGCGAGGCCGAGGCCGGCGCCGCCAGGACGGCTGGAGCCCGCAAAGGGCTGGAAAAGCCTCTCGCGCGCGCGTTCGGGCAGGCCGGGGCCGTTGTCGGCGATCAGGATGCGGACCTCGGGGCCCACGGCCTTGGCCTCCAGCTTCACCCGATAGGCCTTCTTGGCGGAAGCGGCCTCCATCGCCTGGCGGGCGTTGCGGAACAGATTGACCAGGATCCGGTGCAGCTGCTCGGGGTCGGCCATGACCATCAGCTGTTTGGACGCCTTCAGCTCCAGCTTCACCCCGTCGGGGCTGAGGCCCGCGTCCTGACCGGCGGCCTCGGCGGCGCCATAGAGGTTCAGCGACACCGGGTTGGCCTCCGGCTCCTCGCTCTTGCCGTAGTCCAGCACCCCCTGGGCCAGGCGCACGGCCCGGTCCAGCGCCCGCTCCAGCCTTGGCAGGGCTTGGGCCACCTGGGGGTCGGCCGAGGACGCCATCCGCTCGGAGGCCAGCTGGGCCGAGGTCAGCATGTTCTTCAGGTCATGGTTGATCTTGGCCACCGCCTCCCCCAGCGCCGCCAGGCGGGCCTTGGACAGAAGCGCGGCGCGAAGCTCGTCCTGCATTCGGGCGAGTTCGGATTCGGCGCGGCCGATCTCGTCGCGGCGTCCCGACAGTTTGATCACCGCGTCCGGGTCCTCCGGCTGGATGCGAAACCGTTCCATCGACCGCGTGATCCGCCCAATCGGTCTGACCAGGAAGGCGGTCAGGGAGAAGTAGAGCACCGCCCCCGCCACCGCGACCACGAAGGCGGTGACCCCGAGCAGCCTCAGCATATAGGCGAGGAGGTCGGCCCGCAGCGGCGCGTTCGGGACCACGATCTCGACGAAGTCGCCGCCGCGAAAACGGGGCGCGGCGACGACCCGCAGCATCCGGTCGCCCTTGGGCAGGGCGGCGAAGGGCGCGGCGAGCCGCTGGGCGATGTTGGGCTCGCGCAGGTCGATCAATTCCGGCGGGCTTGGAAAGCGGGGCGCGGCGAGCAGCAGGCGGCGCACGCCATTGCTCTGGATGGCCACCGAGACCACGCCCGCCCCCTCGAGCAATTCCCCCGCCAGCTGGTCCGAAACCACCCCCGCGGGCGCCGCTTCGACCGCGAGCGAGGCGAGTTCGGCCGCCCGAACCCGGTCGAGCAGCCAACCCTCCTCGAACGAGGCCAGGGCCGGCCAGAGGATCAACAGTTCGGCCAGGGCCACGAACAGGGCGGTCAGCAGCAGCAGGCGCGCCGACAGGCCGCCCGGCATCGACGGCATGCGGATGGTCAGCCGGCCGAGCCAGGCGAGCCTCGGCCGCAGCGCCGGGAGCGGCGCGGGGCTAGGGTCTGGGACGGTGGGCGGGTCTGCCATTCGCCCTCGTCGACGATTGCGGGAGCCTTTCGGCTTACTTCACCCCGGCCTCAAGTTCAAACGGCGCCGAGTCTGATCCGGGCCCTGCGGGCGCGCCAAGCCTGCACCGCGATCGGCGCCAGCGAAAGCAGCATCAGCCCGCAAAGGGGTCCGATGACCTGGGGTTCGAGCAGCATATGCAGCGACGGCGAACGGCCATGTTCGAACACCCGCCCGAAGGTCGAGCCGATCGAGGCGTAGATGACCGATGAGGGGACGATGCCGATCACCGTGGCGGTGAAATAGGTCCAGAAGGGCATGTGGACGAAGCCGGCGGCGATATTGACCAGCCAGATCGGCATGGCGGGGATCAACCTCAGGGTCAGGATGCAGACAAAGGCGTTCCTACGGATGCCGGCTTCGAGCCGCGCCAGCCGCCCGCCGTTGCGGATGCGGCTCTTGAGGATGTCGCCGAGCGCCGAGCGCGCAATCAGGAACATCACCGCCGACCCCAGCGAAACCCCCGCCACCGCCGCCGCCGAGCCGAGCCAGGCCCCGAACAGGAAGCCGCCGGTCAGGGTCATGATCAGGGCGCCCGGCAGGGAGAAAGCCACCACCGCGATATAGGTGAGAATGTAGAGGGCGAGGCTCCAGACATGGTGCCGTCCGGTGAAGGCGGTCAGGGCCCCGCTCTTCTGCTGCAGGGTTTCCATCGAAATATAGCGGGCGCCGCCGAGGCCGATGAACAGGCCCATCACGAGCACAATGGCGATGAGAGGCAGGCTCTTGGCCAGCCGGCGGGTAAGGCTGGGCCGGGGCGCCGGGGCGTCCGGGTCGAACTCGGGATCAAGGATCGTCATGCCGCGCGACCATGCACCAGACCCGTCGTCGCGGGCAATCGCGCCCAAGGCCGCGGCGGCTCACACACGCGTCATTTCAACTGACGTCATCCTCCGGCGGCGAAGCCGACCGGGGGACCCAAGCGAGGTTTCGGCTTTCGCCCACGTTGCTTGGGTCGCCCGATCAGGTCGGGCGATGACGGTTTATGAGATAGGTTGCCTCAAGGCGGCGCACGAAACATTGACACCGCCGCCGCCTTCCCCTATCCACCCCGGCTCGTTCGACCCACCCCTGGAGCCTCCCCGTGAAGCGCACCTTTCAGCCGAGCAACCTCGTGCGCAAGCGCCGTCACGGCTGGCGTTCGCGTATGGCCACCAAGAACGGGCGCAAGGTCGTCCAGCGCCGCCGCGCTCGCGGCCGCAAGAAGCTGACGGCCTAGAGCCCGTCAGCCTCAAGTGGTTGCCGGTTGAGGCACCCAGACGGGCTCTAAACTTATGAAAATGGACCCTTCTTGTCCCGTCCGGGTGGAAACCACCCGATCGGGGAAGGGTCCAGCCGGCGGCTCCCGTGGGGCCGGGGCATGACCCCGCCCAAACATTCCGCAAAGATCGAGCGGCTGAAGAAGCGCCGCCAGTTCCTGGCCGTGGCCCAGGGGCTTTCCTGCGCGCGCGGCGCCGTCCTGATCCAGGATCTGCCGCGCCCTTCCACGCAAGAACCGGCCGAGTTGTCCCAAGTCTCCGACCCCATCATCGGCCTCGGCTTCACCGCGACGAAACGGCTGGGCAATGCGGTCGTGCGCAACCGGGCCAAACGGCGGTTGCGCGAAGCGGCCCGGCTGTTGACTCCGCTTCACGCCGAGCCCGGTCACGACTATGTCTTCGTCGCGCGCAACGGTGCGCCCAACCGTCCCTGGGCGCGACTGCTTGACGATGTGAAAACCGCGCTGCTAACCCTCGCCGCCGGTCGCGGCGACCCTCCCCGTCCCGCCCGCCCAAATCAGTCTCGTGATGGGCGGTCGGGACGTTCCAAACCAGCCCCTTCCTCTTCCCGGTAGAAGCAAAGCCTCAATGGACAAAGAGAACAGCCGCAACACGATCGTCTTTGTCGTCTGCGCGGTGGCGATGCTGATCCTCTATCAGACCTTCGTCCTGAACCCGTCCCAGAAGCGCCAGGCCGCCGAGGCCCAGGCGCGCGCGGCCGCCGCGGCCCAGGCGGGCCTGACCGTGCTGCCCGACGGCCGGGTCGCCCCCAATCCGATCAGCCAGTTCGTCAGCCGCGAGCAGGCGGTGGTGGCCAGCCCCCGCGCCCGTATCGACAGCCCGGCCCTGAGCGGCTCGGTGGCGCTGAAGGGCGGCCGGATCGACGACCTCTATCTGAAACAGTACCGCACCGAGCTGGCGGCCAGCTCGCCGCCGGTCGAGCTGTTCCGCCCCGAGGGCGCGCGCCAAGCCCACTTCGCCGAGTTCGGCTGGACAGGCGCCGCCGGCGTCCCGACCACGCAGTCGATGTGGAAGCTGATTTCTGGCGACATCCTCGCCCCCGGCAAGCCGGTGGTGCTGAGCTACGACAACGGCAAAGGCCTGGTCTTCACCCGGACGATCAATGTCGACGACCGCTACATGTTCACCATCGCCGATCAGGTGACCAATCGCACCACCGAGGGCGTGCGCCTCGCGCCCTACGCCTCGGTCCAGCGGCAAGGCCAACCGGAACTCTCCAAGACCCCGATCATCCACGAGGGCGGCGTCGGCGAACTGGGCGAACGGCTTGAGCTCCTGCCCTACAAGAAGTGGAAACAGGCCGGCCGGGTCGACAAACCTTCGACCGGCGGCTGGCTCGGCCTGACCGACAAATATTGGCTGGCCGCCGTGATCCCCGACCAGCGCCAGTCGGTCCAGGCGGATTTCCGCGTCACCACGATCAACAGCGTCGACGTCTATGAGGCCAACTACGTCAGCGGCGCGGTCGAGGTCGCGCCCAATCAGCAGGCCACGACCGTCCACCGCCTGTTCGCCGGGGCCAAGAAGGTCTCGATCCTGAAGGACTACGAGACCTCGCTCAGCATCGCCCGCTTCGACGACGCGGTCGACTGGGGGATGTTCTGGTTCCTGACCCGGCCGATCTTTCAGCTCCTGTCCTTCTTCCAGGGCCTGATCGGCAACTTCGGCCTCGCCATCCTGCTGCTGACGGTGGTGGTGAAGGCGATCTTCTTCCCCCTGGCCAACAAGTCCTACGAGTCCATCTCGAAGATGAAGAAGCTCCAGCCCGAGATGGAGGCGATCAAGAAGCGCAACGAAAAGGACCCCGCCAAGGCCCAGCAGGAGACCATGGCCCTCTATCAGCGCGAGAAGATCAATCCGCTGATGGGCTGCCTGCCGATCCTGATCCAGATTCCGGTCTTCTTCTCCCTCTACAAGGTGCTGTTCGTCACCATCGAGATGCGGCACGCGCCCTTCTACGGCTGGATCCACGACCTTTCGGCCCCCGATCCGACGAGCTTCGTCAACCTGTTCGGCCTGATCCCCTGGAACCCGGCGACGACGCCGATGATCGGCGCCTTCCTCGACGGCCCCATGCACATCGGCGTCTGGCCGCTGCTCTACGGCTTTTCGATGTGGCTGACCCAGTCTATGAGCCCGGCCCCGTCGCAGGACCCGGCCCAGAAGATGATCTTCCAGTTCTTCCCGGTGATCTTCACCTTCATGCTCGGCCGGATGCCGGCGGGCCTGGTGATCTACTGGTGCTGGTCCAACGCCCTGTCGATCCTGCAGCAATATGTGATCATGCGCCGCTACAAGATCGAGAATCCGATCGACGACATCATCGCGCGGCTGTCGGGCAAGCGCGCCACGCCGGCCAAGACCTAAGCGGGTGGATCAGGCCTTCACCGAAGATGCACTGGAGGAAGCGCGGATCCTGTTCGCGCGCGAGGCCGAATTCATCATGGGCGCGGCCAAGATCGAGCAGTTGCCCGATCAGCTTCTGCCCGAGATCGCCTTCGCCGGCCGCTCCAACGTCGGCAAGTCGAGCCTGATCAACGCTCTGACCAACCGCAAGGGCCTGGCGCGCGCCTCCAACGAGCCGGGCCGCACGCGAGAGGTGAACTTCTTCATGCTCGACCAGCGAGTGCGGCTGGTCGACCTTCCCGGCTACGGCTGGGCCCGCGCCGGGCGGGGCGAGAAGAACAAGTTCCAAAACCTCGGGCGCGCCTATTTGCGCGGCCGTCCGAACCTGAAGCGGGTCTTCCTCTTGATCGACAGCCGCCACGGCCTGAAGTCGGTCGACACCGAGGCGCTCGACGCCCTGGATCTGGCGGCGGTCTCCTACCAGATCGTGCTGACCAAGGCCGACAAGCTGCGGCCGGCCTCGGAGATCAAGCAGGTCCAGGCCGAGACGATGAAGGCCATTTCGCGCCGCCCCGCCGCCTTCCCGCGCGTGGCCATCACCTCCTCGGAGAAGGGCACGGGCATTTCCGAGCTCCGCGCCGAGGCGATGCTGGCGGTCGGCCTGCTCGATCAGGTCGACGCCCTGGCGCCGGCTCCGGCGACCAGGGCTGAACTGCGGGAGCTGGAGCCTCCGCGCTAGCAACGCCCCGCCCTTTAAGCTATTGCGCGCGCCATGAGCACGATCGACCCCGACCAGGAGGAAGCCGGCTGGGCCACCGCCCATACCCTGGCCGAGGCCCTGCCCTTCATCCAGCGCTACGATCGCGAGACCGTGGTGATCAAATACGGCGGCCACGCCATGGGCGAGGACGCGGTCGCGCAGAAGTTCGCCTCCAACTGCGTGCTGCTGAAGCTTCTGGGCCTGCACCCCGTGGTCGTTCACGGCGGCGGGCCCCAGATCAGCCGAATGCTGGACAGGGCGGGGGTCAAGTCGACCTTCGTCGACGGGCTGCGCGTCACCGACGCCGCCACCATGGAGGTGGCCGAAATGGTCCTCTCCGGCCAGATCAACAAGGAACTGGTCCATTTCATCAACCGGGCCGGGGCCGAGGCCGATGTGCGCGGCGTGGGCCTGTCGGGCAAGGACGCCCGCCTCATCACCGTTGAACGGGTCAAGCGCACCCGCAAGAACCCCCGCACCGGCGAGGACGAGACGGTCGACTTCGGCTTCGTCGGCGAGCCCAGCCTCGTCGATCCGAAGATCATCAAGGCCCTGATCTTCAATAATGAGGACGACTATGTGCCGGTCGTGGCTCCGATCGGGGTTTCGGTCGAGGGGGAAACCCACAATATCAACGCCGACACCGTCGCCGGCGCCTTGGCGGCCGCGCTGAAGGCCAAGCGGATGCTGCTGCTCACCGACGTGACCGGCGTGCTGGACGCCCAGGGCGAGTTGATCCGCCAGATGACCATCGCCGAGGCCCGCGCCATGATCGTGGACGGCGTCGCCACCGGCGGCATGATCCCCAAGCTCGAAACCGCCATCGCCGCCGTCGAGAGCGGCGTCGAGGCCGTGGTCATTCTCGACGGCCGGCGCCCTCACGCCATGCTGGTGGAGCTGTTCACCGACCACGGGGCCGGCACGCTGATCTCGGCATGAGCACCAAGGCCGACTTAGGCGATCCCGGAGCCGCGGACCTGACGCATGTCGAGACCTGGATCTTCGACCTCGACGAGACCCTGTACGACCGGCAGAGCGGCGTCCTGTCCGAAATGGAAGGCCGCATCGAGACCTATCTGATGCAGCAGACCGGCGAGGACCAGCCGGCCGTCGCCCTGCTGCGCGAGAACATGCGCCACCAGTACGGCTCTACCCTGGCGGCCCTGCTGGCCTCTGGCGGCGCCGACGTGGAGGCCTATCTCGCCCATGTTCATGATGTGCCGCTGGACAGTCTCAAGCCCGATCTCTTACTGCGGGCGGGCCTTGACCGCCTGCCAGGCCGCCGGCTGATCCACACCAACGCCCCCGGCTTCCACGCCGAGCGGGTGCTCGAAGCGCTCGGGATCGCCGACATGTTCGAGTCCGTCTTCCACTGCGCCGCAGCGGATTATGTGCTAAAACCTCACAAAGAAGCCTCCGACCGCATGGTCGCGGCCTACGATCTAGCGCCCGCCGTCTGCGCCTTTTTCGAGGATCGCGAGGCCAATCTCGCCCCGGCGGCGGCGCTGGGCATGACCGCCATCCTGGTCGGCGATCAGGCCAAGACCTCCACCGCCGACTTCATCCGTTACAGAACCCCCGCGCTGGCCCCCTTCCTGCTCTCGGCCCGCGTCCGAAAGGAGCCCATCCCATGACCGATCACAGCTCGCTCGAAGCCGCCATCGAGGCCGCCTGGGAAGGTCGCAACGACCTCAATTCGTCCAGCAAGGGCGCGGGTCCGGAAGCGGTCCACGCCACGCTGGAGGCGCTGGACGACGGCAGCCTGCGTGTGGCCGAAAAGATCGACGGGACCTGGCAGGTGCGCCAGTGGGCCAAGAAGGCGGTGCTGCTGTCCTTCCGCCTGCGCGACAACGAGCACATGTACGGCGACTACTGGGACAAGGTGCCCCTCAAATACGCTGACTGGGACCCCCACCGCTTCATCGCCGCGGGCTTCCGCGCCGTGCCGGGCTCGGTGGCGCGCAAGGGCGCCTTCATCGCCAAGAACGTCGTCCTGATGCCCTCCTTCGTGAATATCGGCGCCTATGTCGACGAGGGCACCATGGTCGACGCCTGGGCCACGGTCGGCTCCTGCGCCCAGATCGGCAAGAACGTCCATCTGTCGGGCGGCGTCGGCATCGGCGGCGTCTTGGAGCCGCTGCAAGCCAACCCGACCATCATTGAGGACGGCTGCTTCATCGGCGCCCGCTCCGAAGTGGCGGAGGGCGTCATCGTGGAAGAGGGCGCGGTCCTCTCCATGGGCGTCTATCTGGGCCAGTCGACCAAGATCGTCGACCGCGCCACTGGCGAAATCTTCCGCGGCCGAGTGCCGGCCTATTCGGTGGTGGTGCCGGGGACCCTTCCGTCCGAAACCGGCGGGCCGGGCCTCTACTGCGCCGTGATCGTCAAGCGCGTCGACGCCCAGACCCGGGCCAAGACCGGAGTCAACGAACTGCTGCGGGACTAGTCCCGAGCCGAGCGTCCCCGCTGAGGCGGGGACGCAGGTTTGGACCGCCGCGCTGCACTTCAGAAAGAAGCCTGCCCCCCGCCTTCGCGGGGGAACTTGGAAGTGAGGGCGCGCGCTCCTCTACCGCCCCGGCGCCCTCCCGGCCATCGTCACGATGTTTACCGTGATCCCGCCCGGCATCACCATGTCGCCGGGCTTCTTGCCGGCCGGGCAGGGGCCGACCCATTTGGAGGCGATCTGCATCCGGCTGGGGGCGCCCCCGGCGTCGGAGGTCATGTCGAGCTTGTAGTTGCTATTGAAGTCGCCCGTCGCCACCCCCTTGGTGTGGGTGGTCCGGCCGGCGATCCGGCAGGTCGACTCGAAGGTGAAGCCGCCCGCCGAGCGGGCGATCTTGGGGGCGTCGCAATCCTGGCCGGGTCCAGCCTGCCCCAGGGCCGAGACCTTGGCCTCTACAGAAGGGTCGGTGCAGAACTGGCTCGTCATGGTCATGGCGCGCGGCGACTGCATGGTCATGGTCTGCTCCCAATAGCCGGCCTTGCGCTTGGGCGCGGCTATTTGGGCCGAGGCGGGGATGGCGAGGGACGCCAGGGTTACGGCGACGACGACGAGGCGCATGACGATCTCCACATAGGATGGAACAGCCTAGTCCCGAGACAGCGCCCGATCCAAGAGGGCGTCCAGCGCCGCATCGTCTTCGAACTTCGCGGCGACCGGCCAGGCGGGGACGCGGGCCCGCCATTCGGGCGGCAGGCGCACCCAGTCCTTCTCGGTCGTGACCAGGTCCGCGCCCAGCATCTCGGCCCGCCCCTGCAGAAAGCTCAGATCCGAGGCGCCGTAGGCCAGGTGGTCGGGGAAGGGGGCGAAATCCACGAGGTCGCAACCGGCGGCGATCAAGGCCCGCTCGACCTTCCAGGGCTTGGCGACGCCCGCGAAACCCAGCCGGCGGCCCGGCGGGGGCGGCCCGAGCGGCGCGAGCCGCGCGACCAGCACCGGCAGATCACCTAACAGGGCCAGGAGCTCAGGATCGGGCGCCGCAAGATCGGCGGGCAGCATCACGATAACGGCGTCGGCGCGCGCAAGGCCGATCTCCAGCGGCTCTCGCATGGGCCCTGCCGGGAACACCTCGCCGTCGCCGAACGGCCATTCCTCGTCGCGGGTCTCGCCGTCGATCACCACCAGCGAAAGGGTCTTGGCGAGGGTTGGGTTCTGGTGACCGTCGTCAAGCACCAGGGCCCCGGCCCCGGCCGCGACCGCGGCCGCCGCGCCCGCCGCACGGTCGCGCGCCACCCAGACGGGCGCCTCGCGCGCCAGAAGGAGCGGCTCGTCGCCGACCGCCGCCGCGTCGTGCAGATCGGGGTCGACGCGGACGGGGCCTTCCAGCTTTCCGCCGTAGCCTCGTGTCAGGCCGTAGGCCGAAACGCCCCGCGCGTTCAGCCGCCGCAGCAGCTCGCGCGCCACCGGAGTCTTGCCGGTTCCGCCCATAGTCACGCCGCCGACGCAGATCACCGGCACGCCGAAATGCTGCGGTTTGCTGCGCCTTTGCCGGCGCGCAGCAAAGTGGCCCCAGACCCGGCTCATGCTGCGCAGAATCGCCTGCAGCAAAAAGCCCGGCGTGGCGCCGCGCCGATACCACCACTTCGGGGTCGGCCAGGCCATTACATTATTCCAATCAAATGATTGGCGAGAGACGACAAGTCGCCGGCCGCGGTTCTGGCATAGGCTTCGGCCGCCTCAGCCAGCGCGGGGTCAGCCCCTAACGCCCCGGCGAAAGCCGCGCTCAATTCCGCGCCGCCGTCAACTCTGGTGTAGAGGCCGCCCTGCATTGCAGCATAAACAGACGCCCAATTCTCGACCCAGGGTCCAGCGATCACCGGGCAGCGCAGCAAGGCAGGCTCCAGCGGGTTGTGACCGCCGGGACCAGACACCAGGCTTCCGCCGACGAAGGCTGTGCAGGCCAGCCGGAACCAGAGCCCCAGTTCGCCGAGGGCGTCGGCGACATAGACCTCGGCCTGCCCGTCGAACGCCTCGCCCGCGCCCTGGCGCCGGGCGGAGAAGCCCTGCTGGCGTGCGAGAGCGGCCACCGCCTCGCCCCGAGCCGGGTGGCGGGGTGCGATCACCAGCCGCGCCTGGGCCTTCAGCGGCCGAAACGCCTCCAGGACCATCGCCTCCTCGCCCTCGTGGGTGGAGGCGGCCAGCAGCACCGGCCTCTTCCCGAGCGCCCTGCGGGCCGCCGCCAGCGCCTTGTCGTTCACCGGCAGGGGCTCGGCGGCCAGTTTCAGGTTCAGACGCCCATCGTCGCGGGCGCCGAGCCCAACCAGCCGCGCCGCCGTGGCGTCGTCCTGGGCCATCACCAGGTCGAAGCATCCGAGCAGCTCGCGCGCCGAGCCCCGCGCCAGGGCCCAGCCGTCGAGACTGGCCTTGGACAGGCGCGCCGACAGCAGGGCGAGCCTGCCGCCCCGCGCCTTGGCCCCGGCGATCAAATTGGGCCAGAGCTCGCTCTCGACGAACACCGTAAGGTCCGGCTTCCAGTGGTCGAGGAAGCGCCGCGCCACGGCGGGTGTATCGATCGGCGCGTATTGATGGATCGCGCCCTGGGGCAACCGCTGGGCCAGCAGGGCCGCCGAGGTGGTGGTGCCGCTGGTGACCAGAATTGCGGCCTGACCGGCCAGGGCGGAAACCAGGGGCAGGAGCGACAGCCCCTCCCCCACGCTGGCCGCGTGCAGCCAGATCAGCTTCCCCGTCGGGCGCGGAAGCGAGGCGCGGCCCAGCCGCTCCTCCAGCCGCGCCATATCCTCCTTGCCGCGCCTGGCGCGCGACCGCAGCAGGGCCGGCGCGAACGGCCCGATGAGGCCTGTGGCGGCGCGGTAGAGACCTAGCCCGAGCGCGCTCACGCCAGCACCGCCTCGGCCCGCGCGGTGGCGGCGCTCAGTCGCGCGCCCAGCGCCTCGGCGGCCTCGCCCTCAAAGGGTCCGTCCCAGACCATGGCGCCCCGCGCGAAGGGCAGCGGCAGGAGGGTGCGATCCCAGCTATTCAAGCGGATCGCGGGCTTGCAGGCCAGGCCGACCAGCAGCACCGGCGCCCCCGCCCGCTCCGCCAGACGGCCCGGCCCCTCGCCCATGACCTGCGCCGGCCCACGCGGGCCGTCCGGCGTGATCGCCACCCCGCCGCCGCCCTTCAGCCAACGCAGCATTTCGCGAAAAGCCTCCGAGCCGCCCTTGGCCTTGCCGGGATCGGACGGCTTGAGGCTGGAGCCCCGGATGGCCGGAAAGCCCAGCGCCTCCATCGCCCGCGCCACAAAGGCGCCGTCGGGCGACAGCGAGATCAGGGCGCGCGGCTCCTGGGCCTCGCCCTTGGGCCAGCAGGACGGGGCGAGCGCGATCCGTCCATGCCAGAAACAGACCACGACGCCGCCGCCCTGGCGCCAGATTGCGCGGGGCCGCTCGTCGCCCTCCACGGTCCAGCGCAGGGTCTTCAGAGTCGCCTTCAGATAGACGGCCAGCACGGCCGCCAGCGCGGCCTGCACCAGGGGAAGGCGCAGCGGCCGCACCTACTCGGCCGCATCCATGTGCTGGGCCTTGGCCAGGCGCGCATAGAGGCCGCGCTTGGCCGCCAGACTCTTGTGATTCCCGTCCTCGACCACCCGCCCCTGGTCGATCACATAGATCCGGTCGCAGGCCTTCACGGTCGACAACCTGTGCGCGATCAGCAGTGTGGTGCGGCCGGCCATCAGCCGCTCCAGCGCCGCGTGGACCTGGGCCTCACTCTCGGTGTCGAGCGCGCTGGTCGCTTCGTCGAGCAGCAGGATCGGGGCGTCCTTCAGAAAGGCGCGGGCGATGGCGATCCGCTGGCGTTGTCCGCCCGACAGCCTTGCGCCCGCCTCGCCGACCTGGGTGGCGTAGCCCTCGGGCAGGGCGGTGATGAAGTCGTGGGCCGCCGCCGCCCGGGCGGCCTGCTCGATCTCATAGTCGGAAGCCTTGGGCCGCGCATAGGCGATGTTGGCGCGGATGGTGTCGTCGAAAAGGAAGGGTTCCTGGGTGACCAGGGCGATCTTGCCGCGCAGCGAGGCCAGGGTCACGTCGCGCACGTCCTGACCGTCGATGCTCAGCTTGCCGCCGGTGACGTCGTAGAAGCGGGGGATCAGGTTGAGGATGGTCGACTTGCCGCCGCCGGACGGGCCGACCAGGGCGGTGACCTCGCCGCGCTTCACCTCCAGGGTCACATGGTCCAGCACCGGCTCGCCCTCACGGTACTGGAAGCTGACATCCTCGAAGCGCAAGGCAGCCTCTGTAAGCGTCAGCCGCTGGGCTCCCGGCGGATCGCGCACCTCGGGCTCGACATCGAGCGCCTCGAATAGCCGACGAGCGCCCGCCAAACCTTCTGCAAAGACGGTCTGCAAATTGGCCAGCTGCCGCAGCGATTGCGAGGCGGCGGCGAGCGAGACCAGGAAGGCCATGAATTGGCCGAGGTTCATCTGGCCCGTCGTCGCCCGCCAGCCAGCGTAGCCGATGACCAGGCCGGTGATCGCCGTCATCAGGGCCTCGGTGGCGGGCGCCGCGGCGGCGCGGGCGTTAGCGCCCTTGATGATGTGTTTCTGACGGCGCGCGACCACGGCCGCCACTCGCGCCTCCTCGGCGGCCTCGCGGTTGTCGATCTTGACGATCTTCACACCGTCCAGGCTCTCCATAACGGCGGTGGAGAGGGCGGAGGTCTCGGCCATCGCCCCGCGCGCGGCCTTGGTGGTCCGCTTGGAGAATTTGCGCATCACCCCCGAGGAGAAGGGCGCGACGAGGAGCACGATCAGGGTCAGCCAGGGATCCTGGCTGAACATCACCCCCACCGTCGCGATGACGGTGAATAGGTGCTGGGTGTAGTTGATCGCCCCGGAGGTCGCCGCCTCGCGGATCAGGCCGGCGTCATAGAGGACCGAGGCGACATAGGCCCCCGAATGGGTGGCGCGCAGCCGCGCGAGATCCGCCCGCACCAGCTTGCCGAACAGCGCCACCTGGATGTCGCCGACGATGGAGTGGCCGAGTTTGTTGACCAGGGTCGACTGACCGATCTGGAACACGGCCCGGATTAGGCCCGCCGCCACGATCAGGATCGGGATCAGGATCAGACTGTCGGTGCGCTTCTGGATGAAGATCCGCTTGATCGCCGGGTTCAGCAGCCAGGCCAGGAAGGCGGTGAACAGCGCCACCAGGATGGCGCAGGCGAGCGCCATCAGGAGGGTGCGCCAATGGGGCGCCAGATAGGTCCGGAAGATACGGACCGCCGTCGCCCGGTCGGAGACCGGTTCGGGCTCAGAGGTATCTGCGGCGCTCATGATCGGGTTGTAGCGCAAACCGGCCCCGGCGGGAGGCCCTACCGCGCCGCATCAGAGGCGGCTAAGAGCATCACCGTGACCCGAAAGCCGCTGCCGACCTTCGATCTGTCCAAACGGTGGGACCGCGTCCGGGCCTATCTCGACATGCTGTGGAAGGACCACGCCTATCTGAGGCTGCGGTTCATGAACGCCCATTGGGTGGGGCCGCACCTCGTCCGCACCAACCAGCCCTGGCCGTTCCAGCTCGCGCGCTGGAAGAAGACGCACGGAATCCGCACCGTGCTGAACCTGCGCGGCGGCGGCTATCTGACCGCCTTCTATCTCCTGGAGCGCGACGCCTGCGCCCGACTGGGCCTCAAGCTGATCGATTTTCCCGTCTCCTCACGCGAAGCGCCCAGCCTGCATCAGGTCGAGGAAGCCAAGGCCCTGTTCGAGACCATGGACTATCCGGCGCTGATGCACTGCAAGTCGGGCGCGGATCGGGCCGGGATGATGAGCGTCCTTTACGCCCACTACCGCCTGGGCTTGCCGATCCGCGAGGCGATGGCCAATGAGCTCAGCTTCCGAACCCTGCATGTCAAACAGGGCAAGACCGGCGTGATCGACTACGCCTTCGAGCTCTATCTGCGCGACGGCGAACCCAGGGGCGTGAGCCTGATCGAATGGATGCGTCGCCCCCAATACGACCCCAAGGCCATCAAGGCCGAGTTCCAGGCCGGCATGTGGGGCAGCCTGCTGACCGAGAAGTTGCTCAGGCGGGAATAGCCCTAGTGGGCGTGATCGCCCTCTTCCTCGTGCGGATCCATCAGCTTGTGCGCGTGGACGATGAAATAGCGCATCAGAGCGTTGTCGACGGTCGACTGGGCCTTGGACTTCCAGGCCTTCTGGGCCGAGGCGTAATCGGGATAGGCCCCGACGAAATCGACCTTGGAGAGGTCGCGGAACTCTGGCGCCCCGCCCAGCGCCTTCATCTCGCCGCCGAAAACAAGGTGCAGAAGCTGACGGTCAGGCATGGCGAATCCCTCAAACAGTAGTCTCGTCCAGGTCGATAGGCGCGGTCCTGGCCAAGATCAACGGGTGCAGCGCCGGCGCGGTGCAGATCAGGCTGGGGTTCTTCGCCGCGGACGAGTTCAAAGGCAGGTTGCGCCCTCTGTGATCGGTGGAGACCGCGCCGGCCTCGGCGGCGATTACAAGGCCCGCGGCGATGTCCCAGTCGTTCTTGTCGCCCATGGCGACAGCGGCGTCGAAACTGCCGGCCGCGACCAGAGCCATCCGATAGGCGATGGCGTTGCGCCGCTCGATCCGCATCTCCGGCCAAGGCTCATCCCATCCCGCAGCGAACAGGGCCGGGTCGGCCAGCATGGCGCAGGTCTCGAGCTCGGTGACCATCGAGCAGTGGATCGGCCTGCCGTTCATAAAGGCGCCTTTCCCCTCGGCCGCCTCATAGGTCTCCTCCAGGGCGGCGTTGTAGATCACGCCTGCGGTCGATCGGCCCGCTTCGCTCACCGCCACCGACACCACCCACCAGGGCCGGCCGGAGATATAGGCGCGGGTGCCGTCGATCGGGTCGACCATGAAGACCTTGTCGCGGGCCAGCCTGTCGGGATCGTCGGTGGTCTCTTCCGAGAGCCAGCCATAGTCGGGACGGGCCGCGCGCAGCCGCCGCTTCAACAGGGCGTCTACGGCGATGTCGGCGCTGGTGACCGGCGAGCCGCCCTCCTTGCGCCAGATCTGCAGGCCGCTTTCCTGCAGCTTGAGGGCCAGCCGCCCGGCCTCCTGCGCCGCGTCCCGCAAGAGGTCGAGGTCGGCGGTCATTTGCCGGCGATGGCCAGCCCCTCGACCAGGATCGAGGGCGCGTTGGTGGAGCCGCGAATCTCCAGGTCCGAGGCCGGGATCAGGCGGGCGTAAATGTCGATCAGATTGCCGGCGACGGTGATCTCGGTGACCGGATAGGCCAGCGCCCCGTCCTCGAACCAGAAGCCCGACACCCCCACCGACCAGTCGCCGGTGTTGGCGTTGATCGACGGGCCGAACATGGAGGTGACGACCAGCCCCTTGCCCGCCGCCGCCATCAGGGCTTCGGGCGTCTCGGCCCCCGGCTCCAGGGTCAGGTTGTGGGGCGAGACGCCGGGGGCGCCCGCGAGCCCGCGCGAGGCGTGGCCGGTGGTCGACATCTTCAGCTGCCGCGCCGAGGCGGTGTTGAGCAGCCAGGTGGTCAGGACGCCGTCGTCGATGAAGGCGCGCTTCTCGGTCAGCACGCCCTCGTCGTCGAAGGGAGCCGAGCCGAGGCCGCGCAGGCGGTGCGGATCGTCGGTGAGCCTGACGCCCTTTGCGAAAACCGGCTGACCGAGCCTGTCCTTCAGGAAGGAGACGCCGCGCGCCACCGAGGGGCCGGAGATGGCGCTGAGCAGGGGACCGAGCAGGCTGGACGACAGCCGGTTCTCGAACACCACCGCCGCCGTGGTCGATGAAATTTTGCGGGCGCCGAGCCGGGCGACGGCGCGGGCCCCGGCGTCGGCCCCGATCACGCCGGGGGCCGGCAGGTCGGAGCGATGGCGCACCGAGCGCCATTCCCCGCCCCGCTCCATTCCCGAGTCCTCGCCGGCGATGGCCGAGGCCGAGAGGGAAAAGCCGGAGGCCCGGTGCGCGCCCTCGAAACCCTCGCTGGTGACCAGCCGCCAGTCGCCCTCCGACCAGGAGGCCGAGCCGCCCTCGGAGTTGGTCACGCCCGGTACGGCCAGGGCGAAGCTCTCGGCCTCGCGCGCCTGATCTTCCAGCTCCACCGGGGTCGGCGAAGAGGGATCGTAGAGATCAAGATCGGGGAAGGGCCCCTTCGCCAGACGGTCGGCCGGGGCGAAACCGGCGTAGGGGTCCTCCGGCGCCAGCCGGGCCATGGCCACGGCGCGCTCGGCCATGCGGCTGCGGGCCGCCTCGGAAATGTCGGAGCCGGCGACCACCGCCTGCCGTTGGCCGACGAAGACGCGGAGCCCGAGGTCGCGGGCCTCCTCGCGCTCGACCTCCTCCAGCTCGCCCAGACGCACGGAGACCGACAGGGCGCGGCGGGACGAGCCCACCGCCTCGGCCGCGTCGGCGCCGGCGGCGAGCGCGCGCCGGATGGTGTCGTGCAGGAGGTCAGCGTCCATCGGGTTTCCGAGAGGGGGAGGGTGCGGCCCTCGGATATGGCTTACGCGGAGGCCACCCGCAACCGGATCACCCCAAACCTCTTAGACCGCGTAGAAGATCAGCAGGGCGCCGGTGAACAGCATGGCGAACCAGGTCAGGATCATTCCAATCTGACGCCCGAACGAAACGCCCGAGCCGAACGACAGGCCAAAGGCGTGCGCCAGACGGCCGACGAACAGAACCGCCCCCACACCGTGGATGGCCCAAGGCGCGGCCCCGACCAGGGCCAGGGCGATCAGGCCCGCCATCGCCGGCGGCAGATATTCGGTGGCGTTGCCGAAGGCGCGGCGGGCGCGCAGCAGCTCGGGCTGCCCTTCGTCGCCGAACAGAACGCCATGACGGCGGCGCTGGCGCACCACCAGGATCGAAAGAACCAGCAGCAGAAGCAGGTTCAGCCCTATCCACAGGGCGCAGGCATGTCCGGACGGGGTGACCACGGTGGCTTCCATCAAAGCGTCTCGCACTTGCTAAGGGAGCGGCATTAGTAGTCACGGGGGCGGGGCGCGCAAGCGCGTCGGAGCTTCCCGTCCGACGCACCTCGGACTAGCAAGGGACATGGCCGAGGCGGGCGACGACATCCTGGTGCTGGGGGCGACGAGCCTGATCGGCCGTTATCTAGCCCCGTTGCTGGGGCGGCGCGCCCTCGCCGTCAGCCGCGCGCCGCCGGCGGGCGCGCCCGGCCGCTGGCTGGCCGCCGATCTGGAAGCCGATCCCCAGCTGCCGCCCGCCGCGACCGTCGTCAGCCTGATGCCGCTATGGCTCCTGGCGCCCTTGCTGCCCCGGCTCCTGGCTGGCGGGATGACCCGGCTGGTGGCCTTCTCCTCGACCAGCCGCTTCACCAAACAGGACTCCGCCGAGCCGTCCGAGCGGGACGTGGCCGAGCGTCTGGCCATGGCCGAGGCGGCGGTGATGATGTCGCCGGCGGCCTGGACGATCCTGCGCCCCACCCTGATCTACGCCGAGGGCCAGGACGGCAATGTCTCGCGCCTGGCCGGGATCGCCCGACGGATCGGCCTCCTGCCCCTGGCTGGCGAAGGCAAGGGCCTGCGCCAGCCCGTGCATGCCGAGGACCTCGCGGCGGCCGTCCCGGCGATCCTGGCTTCCCCCAAGACAACGGGCCGCGCCTACGACCTGCCCGGCGGCGAGACCCTGAGCTATCGCGCCATGTGCGAGCGGGTGTTCGAGGGGCTGGGCAAACGCCCGCGGATTGTGGCCGTCCCGCCGTGGCTCTGGCGGCTGGCCTTCAGCCTGGTCCGCCCCCGGGGCGCGACCGCCAGCATGGGCGACCGCATGGCCGAGGATCTGGTGTTCGACCCCAGGCCCGCCCGGGCCGACTTCGGCTGGGCGCCGCGCGGGTTTCGCCCGAAGTTCTAGATCATCCGCCAGACGCCCGAGCGCTTGACCGCGAAGTCTTCCAGCTCTCGCGTGGTCTCCACCTGATATTCGGCCAGGGGCTCCAGCCCCTCGGGATCGAAATAGGTCCGGTGCGGGTCGCCGATCAGCACCTGCGTCCCCGCCGCGTGCGCCTGCCTCAGCCAGGCCCGCACCCGCGCCGCCAGCGGCTTCTCATAGGCGATGTCGCCCGCGAGGATCACATCGACCGGGGGCGGAAGGGCGTCCAGCAGGTCGGCGTGGATGAACCCGACCTCCACCCCGTTGGCCTCCGCATTCAGGGCCACGGCGGCGGCGCAGAAGCCGTCGATGTCGCAGCCGGTCGCCTGCGCCGCGCCCGCCGTCATCGCCGCGATGGCGACCAGGCCCGAGCCGGTGGCGAAATCGAGCACGCGCTTGCCGGCGACGCATTGCGGATGATCCAGGACATAGCGCGCCAGCCCCTGCCCGCCAGACCAGGCGAAGGCCCAGAAGGGGGGATCGAGCCCGAGCTCGCCCAGCGCCTCCTCGGTCAGCTTCCAGATCGGCGTCACCTCGTCGGCCAGATGCAGGATCAGCTCGGGCGTGTGCGGCGGACGCTGCAAACGGGTGTTTGCGAGGATGAAGCCCCTCGGGTCGTCGATCACTTTTCGGGCGCGGGCGGCGGCGCCCCGGCGAACTCGGCGGTGTAGGCGGGATTGAGGTCGCCGGCGATCCTGGCGAGCGGGAAGCTGAGCTCATAGGAACCTTCGACCCACGGCCCGACCTCATAGGGCGAGAACAGCACCTGGATCCCGCCCGCCTTGCCCGCCGCTGTCGAAGGCGCGAGCGTCACCTTCACGTCCGAGAACACCGGGCAGCGCTGGTCAGGTTGCAGCTCGGCGCTGCCGGTCCGCTCCTTCTTGGCCGCGTGGATGGCGTCGCAGACGATGGCGTCGAGCTTCAGCGCATTGACGTCGTCGCGCATCAGGTCGAGCGGCTTGAGCGCCTTGCCGGTCTGCTTGTCCCAGACCATCGAGCCCAGAGCGGCGTTCGGATGGGCCCCGCCGGTGTTCTCATACTCCTCCAGCACCAGCCCCAGCAGGCGCGGGGTCTCGGCGGCGACCTTCCAGTTCAGCTCGCGCTCAAAGGCCCGGATCGGCGCGCCGGCCGCCTTCAGCTCCTCATAGCCCTCCTTGGCCCCGTCGGCGAAGGCGTCGAGGTCGTTGACCCCCTCCGAATAGAGTTTGGCGTAGAGGGCCGGCGCCGCCGCGGCCGCGGCGGGCAGGATCAGCTTCACATGGGCGGCGGGGACGGTCTTCTCATAGACCAGCGGCCTGGACGCGGCGGCGGGCGCGGCGGGAAGCGAAACCGGCGCCGGCGGCTTGGCGGGCTCGGCTTTGCGGTCGCAGCCGGCCAGGGCCAGCAAGCCGACCGAGGCGATCAGAACGGCGCGCATCAGACGGCGGCTCCCAGGAAGAAGGCGGCGAACAGCAGCAGGCCCGCGTCGCGGTTGGCGCGGAACAGGCGCAGGGCTCCCATCGGATCGTCGAGTTTCAGCGTCCGAATCTGCCAGCCGAAGTGGAGCACATAGAGGAGCCAGATTGGGTAGAAACCGGGCCCGAGCCCCTGGGCGATGGCGGCGGCCAGGGCGAACAGGGACGCGATCACATAGAAGATCATCACGCCGGTCTTGGTGTCGCTGCCCAGCCGGCGGGCCGTCGACTTCACCCCGGCCAGGGCGTCGTCCTCCAGGTCCTGCACCGCGTAGATGGTGTCGTAACCCAGCGTCCAGGCGATGCCGCCGATGTAGAGCAGCAGGGCCGGAAAGGTCAGCTTGCCCGCCACGGCCGCATAGGCGACCAGCGCGCCCCAGTTGAAGGTCAGGCCGAGCCAGGCCTGGGGCCACCAGGTGATCCGCTTCATGAAGGGATAGCCGGCGACGAGGCCGAGCGACAGCACCCCCAGGATCACCGACGCGCCGTTCATCTGCAGAAGGACGGCGAGGCCGAGCAGGCTGCAGGCCACCAGGAAGATCCAGGCCCCCCGCACGCTGATCTGCCCCGACGGGATCGGCCGTATGGCGGTGCGGGCGACCTTGGCGTCGAGGTCGCGATCCACGATGTCGTTATAGGCGCAGCCCGCCGCCCGCATGGCCGCCGCCCCCAAGGCGAACAGCGCCAGGAGCCGGATGTCGGCGCCCTTGCCGGTCAGGGCGAGCGCCTGCCAGCCGGGCAGCATCAGGAGCCAGATCCCGGCCGGCCGGTCGAACCGCCCAAGCCTCAGCCAGGCCCGCAGCCTGGCCGGCGCATAGCGGTCCACCCAGTTGTTGGCGGAGTCCGGCAGTTGAAGGGCGTCTCTCATGGCGCGGTCATAAGCCGAAAACGCGCGCGAGGTAACTGATCCCGCCTATCGGATCAGCGCCGCCATCGCCTCGTCCGGCGACGCCCGCTCGATGTGGATCGACCACCACAGGGCGAAGAACAGCAGCGGCCACAAGCGATCCGCGCGCGACGGGTCCCTGAAGATCGCCTCGACCTCCGCCGGGTCGCGGAAGGCCCGCACGCCCGGATGCGCCGCCAGCCTCGGCCCCAGATCTGCCGCGCGCGGGGCGATCCAGTGGGCCACCGGGACCGTGAATCCCTTCTTCTTGCCAAAGGCGTCCGCCGCCGGGCAGGCCTGATTCAGCCAGCGCCGCAGGAGCCACTTGCCGGCGCCGCCCCTCACCTTGAACCGGTCGGGCAGGGCGAGCGCGAACCGCGCCAGCTCCGGCTCCAGGAAGGGCGTCCGCCCCTCCAGCCCATGCGCCATCAGGCAGCGGTCGAGCTTGAGCAAGAGGTCGTTCGGCAGCCAGCCCTTGATGTCGCGCGCCTGGGCCTGCTGCAGCCGTGTCAGCCCCGGCGGCGGCGCGGTCGCCGCCCGCCAGCGCGCCAGGGCGGCGGCGCCGGCGGCGTCCACCTGCGGCTCGGGCGCCCGGCCGCCGAGCCAGGCCGGCCGCAACGCCCGGCGATAGCGGCCATAGCCGCCGAACAGCTCGTCGCCCCCCTCCCCGGTCAGGACCACGGTCAGGGTTCCCTTGGCCGCCTCGGCCAGTTTGTAGGTCGGCAGGGCGGCGTAGTCGGAGGTCGGATCGTCCATGGCCCAGGCGACCTGGGGCGCGATCCGCCAGAAGTCGGCCTCCCCGAACGTGGTCTCGCGCCAGTCGAGGTCGAGCGCCCGCGCCAGCTTTTCCGCCTGGCCTCGCTCGTCCCGCGCGCCGGGCGCGTCGAAACCGCAGGTGTAGGCGGTCACGGGCCGGTCGTTCAGCCGGGCCATCAGCACGGCGATGGCGCTGGAATCGATCCCGCCGGAGAGAAACAGGCCATAGGGCACGTCCGACCGCTGGTGGATGCGGACGCTGTCCTCCAGCCTGAGATCGAGATCGCGCAGCAGGCCCGCCGCCTCGCCCCTCGGCGGCGCGGCGCCGAACACCGCCCGGTGCTGGCTGGATCCGACGATCCGGCCGCCCGCCACCTCGATCACCTCGCCCGGCATCAGCCGCATCACCCCCTCGAAGGCGGTTTCGCGGCCCAGGGTGTAGTTCAGCGCCAGAAGCTCCTGCGTCGCCTCGGCGCGCGGCCTGCCGAGGCCCAGGGCCCGAGGCTCCGACGCGAAGAGCAGCCCGTCCTTGGCCTCACGGTAGTAGAGCGGCTTGATCCCGAAGGGGTCGCGGACCAGGAAGGCGCGCCCGTCCGCCCCGATCATACAGAAGGCGTACATGCCGCGCAGCCGCTCGAAGGCGGCCGCGCCCTCGCGGGCGAACAGATGCAGCAGCGGCTCGAAGTCCGACCCCGTCGCCAGGGCCTCGCCAAGGCCGTGATCGCGGGTCAGCTCCAGATAGTTGTAGATCTCGCCATTGCCGATCACCGTCCCGCCGGCCGCGTGCAGCGGCTGCCAGCCGCCCTCCAGGTCGATGATGGACAGGCGGGCGTGGGCGACGGCCCAGCCCGGCCCAGCCTCGGTCCTGATTCCGTCCGGCCCGCGGTGGGCGATGGCGGCGATCATCAGGCTGGCGTCGGCCGCATCCGCCTTGGGTCCGAGCAGGCCGGCGATCCCGCACACGGTTCAGCTCTCCCCGAAGGCCGCGAAGAGCTCGCGCCAGCGGGCCACGACCGGCGCCTTGGCGAACTCGCCCAAGGCGCGCGCCAGCCCCGCCTGCGACAGCCGCGTCCGCAGCGCCGGGTCGGAGATGGCGCGGCCAATCTGCACCGCAAGCCCCTCCACATCGTCGACGGGGGTCAGGAGCCCGTCCTCGCCGTCGCGGATCAGCACGCCGGGCCCCTGGCTGGCGGCGGCGATGATCGGCGTCCCGTGCGCCCAGGCCTGGATCACCGTGTTGCCCAGGGGCTCGTAGCGCGAGGGGAAGACGCAGAGGTCGGCGGCGCGGTAAAGGGCCGAGGCGTCCCGCCGCCAGCCCAGGAACCGCACCCGCCTGGCCACCCCCAAGCGCTCGGCCAGCTGTTTTAGCGGCGCGGCTTCGGGGCCTTCGCCGGCGATCCACAGATTGGCTTCGGGCAGATGGACGAGCGCCCTCAGCGCCACATCGTGCGCCTTGACCTTGTGCAGCCGCCCCATGGCCAGCAGCAGGGGCGCGCCCTCGGGCGTTTCCAGCGAGGCGCGCGCAACGGGCGCGGCCTCGATCGCCGGTTCGGCGAAGTTGGGCACATAGACGACGCGGTCCGAGGGCCAGCCCTGGGCGACGATGTGCGCCCGGATGTCCTCGGTATTGGCGACCAGGAGATCGGCGCCGCGATAGTATTTCAAGTCGTAATAGCCGCCGAGCCGGCCGATCCGCTTCCAAGGCCCGGAACGCGGCACCACCCGCCCGGCCCGGTTCATCCACTGCAGCAGCACCCGCGCCGGCAGCTTTTCCGCCAGGGCCCGGATGCGGCGGCCGCTGACGAAATCGAAGGGGGCGTCATAGGGCAGGACCTGGACCGGGACGCCCATCGCCGCCAACACCGCCTCGCGCGCCGGATTGGCGTGGATGGCCGCCGCCTGGGGCAGGCCGTCCTCGGCGAGGGCGCGCACGAGGTCGAGGAAATAGGTCTCCGCCCCACCGTCGCCCGGCGAGCCCAACAGGTGCAGAACCGTCATCCCAGCGGAGGGTAAAGAGAAGCTGTGACGAAACAAGCCGAGAGAGCGGCTTGAGGCGGCGGCGCATGGGCGCTATACGGCCCGCCTCCGGCTGGGTAGCTCAGATGGTTAGAGCGGAGGATTCATAACCCTCAGGTCGGCGGTTCGATCCCGCCTCCAGCCACCACCGCCCCGATAGACACGCCACCGGGGCGGGGCGGCCAAATCCAAATCAGCCCGGCTTCTTCATCCGCAGACCGAAGCGGTCGGTGACAAAGTGACCGGCTTCGCTGTTGGAAGAGGCGCGGTTGTCGCTGGGGTTCCGCAGCAGGTTGGTTTCGCCGTCGAGCTTGAAGCCGGCGGCGGTCAGCTCGGTCTTGGCTACGGCCTCATCCATGCGGTGGAACTTCTGGGCCGCCTCCAGGCCCGCGCTCGGCGCGGCGCTGTGGTCCTCGACATAGAAGATCCCGCCCGGCTTCAGGTTCTCGAACACCGCCTTGTTCAGGCCCGGGACGTTGGCCGTCGCCCCATTGTGGTAGTCGTGGTAGTTCTCGGTGGTCCAGATCAGGTCCGCCTTGGTCGGCAGCACCAGGGTCGGATAGTCGGCGACCAGCACCTCTACATTGCCCAGAACGGCGGCCAGGGCCTTGGCCTGATCGAGCGCGCCGGGGCGTCCGGCGGCGAAGGCGTTGAGAATGGCGTAGACCTTGCCCTTGGGCCCGACGGCCTTGGACAGCAGGCGGGTGTAATAGAAGCCGCCCGGGCCGAGTTCGCCCACGGTCATGCCCGGCTTCACCCCGGCGAAGGCGATGATCTGGGTCGGCTTGCGGGTCGCGTCGCGCTCCACATCGGCGGCCGGACGCTCGGCGCTCGGCGGGGCGGGCGCTGCGGCGGGCGCGCCCGCCGGGGCCATGGCCGCGAAGGCCGGAACCGACGTCAGGGCGGCGGAGGCCAGCAGGACGGCGCAAAGGCCGGACTTGTCGATGAACTTCACTGTTTTCTCTCCCATAATCCGCCTGTCCCAGCGGTGTTGCTTCCGAAGCCCGCCGAGGCGGGCGAGGTTCAGTTCTTTTTGTCGGCCGAGGCCACGGTCGGCATGGTGTCGACCGGCGGCGGCTGAAGCGTGGCCTTCTTGCCCTGCTTCTTGGTGTAGTCGCGAATCTGCGCTTTCAGCGAATTGCACAGATCATTGTAGCTGCCATAGGCCGCCACCCCGCAGGTCTGGTTCCAGATGATCTGCAGCTCTTGCAGCTTCTGGGCTTCTTCACTCTGAGTCGGGTTCGGAACGGCGGCGAGAGCGGCGGCGGCCAGGAGAGCGATCATGCGGGCGTTCCTCGTTCAGCCCCTGGTTCTAGCCGGGTCTTGTGGCGCCATCTAGACTGGAACGTTGCGGGGCCGTTGCGAGTTAGGTCGGGGCTACTCCCCGAAACCCAACACCCGAGGACATCATGGACAAGGACCGCATCAAGGGCGCCGCGCAACAGGCTGGCGGCGCGATCAAGGAAGCGGCCGGCAAGGCCACCGGCGACGCTAAGCTGCAAGCCGAGGGCCGGGCCGACCGCGCCGCCGGCGCCGCGAAGAGCGCCATCGGCGGGGCCAAGGACGCCGCGCGCGAAGCGCTGAAATAGGCGACCGATCCAGGCTGATGCAAAGGCGGGCCTCAGAGCCCGCCTTTTCTTTTTGTCGTCATCGCCCGACTTGATCGGGCGACCCAAGCAACGCCAGCGGAAACTGAACCCTAGCCTGGGTCCCCCGGTCCGCCCTGCGGGCGTCCGGAGGATGACGATCTATGAGCAGGACGCCTCGATCCACTCCAAGAACCCCGGGTTCGATCCCACCTTCGCGATCGGCAGGGCCACCACGGCCGGCAGCGCATAGGGGTGGCGCGACAGGATCAGGTCTTTCAGCGCCTCGGCCCGTTCGGCCGTGGTCTTGAACAGGACCGGAATTTCCGAGGTCGCCTCCAGGGCGCCCTCCCAGCGATAGACTGAGGTCATCGGTCCCAGAATATTGGCGCAGGCGGCCAGGCCCGCTTCGACCGCGGCGGCCGAGCAGGTCCGCGCCGTATCGGCGTCCGGCCAGGTGGTGTAGAGGATGACGGCCTCCATAACCCCACCATCCCATGCCCTCCCCCACGCCGCCACCCGACTCGTCAGCGCTCGTCCTCTTCTCGGGCGGCCAGGACTCTACCGTCTGCCTCGCCTGGGCGCTGGAGCGCCATGCGCGGGTCGAGACGGTGGGGTTCGACTATGGCCAGCGCCATTCCATCGAGCTGGGCGTCCGAATGACGGTGCTGGGTGAGTTCCGCGCCCGCTTCCCACAATGGGCCGGACGGCTGGGCGAGGATCACCTGCTCGATCTGCGCAGCTTCGGCGCCGTGGCCGACTCGGCCCTCACCGCCGACCGGGCCATCGAGATGACCGAGCGCGGCCTGCCCTCCACCTATGTGCCGGGCCGCAACCTCGCCTTCCTGATCTATGCGGCGGCCCTGGCCGACCGGCGCGGGATCGCCACCCTCGTGGGCGGCATGTGCGAAACCGACTATTCGGGCTACCCCGACTGCCGTCGCGGCACGCTCGACGCCATGCAGGAGACCCTGCGGCTCGGCATGGAGCGTCCCTTCGTCATCGAGACGCCGCTGATGTGGAAGACCAAGGCGCAGACCTGGGCCATGGCCCAGGAGATCGGCGGCGAGGCCCTGGTCGCCCTCACCATCGAAGAGACCCACACCTGCTATCTCGGCCAGCGCGAACCGCTGCACGCCTGGGGCCGGGGCTGCGGGACCTGCCCGGCCTGCGCGCTGCGGGCCAAGGGCTTCGACGAATGGCGCGAGCCCCTGTGAGCCCCCGCCCGTGAGCTACGCCGTCAAGGAACTGTTCCTGACCCTGCAGGGCGAGGGAGGACAGGCCGGCCGCGCCGCCGTCTTTTGCCGATTCGCGGGCTGCAACCTCTGGTCCGGACGCGAGGAGGATCGCGCCGAGGCCGTCTGCAATTTCTGCGACACCGATTTCGTCGGCATGGACGGGCCGGGCGGCGGACGGTTCGCCGACGCCGCGGCCCTGGCCAGGGCCGCGCGCGTCGCCTGGACGGGCCAGGGCGGCCGGCCGCTCGTGGTCTGCACCGGCGGCGAGCCCCTGCTACAGCTCGACGCCCCCCTCATCGCCGCCTTCCACGCCGAAGGGTTCGAGGTCGCCGTCGAGACCAATGGAACCCTCCCCGCCCCGGAGGGGCTGGATTGGATATGCGTCAGCCCCAAGGCCGACGCGGCCGTGCTGCAGACGGCCGGGCAGGAGCTGAAACTGGTCTTCCCCCAGCCCGGCGTCGACCCCGCGCGGTTCGAGGGGATGGGCTTTGAGCGCTTCTTCCTGCAGCCGATGGATGGTCCGGACCGGGCCCGGAACACCCAGGCGGCCATCGACTACTGCCTGAGCCATCCGCGATGGCGGCTGTCGTTCCAGACCCACAAGGCGCTGGGGATTCCCTAGTCAGGGCACGGAAGGAATCGCAAAGCCGCGCCTTCGCCCATATATAGGTTTCAGTAACCTCGCTTTTCGGACCCCGCGCCATGCAGACCCGCAACCCCTTCCTCGACGAGGCCGCCAAGGCGATGGAATCCGTTATGGGCCTGGCCCAGGCGGCGGGCGAGGAGGCCAAGGCGGCCTTCCGCGCCCAGGGCGACCGGCTCGCGGCCGAGCTCGACCTGGTTCGGCGCGACGAATTCGAGGCGATGCGCGATTCCCTCAAGGCCGAGATCGCCGCCCTGCGGGCGGAAATCGCCCAAACGACGCAAAAGGTTCGCAAAGCTCGCCCTGCGGATGACGCTGGTTGAGCTTTCCTAGCCGAAGCAGCTAGGCTCCCTTTTAATGACGAGGGTCGGTGATTCACCGCCGGCCCCGCTCGCAGGACGCGTTCCATCATGGACACTCCCCGCCCGGAAGACGTCGATACCGGCTTTGATCCGCTGGATGTCGTCGAACACGTCCTGAACGCGGAGAATCTCGAGTTTGACCGGACCGAAGAGGGCGATCTCGCCTTCGCCCTGACCGGCGACTGGAAGGATTATGAGCTGTGGTTCGCCTGGCGGCCCGAGGCCGACTGCCTGCAGCTCTGCGCCGCGCTCGACCTGCGGGTCACCAAGTCCAAGCGCAACGCCGCCAACGAACTGCTCAGCCTGATCAACCAGCGTGTCTGGATCGGCCACTTCGAGGTCTGGGCCGAGGACGGCGAGATCGTCTTCCGCCACGCCCTGGCCCTGCCGACCGGCGAGCGCCCCACCCTGGCCCAGGCCGCCTCGATGATCGACGCGGCGGTGGAG
>CANJKM010000010.1 GCA_947474805.1 Caulobacterales bacterium | reverse complement strand
GGCGTAGCTGAGGTTGGCCATCTCCTTGATGTCGGCCCCGGCGGCGAAGGCCTTCTCCGAGCCGGTGATGATGATGCAGCGGACGGCGGGGTCCTTCTCGGCCGTCGTCAGGGCGTCGGCCAGCTCGGTCATCAGCTTCGCGTTGAAGGCGTTCAGCGCGTCCGGCCGGTTGAAGCGGATCAGGGTGAAGCCCTCGCCGGGCTCGATCAGCAGGGTTTCGTAGGACATCGGTGCGCTCCACAATTCGAACACGACTAAGCCGCCGGTTTGCCACTCGTGCAATCGCTAAGGCCGGATAGACTGGGGCCGATGAGCGAGTTCGATTTCGACGCCCTGGTGGTCGGCGCCGGCTGTGTCGGCCTGGCGACGGGCTACGCCCTGGCCGGGCGCGGCCTGTCGGTGGTGGTGGTCGAAAAGGAGAAGGGGATCGGCGAGGGGGTCTCCTCGCGCAATTCCGAGGTCGCCCACGGCGGGCTCTACTACAAGACCGGTTCGCTCAAGGCGCGGCTCTGCGTCGAGGGTCGGCGGGCGATGTACCGGTTCCTTGAGGACCATAACGTCCCCTTCGACCGCTGCGGCAAGCTGGTGGTGGCGGCCGAGGAGGGCCAGCTTCCCGGCCTGCACCGCATCCTCGACCAGGCCGCGACCAACGGGGTCGAGGGCGTTCACTGGGTCGAGGCCGCCGAGGCCATGGCGATGGAGCCGGAGCTGCGGGTCATCGCCGCCGTCCACTCGCCCGAGAGCGGGGTGATCGATAGCCACGCCTATATGTACGCACTGCAGGGGGAGATCGAGGCGCGCGGTGGGGCGGTGGTTTGCGACGCGCCCTTCGAGCACGCCGAGTCGCTCGCCGGCGGCGGCTTTAAGGTCCGAACGGGTGGACCCGAGCCGACCGAACTGACGGTGAAATATCTGGTCACGGCGGCGGGGCTCGGCGCGCAGGCCGCCGCGGCCGGGATCGATAGCTTTCCCAAGGACGGCATCCCTGCTGGACACATGGGGAAGGGCGTCTATTTCGCCTACCACGGCAAGGCGCCCTTCAGCCGGTTGATCTATCCGCCGCCGATCCCCGGCGCGCTTGGCATCCACTACCGGCGAGACCTCGGCGGTCAGGCGCGGTTCGGGCCGGACCTGCAGTATGTGCAGAGCGAGGATTATTCGGTCGACCCGAGCCGGGCGGGCGCCTTCTACGACTACATCCGCAAGTTCTGGCCGGGCATCCCCGATGGCTCGCTGACGCCGGACTATGCGGGGATCAGGCCCAAGATCCACGGGCCGGGCGAGCCGCAGCCTGACTTCCGGCTGGACGGCAAGGATATGCACGGGATCGAGGGGCTGGTCGCCATGTTCGGGATCGAGAGCCCCGGCCTGACCTCCTCCATGGCCATCGGCGAGGAGGTCGGGCGGCGGCTGGGCCTCTAGAAGCCCAGGCTCTGGCGCGGCGCCGACAGGACCATCCAGGCGACGCCGGAGGCGACGAGAGCGGTGACGATGACGGTGAGGGTCTTCATGGCGCGGCTCGCAGTTAGGAACTGCGGCGATAACGCGGCGAGGCCGTTTCGTTTCCGGTCATCTTCGAAAAATCACCCCGGCAGCCGCACCACAGCCCTCAGGCCGCCGAGCGGGCTCTTCTCCAGCGTCACGTCGCCGCCGTGGTTGCGGGCCACGTCGCGGGCGATCGCGAGCCCCAGCCCCACGCCCTTGCGGTTCTGATTGCGGGCCTCGTCCAGCCGGTTGAAGGGGCGGAAGGCCTCCTCATAGGCTTCAGGCGGGATCCCGGGACCATCATCGTCGACCAGGATCTCGACCCCGCCGCCGGCGCGGCCGCGCGCGGCGACTTCGACCCGCTCACCGTGGACGGCGGCGTTCATCACCAGGTTGGAGAGGGCGCGCTTGAAGGCGTTGGGCCGCACCGAGGCCGCGAGCGTCGCGTCGGCGGCGACCTGCACCTGGGCCCCGGCGCGGGCGGCGCCCTCGGACACTTCCTCGATCAGACCGCGCAGGCCGACGATCTCGACCGCCTCGCCGCCCTGGCCGCGGGCGAAGGCGAGGTATTCGTCGATCATATGCTCCATCTCGGCCAGATCGCGCTTCATCGCCTCGACCCGGGCGCTGGCCGGGGCCAGGGCGAGTTCGAGCTTCAGCCGTGTGAGGGGCGTCCTCAGATCGTGGCTGACCGATGCCAGGAGGGTGGTGCGCTGGTCGATGTGGCGCTGGATGCGGTTCTTCATCGCCAGGAAGGCGTGGGCCGCCTGACGCACCTCGCGCGCGCCCTGAGGTTTGAATGTGGGCGCTTCGGCTCCGCGCCCGAAGGCGTCGGCGGCGGCGGCCAATCGCTCGATGGCGCGGACCTGGTTCTTGATGAAGACGAGGGCGATGGCGGTCAGCAGCAGAGTCGCCCCGGCCAGCCAGAGGATGAAGACATGGCCGCGCGCGGCGAAGGCGCGTTCGCGCGGGACGATGAAGCGCATCACCCCGCCCGCAACCTGGACCCGGATGTCGAGGTATTGGGGGTAGCGCGTGCCGTCGAGCCAGAAGGGCGCCTCCAGCTTGGCGTCGAGCGCTCGGCGGAGGGCGGCGTCGAACTGGGGCAGCAGGGAGGTCCGCGCCTCGGTCGGCAGGGCCTTGCCCTCCTGGAAGGCCAGCGACATCGACTGGTTGCGCGAGGAGCGCTCCTCCAGCCGCGCCAGGGTGCGCGGGGTCGGGGTGTCGCTATAGACATCGACATCGCGCGCGATGTCGCCGGCCAGCGACTCCGACAGCTGGGCCGTCACCGTGCGCCAGTGGGCCTCGAAGAAGGCGTAGGTGACCGCGACCTGCATCAGGGCCACGGGCAGGACGATGATCAGGATGGCCCGCCACAAGAGCGAGGTCGGCATGAGCCGCTTCAGCGCGCGGGGCCTGAGGCGCCGGCGCAGTCGGTCTGCGAAGGGAGCGGCGTCGATCATCGAAGATCAGCCTTCAATCTGGCGCCAGTCTATACCCCACGCCCCGCACCGTCCGTAGGTAGCGCGGATTCTTAGGATCGGGCTCGATCTTGCGGCGCAGGCGCGTGACCTGGACGTCGACGCCGCGGCCGAGCACATCCTCGCCCTCGCCGAGCTCCAGGCGGTCGACCGGCATGTGTGGGCTTTGAGCCAGCCGTCTCAGCAGCCGCGCCTCGCCTTCGGTCAGGCGGATGGGTCGGCCGGCGCGGGTCAGCTCGGCCCGCTCCAGCTCGAAGGCGCAGTCGCCGAGGCTAAGGGTTCGGGCGTCGCCGGCGGGCGGACCCGAGCGGCGCAGGATGGCGGCGATGCGCAGGGACAGTTCCTGGGGCTCAAACGGTTTGGCCAGATAGTCGTCGGCGCCCAGAGCCAGGCCCTCGATGCGGGATTCGATCTCCGCCTTGGCGGTCAGCATCAGGATCGGCGTCGCGCCCCGGCCCCGCACCCAGCGGGCCAGGGACATGCCGTCCTCTCCCGGCATCATCACGTCGAGCACCAGGAGGTCGAAGGCCAGGGTCTCGATCAGCCGCCGCGCCGCCGCCGCCCCGGCCGCCGCCGTGACGCGATAGCCGCCGCGGGCCAGATACTCCTTCAGGAGTTCGCGGATGCGGTCGTCGTCGTCGACGATCAGCAGGTGGGCGCCGCTCATCGCTCCGGCGGCCTTTGCTGCGCGCGGGGTCCAGCCACGGCGGCGATGATCCCGCGGGCGGCGGGCACGGCGTCCAGCCCGCCGGCCCTGAAGCCTCGCGCCAGATGGGCGCGCAGCCGCTCGGAGACCTTCTGTTCGAAGGCGAGGCCCGCCTCGGTCAGGACGGCGTTGCGGCGGCGCGCGTCCTCTCCAGCCTCCTTGGTCACCAGCCCCGCGGCCTCGAGATCGGCCAGGGTGCGGCTGGCGCCCTGTTTGGACAGGCCGGTGAGGTTGGCGAGCGCCTGGACGCCAAGACCCGGCCGCCGCTTGAGCAGGAAGGCGATGCGCCAGTGGCCGCGCCCGAGTTTGCGGGTCTCGCCGTCCAGCGCCGCCTCGGCGGTCGAGGCCAGGGCGGCTTCGGAAAGGACGAACAGCTCCAGCGCCGCGTCCAGCGCCGCGTCGTGCAGCACCAGGCGCGCATCGGTCCCTTGCGGGGCCTCGCGCGGCAGGGTCATTGCCTAGAAAACCTTATAGACCCAGCCATGCGGGTCCGGCGCGGTTCCGCGCTGGATGTCCACCAGCGAGGTCTTGAGGCGCTTGGTCGTCTGGCCGGCCGACACGCCATTGCCGATGGTGAAGCTTCCGTTCGGATAGCGCAGCTCGCCGATCGGGGTCACCACCGCCGCCGTGCCGCAGGCGAAGGCCTCGGTGAGGCGTCCGCTCTCGGCGTCCTGCCGCCACTGGTCGATCGAATAGGGCTCCTCGCGCACGGTAAGCCCGCCCTCGCGGGCCAGGGTCATGATCGAGTCGCGGGTGATGCCGGGCAGGATCGAACCGTTCAGGGGCGGGGTCTGCAGGGAGCCGTCCTCGAACACGAAGAAGACGTTCATTCCGCCAAGCTCCTCGACCCATTTGCGCTCGACCGCGTCGAGGAAGACCACCTGGTCGCAGTCGTGACGGATGGCTTCGGACTGGGCCAACAGGCTGGCCGCATAGTTCCCGCCGCACTTGGCGGCGCCGGTGCCGCCGGGCGCCGCGCGGGTGTAGTCCTGGCTGACCCAGACCTGCACCGCCTCGCGGCCGCCCTTGAAATAGGCCCCGACCGAGGAGGCGATGACCATGAACAGGTATTCGGACGAGGGCTTCACCCCCAGAAACACCTCGTTGGCGATCATGAAGGGGCGCAGATAGAGGCTGCCGCCCTCCGCTGTGGGGATCCAGTCGCGGTCCACCTTGACCAGTTCGCAGACCGCGTCGAGGAAGAGGGATTCCGGCACAGGAGCCATGGCCATCCGCTCCGCGGACTCCTTGAAGCGGCGGGCGTTGGCGTCGGGGCGGAACATGGCGGCGCCGCCGTCGGCGGTGCGGTAGGCCTTCAGGCCCTCGAAGATTTCCTGGGCGTAGTGGAAGACCGCCGCCGCCGGATCGAGCGAGATCGGCGCGCGCGCCTCCACGCTGGCCGAATGCCAGCCGCGGCCTTCGCTGTAGCGCGCGATGACCATGTGATCGGTGAATACGCGGCCGAAGCCGGGATTGGCGAGCAGGGCCGTCCGCTCATCGGCCGGGACCGGAGACGCGTGGGGCTTGTGATCGAAGTGCAAGATGCTTTCGCCGTCCATGACCATACTCTTCCGTCGCGCGTGGGGCTCCTTACCCCGCCGCTCGCACCTTACTAGAACTGTCGCAGGCCGAGCGCGAGCTTTTCGCGCCCTAATCCAGGTTAGTCCTTCAGCGCTTTGCGGGCCGCGTCGGTATATTCCCAGCCGGTCCAGAGGGTGACCAGGGCGGCGATCCAGATCACCGCCTCGGCGGCGATCGCGAGCGGCTGGGCGAAGCTGCAGACCCCGACGGTGGTCGCCGCGGCCAGGATGGCGAGGCCAAGCCCGACCAGTTGCAGGGTGGTCTTCCATTTGGCCAGGAGGGTGACGGGGAAGCTGAGGCCCCGGCTCGCGCCGACCTCGCGCAGTCCCGAGACCCAGAGTTCGCGCAGCAGGATCAGCCCGCCCGGCAGGGCCAGGCGCCCACCAGGCTCCAACGCCAGGAGGCCGACGATGCCGACCAGGACCGCGATCTTGTCGGCGATCGGGTCGAGAATTTTTCCCCAGACCGAGACGGCGTTCCAGCGGCGCGCGAGGAAGCCGTCGAACCAGTCCGTCGCCGCGCCCACGAGCCAAAGCAGGAAGGCGGTCACCAGCAGAATGTAGCGAAGGCCGGGCGGCGGCGCCTCGGCCTGGCCGGGCAGGGCGCCCGCGCAGGCCAGCAAAATAAGGAAGACCGCGAGCGCCGCGACGATGCGGAAGCCGGTCAGCAGATTGGGAATGTCCTTGCGGGTCATCTCGACAGAATGTCGAGCAGGGAGGCGTTGTTCAATGTCGCGAACACCTGGCTCGAGGCCTGAAGCGCCACCTGGGCCAACTGAAGCCGCGAGACGGCCTCGGCCATGTCCACGTCGGACATGTCGCCGATCATGCCCTTGAGTGCGGTCTGGCGATCGGTCAGGGCCCCCTGGATGCTCTCGACCCGGTTCTGCAGCTCGCCGTTCTTGGCTACGGCGTTGTTCACGGTGTCGAAGGCCGAGTCGAAACTGGCCAGCATGGCGGTCAGGGCGTCCGACTGGGTCTGGTTCATCTGGCCGGTCAGCGGGCCGGAGCCGCCGGCGTTGAAGGTCTCCACCGCCTTCAGGGCGGTCATGATCGGGGTGGCGAGGTCGGAGGCCAAAAAGCCGGTCTCGACCGTCAGATTGTCGTCCAGCCGGTCGACCTGCTTGATCGCGTCGTTGCCGAACAGGGAGGCGATGCTGGGCGCCGCGGTCAGGTCGGTCAGGTCGTCGGCGGTGAAGGGGCGGGTCCCCGTCTCGGCCCCGGCGAACAGGTAGCGGCCCTGGAACTGGGTGTTGAGGGCGTCGGCGGCCTCGCCGAGCTTGCCCTTCAGCGTCTCCATCAGGCCGGCGGCGTTGCCGGTGGCGACCGCTTCGGCGATCGCGTCGCGGGCGGCCTGGGTGGCCGTGGAAAGCTGGTTCAGGGCCTGGTCCTGGATCGTCAGGGTCGAACTCAGGGTCTTGGCGTTCTCCAGGTGGGTGTCGATCCGCGCCTTCAGACTGCGGGCTCCAGTGAGTGCGTCGGCCTTGGTGCCATAGCCCTTCAGGTCGGTGGCGATCTTGCCGGTCGAGACCTGGTTCTGCGCCTCGGTCTGCCGGTTCTGAGCCGACAGGATGTTGAGCAGCGCCGAATTGTAGTTGGCGGCGGTGGAGATGCGGTTCATCGCGCTTTAGCTCCGGGCTCAGGTCATGTTGAGCAGGGTGTCGAACATGTCCTTGGCGGCTTGGATAAGCCGGGCCGAGGCGTTGTAGGCCTGCTGATAGGTGGTGAGACTCACCAGCTCCTGGTCGAGGTTGACCCCCTCGACCTCCGAGCGGCGGGCGGAGGATTCGGTGGCCAGCGCCTCGGCGTTGGTGTGGGCGTTGGCGGCGGCTGAGGCGCTGCGGGCGACCGAGCCGGAGATGGCGGCGGCGTAGTCGGTGAGCGAGGACCGCACCGAGCCTAGCGCGCCCGCCGCGTCGAAGCGCATGGTGGCCAGCCCCGCTCGGGCCAGGGCGTCGGCTCCGCGCGTGTCGCCTGTCGCCAGCGCCTTGCCGCCCGCCAGCACGGTGGCGTCCAGCTTGGCCAACGACAGGTTGGAGGGGTCGGCGGCGATATCGGAACGGACCGAGAAACTTGAGGCCCGGGCTGCGCGGGCCGCTTGGCCGATGCCGAAGAAGGCGGTCATGCTCTCGCCGCCAACCGTGCGGCTGGTCGCATCCTGCACGACCGACAGCTTGGTCCCGCCGGTTGGGGTGAAGGCGAGTTGGCCGGCGCCGTCGAGCGCGAAGGAGCCAAAGAGGCCGACGCCGCTGGCGGGGTCGTTCAGGGCCGTCATCAGCGCGCCCATATTGCCGGCCGGAACGGTGACGGCGATGTCCTTGATCCGTCCTCCGTCCGCGCCTGTGACCCGGAATGTGGCGGTCTGGCCGGCCGTAAAGCCGTGCGGCGAGGTCGCGGCCAGGCCGGTGTCAAAGTCATAGGAAGCGTTCGACCGGATCAGGTCATTCAAGCCAAAGAACGTCGAGAAGCCTTTGCCGGCCTTGCTGGCCGGGGCGGCGGCGTCGTCGGCGACGGCGACGCCCGAGCCGACGGCCGTGGCGCTGATGCTAAGGACCCCGTTTGTGAAGCTGGCGGTTCCAGACGCGCCCAGCGCCGTGTTGAGGCCGGCGATGAAGGTCGCCGGGGCGAAGGCGGTGGTCGTGGTTCCGTCGAACACCGTGCCGGCGCTGAAGTCGATCTCGACCTTGCGGGCGACATTGCCCGAGGCGTCGAGGATATCGACCGTGGACTTGCCGGTGAACCCGGTGACCGCGGTGGCGGCGTCCATTCCGGTGGAGCGGCCGGTCAGGGACTGCGGCGGCGGAAAGGTCGCATAGGCGTTGTGGATGGCGTTGAGCTGATCGGCGACGCCAGCGACCAACTCGGACACGGAAACGGCCAGGCCCGGCAGGTCGGTGTTGCGCATCTTCAGGAGACCGGCGATTTCGCCGCTGCCGGCCTGCGGGTAGCCGCGCTTCTGGCCGGAAGCGTTGATGATGAACATCTCGCCGGTCGGACCCGAGCCGTCGTATTCGAAGGTCGCGTGGCCCTCGCCGGCCAGCATCACGCCTTCACCGGTCGAGACGTTCATACCGCCGTCGGCGCGGGGCGAGACCCTGACGTCGATCAGCGATGACAGCTGGTCCAGAAGCTGGGACTGACGGGTCTGGCCGCCGGTGACGTCCGCTCCGCCGACGCCCGCGCGGGAGATTTCATGGTTCAACCGGTCGATCTCGGTCAGCAGGGTGTTGACCTGGTTCACATTGGTGCTGATCCGGGCGTTTGCCTGGCTTTTCAGGACATTGATCTGGCCCGAGATCGCGCCCGCGTCGGTGAAGAACTGGTCCAGCAGATCGATCGCCGCGCCGCGCGCCGCCGAGGAGGTCGGGTTGGCGGCCACGGTGGAGAAGGCGGACAGGGCGGTGTCCAGGCTGGAGAAGAAGCCGGTGTCGCTGGTGGGGTCGCCGAACAGCGACTGGGCCTGATCCCAGATGTTGGCCGATGCGGCTGCCGCGCCGGCTGCGGAAGAGGCGGAAAGGCCGGCGGCCTGTAGGAAGCGGTCGGCCGCCAGGCGGATCGCGGTGATCTGGACGCCCGAGCCGACGGCGCCGGCGATCAGGGGGGCCTGGTCCACCAGCTTGCGGACATAGCCCTTGGTGTCGATGTTGGAGATATTGTCCGAGACTGCGCGCAGGCCGGTCTGAGCAGCCTGAAGACCCGAGGTGCCGGAAGCTAGGACGCCGGTGATGCTCATCGCGCAATTCCCTCCGGCCCGGCAGACCCCGCCGCCCAAACCGGTCGAATTTGCCGGGCGTGGACGGGTACGGGAACGCGAACGCCAGCTAAGGCATTGAATTCATTGAAGCGACGTTGGCGGGCGCTGATCATGGTGAATCAGTGAGCGCAAGAGCGGCGCCAGTCGAAAAACGCGCTAGCGACCCGGCAGAATTCGGCCTCCAGGGCGGCAAGACTCGCCCCTGTCCCGCTTGGAAGGGGTTAACGTCAATTCCAGAAAAGCGATCCTATTCAAAACGCTCTATGGTTAACGCGCTCTGGCAAGCGAGTTGCTAGGACCAGGGACGAGCTGAGGGCGCAGGACGCGTCCTTACCCAACGGGCCGAAGCCCACCCATCCCATTCGCTTCGGCTTCGAGAGTTCATGTCCGCCACCGTCGCACCGCCCGTATCGGCCCCCGAGGCCAAGGCCGCCCCCGCTGGGGGTATGGCCGGCGCCGCGTCCGGTTCGCCCGACGGGGCCCTGTTCGCCGTGATGGTGCGCGACGAGGCTGAGCCCGCCCCGGCCGCCGACAAGCCTCCAGCCAAGCCCCAACCCGGCGGGGCCAGGACCAAGCCCGCCACGTCTCAGGCCGACAGTAGGGACCCGACCAAGGTCTCGACGCAGGAGGAAGCCTCAGCCGACCAGACGACCACTGAGCTTACCGAGCAGGCCGCCGCCGACCGGGCCGCCGCGGCCGCCGTGGTCATTCCGGCGCCAGTTCCGACCGCGCCGGCCCAGACCCCGGATGCGACTGCGACCATGGTCACGGCCACGCCAATCGAGGCGGGCGCTGACGAGACGTCTCCCGTGCTTCCTGTCGCGCCCCAGCCGGCCGCGCCCAGCTTTGAACTCGCCGTCGCCCCGCTGGCCGCCGCTCAGCCGGTGATCGTCCCTGCGGCCACCCCGGCCGCCGCGCCCGAACCCACTCCCGTCGCCGCACCGGTCAAAGTGGCCGAGGCGCCGGCTGTCACGGCGGCTCCAGTGGAAGATCCCGCCGCGTCGCGACCGCCGGCCCCCGTTGTCGAACGCGCCGCCTGGCCGGCGACGCCCGCGCCCCAGGCCTGGCCGCAGGACGCGCCGCGCGCCTCGCACGCGGCGGTCCAGGTCGCGGCGGCCGCCGCGCCCGCGCCGACGCAAGAGTCAGGACGTGCTCCCGCCGTCGCCTCGGTTCAGCCGATCCCAACCCCCGCCGCCCAGGCCGAGGCGGTCACCGCCGCGCCCGCCGCCCCGCTGATCGAGGCCCAGGCCGCTATCGCCGCCGCGGTCGCCCCCGCGCAGCCGGCGGTCAAACCCACCGCACCGGCAGCCAAGGCGGCTTCCCAGACCGCCGCGCGCGGCGGTCTGACCGATGCGGGCGCCGGTGTCGCAGAGATCGCGCCCGCCGCCGCCAACGCCGCCAAGGCCTTGGCCTTGGCCGGCGACCCAGCCACGGGCGTCGCCGGCGGCGAAAGCCCCGCTCCGGAATTTGAACTCGCCTCGGCCGCCGACATGGATGGTGGAGAGGTGAAGACGGACCCCGCTGGTACGTCGTCCGCGGCCGCCGGCGCGCCCAGCGGCACCCCTGTCGCCTCCAATCTCGCCGCGCCCCAGGCCAGCGGCTCCACGGTGGCCTCGCTTGCGGTCCAGATCGTCCGCAAGTCCGAAGGCAAGGCCAGTCGTTTTGAGGTCCAGCTAGACCCGCACGGCCTTGGCCAGGTGACGGTCTCGGTGCGGATCGACGCCCAGGGCCGGCTTTCGGCCGCGCTCGGCTTCGACAATCCCGCCGCCCAGGCCCAGCTGCACGCTCGGGCGGGCGAACTGCGCGCCAGCCTCGAGCAAGCGGGCTTCGATCTCTCCAGCGGCGGGCTCAGCTTCGACAGCGCCGAGGGCCAGACGGCGGGCCAGAACCCGGGCGAGGGCTCTGGCCGTTCGCAGCAGGAGGGCGCCGCCACTCGCGGCCGCGCCTTCGGGATGGCCAGCCAGGCCCTCGACCTCGCCGACCTTGCCTCGGTCGCCCCCAAGCGCCAGGGCGCGGCCTCCGGCCTCGACCTCAGGATTTAGGAGACGGTCATGGTTGATATCGCCGACTACCTCTCCAGCCAGACCCCCACGGGCGCCTATGTCGACAAGAGCGGCGGCGGGGCCTCGGGCACGATCGCCAATGGTCGGAAGACGCTGGGCGACAGCTACACCACTTTTCTGACCCTTCTGACCGCCCAGCTGAAGAACCAGGATCCGACCTCGCCGCTCGACACCAACGCCTTCACCCAGCAGCTGGTGCAGATGACAGGCGTGCAGCAGCAGCTGCTGTCGAACGAGCTGCTGCAGAAGCTGGTCACGGCCAACGCCAGCTCCTCGGGCTATGACGCGGTCGCTCTGATCGGCAAGACCGCGACCGCCAAGGGCGCCGAAACCCAGCTGACCGGCGGTGAGGCCAAATGGGCCTACAGCCTTCCGTCCGCCGCGGCCAACGCCCAGCTCACGGTCGTCAACTCGGCCGGGGAAACCGTCTGGACCGGGGTCGCCCCGGACCTCGCCGAGGGCCGGCACAACTTCACCTGGGACGGCAAGAGCAGCTCCGGCGCCGCCATGCCCGACGGCGCCTACACCCTGCGCGTTTCCGCCGCCGACCCGTCCGGCGCGGCCTTGTTGCCGACCGTCTACTTCAACGGCCGGGTCTCCTCCGTCGAACAGAACAACGGCGAGACCCTGCTCAAGATCGGCCCATCGAAAGTGGGCCTCCCCGCCATCGCGGAGGTCACGGGCTGAGCCCGGGCCTCGAGTATCAACAGGATTAGAGACCGATGAGCATCAACTCCGCCATGCGGGCCGGCGTTTCCGGGCTGATCGCCAATTCGGCGGCCCTCGCCTCCATCTCGGACAACATCGCGAACGTCAACACGGTTGGCTACAAGCGCAACCAGGTCGACTTCTCGACCATCGTGACCGCCTCGAACAACAAGGGCTCCTACAGCGCCGGCGGGGTGATGTCGCGCAGCCGCCAACAGGTCTCCGCCCAGGGCCTGCTGCAGCAGACCAGTTCGTCCACCGACGTCGGGATCTCTGGTCAGGGCTTCTTCGTCACCAGTGAGAAGTCGATCAACGCGACGGGCGACGACAGCCGCCTATTCACCCGCGCCGGTTCGTTCCAGCTCGATAAGCAAGGCTATCTGCGCAACACCAGCGGCCTGTATTTGCAGGGTTGGGTCGCCGACTCCAACGGCTCTATCGTCGCGACGCCCGACATCAATTCGCTGTCCTCGATCAATGTTTCGTCGATCGGCGGCGCCGCGACCCCGACGACGCGCGCCGTCGTCTCCGGCAACCTCAAAGCCGATCAACCCTTCTCCGCCCCCGCGCTCGCCCTGGCGAACGGCGACCCGGGCGCCTACGACATCGCCACCAACAACATGTCGCAGTACGACCCGGTGGCGGGCACCGGCGTGAAGCCCGACTTCTCGATCCAGATCGCGGTCGGTGATTCCAAAGGCGTCAAACACACCCTGCAACTCGATGTCATGCGCGACGCCGATCCGGCGAACGCAAACCAGTGGTACGCGGAAATCCACGCTGTCCCTGCCACCGACATCGAAGGCGACACCGACGGCTACATGAAGGCGGGTAAGATCGCCTTTAAATCCGACGGCACCTTCGACGACACCGCCTCCGACCTGTTCGCCGACTGGACCGATCCGAAGATCGCCATCGACGCCTTCGACGGGGCGGGATTGAAATGGGCTGACGCCACCGGCGCCGCGGCCCAGGACCTCAGCATCTTCCTTGGCGGCCCAGCCGGCCCGCTTTCCCAGCTGGCCAGCGCCTCGACCCAGGCGGTCAACACCAACGGCACGGCCTTCGGCGGTCTGACCAACATCGAGGTCGGCGAAGACGGTTTCGTCACCGCCCACTTCGACAACGGCAATTCGCGTAAGATCGCCCAGGTGGCGCTGGCCACCTTCGCCAACCCCGAAGGTCTGAATGCGGTCTCCGGCAACGCCTACCGCGTGGCGGTGGATTCGGGCCCGCTGAACCTGAAGATGCCCGGCGACCGGGGCGCGGGGATACTTTCACCCTCGACGCTGGAATCTTCGACTGTGGATTTGTCTTCCGAATTCACCGGTTTGATTACGACCCAGAGGGCCTATTCAGCATCATACAAGATCATCACGACCGCCGATCAAATGCTCGAAGAGCTTTTGAGCATTAAGAGATAGCGACGGATCGTTAATATAGGTGTGCCAAAAGGAGACACCTTATTTAGTCCAAAATTTACTATCGGGATTAAGTCGGTGTTATGGCAGCGCGGCTATTGTCTCCCACAGTGATCGACGGGAAGGCATAACGCCATGCTCCAGCAACAGCGCCTGAATAATAGGGGCGAAAAATACGTGATCGGACCGACGGGGACTCCGTTGACCCTGAATGACTTGCCGCCGGCCAACACCCAACGTTGGGTGATCCGGCGCAAGGCCGAGGTCGTGGCTGCAGTGCGTGGGGGTTTGCTGACCCTCGACGACGCCTGCGAGCGTTATCGTCTGACGAACGAGGAATTCGGCGCTTGGCAGGCCGCGATCGAGCGGCACGGCTTGGCCGGCCTGCGGACCACGCGGATCCAGCAGTACCGCTAGCTTTAAGGGGCATGCACAGCGGCCGCGCCTTCTGACGGGGGTGCGGCCATTTTGCATTTCAGAACAGCGTCTTCGTAAGACCCCGTTTACCACGCACCCGGTAAATCCTGCCTAGCGACTTAGGTTGGGTGAGGGTTCCGCGCGTGTTGAAGACCCTTCAGGGTTTCGGAATTGGCCGGCTGGCGACCATGATCGGCGTCGGCGGCGGAGCCGCGGTCGTGCTGATCGCGCTGCTCCTGCGCCTCGGCGGCGAGCCGATGAGCCTGCTTTATTCCAACGTCGACCTGAAGGAGGCGGGGCAGATCACCTCGGCCCTCGACACGGCCGGCATCAAGTACGAACTGAAGGGCGACGGGTCCACCATCATGGCCCCGCGCGACAAGGTCGCCCAGGCTAGGCTGCTGCTCTCGGGCAAGGGCCTGCCGACCTCGGGCTCGGTCGGCTATGAGATTTTCGACAATGCTCCGGCGCTGGGCCAGACCGATTTTGTCCAGACCCTGAACCGCCAGCGCGCGCTCGAGGGTGAACTCGCCCGCACGATCAAATCCATCCGCGGCGTCTCGGCGGCCCGCGTCCATCTGGTTCTCCCCAAGCGCCAGCTGTTCGAGGAAGACTCGGAGAACCCCTCCGCCTCGATCATGGTCGCCATATCCGGCCGGCCCCTGACCGCCGAACAGGTGCGGGCGATCCGCAATCTGGCGGCCAGCGCCGTGCCCAATCTCAAGGCCGACCGGGTCACCATCGTCGACGAGGCGGGCGAGCTGCTCGCGGGCGGCGGCGAGGACGGCGGCGGCACGGGCGTGGGCGCGGCCTCCGGCCAGCGGGCCGAGGCCGAGGAGCGGATCAAGAAGACGGTCAAGGATTTGGTCGAGGGCGTGGTCGGCGTCGGCAAGGCGCGGGTCCAGGTCACGGCCGTTGTCGACACTACGCGCGTGACCCTGTCGGAAGAGAAGTTCGACCCTGACGGCCAAGTCGTCCGCTCGACCCAGACCTCGCAGCAGAACGCCAACGAGAGCCACCCGAGCACCAACGGCGCGGTTTCCGCCTCGCAGAATTTGCCGGGCGCCCAGCAGGCCGGAGGCGCTGGAAACGCCAGCTCGACCACCGGCGAGAACAACGAGACCACCAACTACGAGATTTCCAAGACCACCCGCACCGAGGTGCAGGAGCCGGGCGCGATGAAGAAGCTGTCGGTGGCCGTGGCCGTCGACGGAATCACCGGGCCGCGCGGCAAGGATGGCAAGCCGGGCCCCTACACCCCGCGCACCGCCCAGGAAATGCAGCGGATCGAGCAGCTTGTCCGTTCGGCCGTCGGCTTCGATCAGGCGCGCGGCGACGTGGTCAGCGTGGTCAATGTCCGCTTCGATCGCCAGGCCGGCGACATCGAGGGCGTGACCGCCGCCTCGCCCTTCGCCTTCGACAAGAACGACATCATGCGCGCCGGGGAGATGGTGGTGATGGCCATCATGGTGGTCCTGATCATCCTGTTCGTGGTCCGCCCGATGCTGAAGGCGCCGAGCGGCGGCGCTTTGGCCCTGGCCGGCGGCGCGGGCGGCGTTCCGGTCAGCCAACTGCAGATCGACCCCGCTACCGGCCAGCCCCTGGCCCTATCCGGCCCGGGCGAAGACCGGCTCGACATCTCCCGCATCGAGGGTCAGGTGAAGGCGTCCTCGGTCAAGCAGGTGGCCGAGTTCGTCGAAAAGCACCCCGACAAGTCCGTCTCCATCCTGCGTAGCTGGCTGCACGAAGCCTGATGGCCTCGCCTCCTCGCAAGAAGTCCATCGACGACCCGAAGAAGCTTTCGGGGTCGGAAAAGGCCGCCGTCGTCCTGCTCGCGCTCGGCGAGGAGCATCAGGACCTCTGGAACGCTCTGGATGAGGAGGAGATCAAGGAGATCTCCCAGGCCATGTCGAGCCTCGGCACCGTCTCGTCGAACGTGGTCGAGGCCCTGCTCGTCGAGTTCGTCTCCGGTCTGTCCTCCACCGGCGCCATCATGGGGTCCTACGAACAGACCCAGCGGCTGCTCGCCAGCTTCATGAAGGCCGACAAGGTCGACTCCCTGATGGAGGAGATCCGTGGTCCCGCCGGCCGGACCATGTGGGACAAGCTCGGCAACGTGAACGAGGCGGTGCTCGCCAACTATCTGAAGAATGAATATCCCCAGACCGTCGCGGTGGTGCTCAGCAAGATCAAGGGCGAGCACGCCAGCCGGGTGCTGGCCGCCCTGCCCGAAGACTTCGCTCTCGAATGCGTAAACCGCATGCTGCGGATGGAGCCGGTGCAGCGCGAGATCCTCGACAAGATCGAGCAGACCCTGCGCACCGAGTTCATGTCCAACCTAGCCCGCACGTCCAAGCGCGATAGCCACGAAATGATGGCCGAGATCTTCAACAACTTCGATCGCCAGACCGAGGCCCGCTTTATCGCGGCTCTCGAAGAGCGCAACCGCGAGGCGGCCGAGCGCATCCGGGCCCTGATGTTCGTGTTCGAGGATCTGTCCAAGCTCGACCCCGGTGGGGTGCAGACCCTGCTGCGCGCGGTGGAGAAGGATTCGCTTGGTTTGGCGTTGAAGGGCTCGTCCGACAGCCTGCGCGAACTCTTCTTCTCCAACATGTCCGAGCGCGCGGCCAAGATCATGCGCGAGGACATGGAGAGCATGGGCCCCGTGCGCATGAAGGACGTCGATGCGGCCCAGATGGCCATGGTCCAGGTGGCCAAGGATCTCGCGGCGAAGGGCGAGATCATGCTGGCCGGCTCCGGCGGCGACGATGAGTTGATCTACTGATGAACCCCTCCGCCTCCGCCCCCTTCCGGTTCGAAACCGTGTTCGACGGCTTCTCGGAAACCGCGCGCCGTAAGGCCGCCTATTCGCCGGCCGAGGTCGAGGCCATCCGCGCCGAGGCCTATGCCGAGGGCCAGTCCAGCGCCGCCCTGCGCGCCGAGCAGGAGACCGCCGCCGCCATGGGCGAGATCGCCCGCTGCGCCAGGATGACCTTGGCCGGCATGTCCGAGGCCATTCACCGTCACCGCTCCGACAGCGCCCGGCTGGCCATGGCCGCGGGCCGGGCCATCGCAGGGGCCGCGCTCGAACGCTTTCCCGAGGCCCCGCTGACCGACGCCCTGACCGCGCTCGCTCGTGAACTGGAGAGCGAGCCCCGCATCATGGTCCAGGCGGTCGCCCACGACCCGGTGATGCTGGAGAGGACCCTGCAAGAGGCCGCCGTCCGCGCCGGGCTCGAGGGTCGGATCGTCTTCCAGCCGCTGAGCCAGGGCGTGCCGGCTTCCTTCTCGTTCGACTGGGGCGGAGGCCGGGCCGAGTTCGACCCCGAGGCCGCCGCCGCCCGTGTGGCCGAGGCGCTGGAGACCGCGCTGGCGGTCGAAGGCCATCACGCCGAAGCCACTATAACCCCGGAGCTTGAGCCATGAGCGACCCCGCCCCCCCGCTGGAGGATTTCGGCGCCGAGACGGCGCTGGCCACGCTCGATCAGCCCGCCCCTCAACAGGCCGAGCAGGTCGACGAGAAGAGCGCCGCCGATCTCGCGCCCGTTTTCGACGTCCCCGTCCACATCTCGGCCGTGCTCGGCAAAGCCAATATGTCGGTCGCCCAGCTGCTGAAGCTCGGCGCCGGCAGCGTGCTGGAGCTGGACCGTCGGGTCGGCGAGGCCATCGACATCTATGTGAACAACCGCCTGGTCGCCCGGGGCGAGGTCGTCGTCGTCGACGAGCGGCTCGGCGTGACTATGACCGAAATCATCAAGGACGGCGACGCGAACGCCTAGCGGCGAACGCTGAGCTTAGGAGAACCGATATGCGTCTTCTGGTGGTGGGCCGACTGAACGGCCAGATCGCGACCGCGGTGAAGATGGCCATGGCCACCGGCGCCAAGGTCTCTCACGTCGAGAGCGAGTCCGCCTGCACCCACGCCCTGCGCTCCGGCCAGGGCGCGGACCTTCTGATGGTCGACTACGAGCTCGACATCGCCGGCCTGATCGCCGCCAACGAGGCCGAACGGATCACCGTGCCGGTGGTGGCCTGCGGGGTCGGCGCCGATCCCCGTCGGGCGGCCGACGCCATCCGCGCCGGGGCCAAGGAGTTCATTCCGCTTCCGCCCGACGCCGAGCTGATCGCGGCGGTGTTGGCCGCCGTGTCCGACGACGACCGGCCGCTGGTCGCCGCGGATCCCGCCATGCGCGAGGTGCTGGCCCTGGCCGATCAGGTGGCGCGGTCGGACGCCTCGATCCTGATTACCGGCGAGAGCGGCGTCGGCAAGGAGGTGATGGCGCGTTACGTCCACAAGGCCTCCAAACGGTCCGAGCGGCCGTTCATCTCGGTCAACTGCGCCGCAATCCCGGAAAACCTGCTGGAATCAGCGCTGTTCGGCCACGAAAAGGGAGCCTTCACCGGCGCCCTGGCCCGCCGCGTGGGCAAGTTCGAGGAGGCCGACGGCGGCACGCTGCTGCTCGATGAAATCTCCGAGATGGACACCCGGCTGCAGGCCAAGCTGCTGCGCGCCCTGCAGGAGCGCGAGATCGACCGGGTCGGCGGCTCCAAGCCGGTGAAGGTCGATATCCGGATCATCGCCACCTCCAACCGCGACCTCGCGGTGGCGGTGAAGGAGGGCGCGTTCCGCGAGGACCTGCTCTACCGCCTCAACGTCGTGAACCTGAAGCTGCCGGCGCTGCGCGAGCGGCCGGGCGATGTCCTGGCCCTGGCCCAGCACTTCACCAAGAAGTACGCCCTGGCCAACGGCGTCGCCGACCGGCCGTTGTCGGACGAGGCGCGCCGCCGGCTGGGGACCCACCGCTGGCCGGGCAACGTCCGCGAGCTCGAGAACGCCATGCACCGCGCGGTGCTGCTCAGCGTGGGGCCCGAGATCACCGAGGCCGCCATCCGTCTCCCGGACGGCGGGGCGATGGGGGCGGCCGGCGACCTCAGCACCGACACCGCCGCCCGCGCCGCCCAGGTGGCCAGCTACGCCGCCGACGCCGCCGCGCGCGACTTCGTCGGCCGCACGGTGGCCGATGTGGAGCAGCAGCTGATCCTCGACACCCTCAGCCACTGCCTCGGCAATCGCACCCACGCGGCGGTGATCCTCGGCATCTCAATCCGCACCCTGCGCAACAAGCTGAAGGAATATTCCGAAGCTGGCGTCTCGGTGCCCGCGCCTCAGGGCGGCGTCGCCGGAGCCTATGCGGCCTAGCATGACGACCCGGCGCGCCTTCACCGCTGGCCTCCTGACCGCGCCCTTTCCGGCTTTGGCGGCCGAAGCCGCGGACGCGCGCCTGGTCGCGCTGGAGAAGCGGACGGGCGGGCGGCTCGGGGTCTTTGCGCGCGACACCCAGAGCGGCCGGGTGCTGCTCAGCCACCGCGCCATCGAACGTTTTCCGATGTGCTCGACCTTCAAGGCTTCGCTCGCCGGCTTCGTGCTGTCGCGGGTCGATGACGGTAAGGAGCGGCTCGACCGGCTGGTCCGCTACGGCGAGAGCGACATCCTCGACTATGCGCCCACCGCCAAGGCCAACCTGGGCCGAGGGGCGATCACCCTCGGCGAACTGTGTGAGGCGGCGGTCGAACTCAGCGACAACACCGCCGCCAATCTCCTGCTTCGCGAGAGCGGCGGTCCCGCCGCCCTGACCGCTTGGTTGCGCCGCAGCGGCGACGCCGCCACCCGGCTGGACCGCACCGAGCCGACCTTGAATGAGGCACTGCCCGGCGACCCGCGCGACACCACCACTCCGGCCTCCATGGCCAACACCCTGCACCGAATGCTGTTCGGCCCCTCGCTCGGCGCGGCTTCGCGCCAGCAACTGACCATCTGGATGCAGCATTCGGCCACGGGAGCGGCCCGTGTCCGCGCCGGTTTGCCGGCAGGCTGGATCGCCGGCGACAAGACGGGCACGGGCGCGCGGGGCTCGATCAACGATATCGGATTCGCCCAGCCGCCGAAGGCCGGGCCGATCGTCTTCGCCGTCTATGTCACCGGCACGGCCGCCAAGCAGGCGGATGTGGAAGCGGTGCATGCCGAGGTCGGCCGGCTTCTGGGCGGAGCCCGGTCGTGATTTTAACAGCGGGTCGAGGCGCGCTTCTTGGCGATCCGGTTGCCGGCGTAGCCGCCCGCGCCCGCGCCGATGATGGTCCCCGCGGTGTTCGAGCTGTTGCCCGCGATGGCGCTGCCGAGAAGCGCGCCGCCCACGGCGCCGATGACGGTGCCGGTGGTCTTCCGCTTGCTCATGCATTTCCGGTAGGCGTAGTCGCGCTGATGCTGGCGTTCGGCCGCGGCCCTGCGCTGGGCGGCGGTCGAGGCCTCGGCGAAGGCCGGAACCATGAAGCTCGTGGCCAGGGCGGCGGCAAAGGTGGCGGCGATCAGCTTGCGCATCGTCGTATCTCCGGGAGGCGGGGTCTGAGCCACAACGGCCCAAGCGCCGCTTGGTTGCGGTCAAGCTAGCCGATGGCGGAAATCGGACCCACCTCTGTGGCCTCCGCCCGCCCGACTCCCCGGGAGATCTGGGGCTGGCTGGCGCGCGGCGAAGTGGCCATGGCGCTCGGCGTCGTGATGATCATCGCGCTCCTGGTGCTGCCGGTCCCGCCGGTGCTGATCGACCTCTTGCTCGCCATCTCCCTGACCTCGGCGATGCTGATCTTGATGACAGCGCTCCTGATCAAGAAGCCGCTCGAGTTCACGGCCTTCCCGACCGTGCTGCTTGTCGCGACCCTTTACCGTCTGGGGCTGAACCTCGCTTCGACCCGCCTGATTCTCAGCCACGGCCACGAAGGCGGCGAGCCCGCCGGCATGGTGATCCAGGCCTTCGGCAAGCTGATGATGGGCGGCAACTTCGTCATCGGCGTCATCGTCTTCGCCATCCTGGTGATCGTGAACTTCGTGGTCGTGGCCAAGGGCTCGACCCGGATCGCCGAGGTCGCGGCCCGTTTCGCCCTCGACTCCATGCCGGGCAAGCAGATGGCCATCGACGCCGATCTGTCGTCGGGCCTGATCGACGAGACCACCGCCAAGCAGCGGCGCAAGGACGTCGAGCAGGAGAGCAACTTCTTCGGGGCCATGGACGGCGCGTCCAAGTTCGTGCGCGGCGACGCCGTCGCCGGCTTGATCATCACCGCCATCAACATCATCGGCGGCATGCTGATCGGCGTGCTCCAGCACGGGATCACCTTCCAGCAGGCGGCTCAGAGCTACACTGTCCTGACCATCGGCGAGGGCCTGGTCAGCCAGGTGCCCGCCCTGGTCATCTCCATCGCCGCTGGTTTCCTGGTCTCCAAGTCCGGGGTCGAGGGCTCGGCCGACAAAGCCCTGGTCGCCCAGCTCGCCCGCAACCCGATCTCGCTGGGCATGGTTTCGGCCGCCGCCGCCGTGGTCGGGATCGTGCCCGGCATGCCGATCATCCCCTTCTTCGCCATCGCCCTTGGCTCCGGGTTCCTGGCGCTGAAGGCCTCGCGCCGCCCCGCAGCCCTGGCGGCCGCCGACGCCGCCACCGCCGCGGCGGCCGCCAGCCAAACGGCTGAGAATACCGAGGAGCCGATCTCGTCCGCCCTGGCTATCGACGATGTGAAGATCGAACTGGGCTATGGCCTTCTCGGCCTGATCAACGACCTGGAGGGCCGCCGCCTCACTGACCAGATCAGGGCCCTGCGCCGGACGCTCGCGGCCGAGTACGGATTCGTGATGCCGCAGGTGCGCATCCTCGACAACATGCGGCTGGCGACCCAGGGCTACCGCATCTGCATCAAAGAGATGGAGGCCGGGACCGGCGAGGTTCGGATCGGCTCGCTGATGGCCATGGACCCGCGCGGCGGACAAGTCGAGCTGCCCGGCGAGCATATCAAGGAGCCCGCCTTCGGCCTGCCGGCCACCTGGGTCGACGACAGCCTGCGCGAGGAAGCCACCTTCCGCGGCTACACCATCGTCGACCCGGCGACTGTCCTGACCACCCATCTGACCGAGATTCTCAAGGACAATATGTCGGACCTCCTCTCCTATTCGGAGGTCCAGAAGCTGGTGAGGGAACTTCCGCCCGAGCAGAAGGGCCTGGCCGACGCCCTGATTCCCGCCGTGGTCACCATGGGCACGGTGCAGCGGGTGCTGCAGGGCCTGCTGAAGGAGCGGGTCTCGATCCGCGACCTGCCGACCATTCTGGAGGGCCTCGGCGAAGCGGCCCCCCACACCTCATCCGTTCTTCAGCTCACCGAGCAGGTTCGCGGCCGGCTCAGCCGCCAGCTCTGCTGGCAGAACCGGTCTGACGACGGCGCCCTGCCGATCGTCACCCTGTCGCCGGACTGGGAGCAGGCCTTCGCCGACGCCCTGATCGGGCCGGGCGAGGACAAGCAGCTGGCCATGGCGCCCTCCAAGCTGCAGGACTTCATCCGAGGCATCCGCGACGCCTTTGACCGCGCCGCCCTGGCCGGCGAGACCGGGGTGCTGCTGACCAGCCCCGCCATCCGTCCCTATGTCCGCTCGATCATCGAGCGGTTCCGCGGCCAGACGGTGGTGATGAGCCAGAACGAGGTTCATCCGCGCGCACGGTTGCGGACGGTCGGTCAAATCTGACCCGTTTCCTGGGGCCGGCCATTGGCGGCGGCCCCCAAGCCGGTGCATCCTTTGCCCAACGACAAAAGGAAACGTCCATGACCTCGATCCGCGCCCTCGTTCTCGGCCTCGCCGCCGCGACCGTCTCCACCGCCGCCCTGGCCCAGGCCGCGCCCGCCGCCCCGGCCGTCCCGATCATCGCCAACCCGACCTACGCCGTGATCCCGCTGGAGATCATGGTCGACCGTCCGGCCGCGGATGTGTGGAAGAAGATCGGCCCCTATTGCGCCATCGGCGAGTGGCTGCGCATCCCGGCGGGCTGCAGGATCCTGGCGGGCAACGAGACCGACGTCGGCTCCATCCGCACCGTCGGCGCCGAGGTCTTGGTCGCGACCACGCCCTTGTCCTACACCTACACCCAGACCCCCAAGGTCGGCGTGCCCTACAACATGTACCATGGCACGCTTGAGGTCCGTCCGGTGACGGCCAAGACCTCGAAGATCGTCTACACCCTGATCTTCGACAACTCGATGCTGGCCAGCGACGCGGCCCGCGCCGCTGATATCGCCGGCCGCAAGAGCCGCTTCGGCCAGGCGATGGTCGACATGAAGACCCTGGCCGAGGGCGGGACCTTGAAGCCCCTGCCGGCTCCGGCGCCCGCGCGCTAGAGCCCCACAGGCGGGTCCGCCCGGCGTCTGGCGCGTGGACGCTTAACGGCCTCGAATACGTCTATGATTGCGCTTAATACCATAAATGGATTTATATCCATTTATGGTATTAATTCGTGGCTAAAGCCCCTCGAACGGCAAGGCTTCTCTCCCTCGCCAGGATGCTGGCGGCGGACGATCTGTCGCTCAGCATCGAGGAATTGATCTGCTTTCTCACCGTCGCCGGCCGGCCCGGCCTTTCGGTCGGCGAGTTGGCCGAAGCCGCAGCCCTGCCGCAAAGCACCGTCAGCCGCCACTTGAAACGACTATCGGCCGACCTGATCGCCCAGAAGGTCCACCCGCAGCACGGCCGACAAAAAGCGCTCCATCTCAGCAAGGAGGGCAGGGCCCTGCTTGCGCGCTTCGACCAGGTGCTGAAGCGCGGCGCCTGAGGCCCTAGCGCGTTTCGGCGAACACCATCCGCACCGCCATGCCGAGCCGCCCCCGGTCGGGATAGCGGGCCGACATCGCCTGCCAGACGGTCTCGGTCGCCGCATCCTGGCTGGCGCCCGCCGCCTTGGCCGCGGCGGTGCGCTCGGCCACTTCATCGAGATAGGTCCGGTAGCCCTGGATAAACCCAACGTCGCCCAACGGCCCGTGCCTCGGCACGACCACGGCCGGCTTCAGCGCCTCCATGAAGCCCAAGAGGTTGCGCCAGTGATACAGGCCGCCTTGGGCGTGGTGATGGCCGGCTGGGCCTTCATCGCGAGGTCGCCGGAGAATAGCACCCGGTCGTCCTCGACCCAGACGATGGTGTCGCCGGCCGTATGGGCCGGGCCGAGCGCCGTCAGCGTCACCCACAGGCCGCCCAGGTCGATGCGTCGGCTGTTGGCGAAGGCGACGTCGGCTTCGCGGAAGACCGCCCCGGCCAGAAGCTCGGCGGCGGCGGGCGAGCCGGCGGAGAAGGTCTTGGCCACCGCCAGATCGTTGTCTTTGTTGGCGGCCTGGTCGGCGGAGCGGAACATCGTGGTCCCGGCCGGGAAGCTCTGGCCGCCGAGGTCGTGCTCGGGGCGAGCGTGGGTGGCGACGAGATAGATGGCCTTCCCGCCCGCAAGTTTTTTCGCCAGGGCATGGACCGCCGCGCCGTTCCTGGGACCGAGGCCGGTGTCGACCACCAGCACGGCCCTGGACCCGGCGATAAAGCCGATGTTGGAGACCAGCCGCGCCGATTTGTCCGGGATGACCTGCACATGGGCCGAGAGTCGTTGCAGATCCTCAACCTTCACCAGCGGGGCGGACGGGGGCGGCGGCGTCTGGGCCAGCGCTGCGCCGTCAAGCGCCACCACCAGGGCGGTCGCCAAGGCCATCGTCCGCGTCGCCTGCTCCCAATCTTCTCAGGGCAGGACAGGCGGGCCTCTTCCGTGTGTCATGCCGATCCCATAGCGTCAGGTCATGAGCTCGCCCCCCGTCCTCGACCGCCGCCACTTTCTGATCGCCGGCGCCGTAAGCCTCGCCTGCGCAACGCCCATCCTGGCCGCCGCCCACACCCGGGCCAAGGCGCTGATTCTGTCTGACCTGCACTCGGCCTATGGCCGGCTGCCCCAGCTCTTGGTCGCCGTCGACAAAGTGCTGCGCCGTGACCGTTCGCCCGCCGTCATCCTGCTCAATGGAGACATGTTCGAGGCCGGCAATATCGTCTCCAGACGCTCGGACGGCGCCCTTGACTGGGCCTTCTTCGAAGCCATGACCAAACGCGCGCCGGTGGTTCTGAACCTCGGCAACCACGACGCCGATCTCGTCGACGACCTGGCCAAGACCGTCGCGCGCGCCAGGGCGCTCGGCATCACCGTGATCAGCGACATCAAAGACGCCCGCAGCGGTCGCCTCCAGGCGCCGACCGAGACGACGCTCGACCTCGGCGGCCCCGTCCGGATCGTCGGCGTCGCCACCAACTCGCTGGGGACCTATCCCGCCGAGATCAGGCCCCAGCTTTCCATTCCAGACCCCGCGGCCTCGGCCCGCGCCGCCCTGGAGCAACCCGCCAAACCGGGCGAGCACCTGATCCTGATGAGCCACGCGGGCCTGCCCGCGGACCGCAAGATCCTGCCCTTCGTCCCGGACGGAACCCTCGTTCTCGGCGGCCATGATCATCTGGTGTTCGAGCACGCCCAGGGGCGCAGCCGCTATCTCCACACTGGCGCCTGGGGCACGCCGCTGACTGTGGCTTGGATCGACTGGGCGGACGCCGCCGCTCCCTTCCGGATCGAGCGGATCGTCGTCGATCCCGCCGGCCCGGCCGACCCGGGCCTCGCCGCCCTGACGGCCAAGTTGATGGCCCAGCATCTGACCGCCGCCGACCGGGCTGTCGTCGCCCAAAGCCCGGCCGCCCTTTCGCTCGGAGACACGGGACGTAGGGTCGCCGCCGTCATGGCCAGGGCCGCCGGCGCGGACGTGGGCTTCATGGGCCACACCACGCTCGGTCAGGGCCTGCCCAAGGGCGCGATCAGCCGCTTCGACTTCGACGCCGTCGTCCGGTTCGACGGCCTCCTGATGCGGGCCGAGGTCGACGCCGCGGGGTTGAAGGCCATCCTCGCCCGCTGCAATCAGGACGGCGACATCCCCTTCGAGCAACGGGGCGGAGACTTCCTCTACGCCGCGCCCGCCTTGCCGCCCGGCAAGGCCCGATACGCCATCGTCACCACCGATTGGTGCGCGAGAAACCAGGGCAATTACTTCGGCCGCACCGACCTTGTCTTCACCGAGGTGCAGACCGCCGGGGTGAAGGCGGTGATCGCGGCGGGGCTGGCCTGAGCATGGTCGCCGCCGAGGGCCTGATCGCCGCGAGCGCCGGGCCGCGCCTCGGCCTGATCGCGCAGAGTTACGCGCGCCTGACCGGGCGTAGCCTGCCCGAGCCGCTTTGGACCGCGCCCTGCGTGATTCTGGCCCACGGGACGCAGGACGACCCGATCTTCTTCTACGGCAACCGGCTGGCGCTCGAGCTGTTCGAGACGACGGCGGCAGCGCACATCGCCACCCCCTCGCGCCTCTCGGCCGAGCCCGTCGCCCGCGAAGATCGCGCCCGGTTGCTCGCGCAGGTCGCCGCCCGAGGCTTCATCGACGACTACGCCGGAGTGCGCGTCTCGGCCACGGGCCGGCGGTTCCGGATCGAGCGGGCGACGGTCTGGAACCTCCTCGACGCGGACGGCGCGGTGCACGGTCAGGCGGCGACGTTCAGCGACTGGACCGAACTCTAGCTGCGCTCGCCTAGGGAGCGTCGGCGTAGGCCCGGATCAGGCCGTAGAGGAAGTCGCGTCCCTCCATCACCGATTGCACCCCGATGTGCTCGTTCAGCCCGTGGATATTGCCCGCGTCCGAGCCGCGGAACAGGCCCGAGACACCCCAGGTCGGGATGCCGACCGCGATCAGCCGCCCGCTATCGGTGCCGAAGGTCTCCTGCATCGTCACCACCGGCACGCCCGGATAGACCGCCGCCGCGACCTTCTTCAGCGGCTCCAGCAGCGAGGGGGTCACCGGCGGAATGGCCGATTTGTTCAGGGTGGCGCCCGCCTGGGCCGCGGCCGGAGCGGCGACCGTCACCTTGGGATCGCCGATCGCCTTGGTCATGCTTGCGGTCAGCGCCGGGACCGAAACCCCGGGCAGCAGGCGGCAGTTGATCGTCGCCTTCACTCGCTGCGGCTGGGCGTTGGAGGCGTGGCCGCCCTCGATCAGGGTCGGGATGCAGGTCGTGCCCAACATGGCGCGCCAGCTCACGTTCTTCTTCACCACCGCCGCCGCCTTGGCGTCCTTGGGATTGGCCAGAAGGGCCCTGATCGCCGCGCCCTCGGCCAGCGACACGCGCGGCGCGATCCCCGTGAAATAGGGTCGGTTGAACGCGTTGAACTGTACGGGATACGGCACCGCCTGCACCCGCTTCAGCGCCGTCGCCATCCGATAGATGGCGTTGTCGTCGCGCGGCTTGGACGAGTGGCCGCCCACGCTGGTGGTCTCCAGCACATAACCCACGCTGGTCTTCTCGGCCGCCATCACCGTGACCGCGATCTTCTTGCCGGCGTCGTCCAGATCGCCGCCGCCGCCCTCGGTGAGAGCGACTCCCGCGTCGATCAGGTCCTTGTGGTTCTCGGCCAGCCAGCCCGCGCCGTTCACATAGGCGCCGGGCTCCTCACCGCAGGTCAGGGCCAGCTTCACCGTCCGCTTCAGCTTCGCGCCCGTCTGCTGCAGCCGCAGCAGGGTGTCGGTCCAGATCGCGTCCTGGCCCTTCATGTCCGAGACGCCACGCCCGTAGAACTCGCCCTTCTCCTCGACCAGCGTGAAAGGGTCTCTCGCCCAGTCGGCGCGGAAGGCGTTGACCACGTCGATATGGCCCAGCATCAGGACCGCCTTGGCCGAGGGATCGGCGCCCGGCCAGAAGGCCACAAGATTGCCCGCCCGCGCATCCTTGGGCGGGATCAGGATCTGGATATTGCCGGCCGGAAAGCCCGCCGCCTTCATCCGGGTGGCGATCTTGTTGACCATCACCGTGCAGTCGCCGGTGGCGCTGCTGGTGTCGGTCTCGATCATCTCCTTGAATATGGCTCGGAACTGGGCCTCGCCCGCGTCCGGCGTGGGGGCCGCCAGGGCCCCGCCGCTCGTCAGCATGGCCGCCAGGATCGCTAGGCTGCGCTTGAACATCGAATGATCGCCCCTCTTCTCGTGGCCAGCCTGCCCAGGATGCGGGCTGGACGGCAATGGCCGCCGGCGCCGGACGCCCCAACTTGCCGCCGGCGCCTCGGGGACGAGCAGGCCATGCTAGGCTTGGGTCCACCTCGCTTCGTGGAGACCCCGATGAAAGCCCTGCTCGCCGCCCTGGCGCTTTCGACCTGTCTGTCGGGCGCTGGCGCCCAGGCCGCGACGCCCGAGCCGGAGCGGGCGGCCGTGCTGACGGTGGTCGACGCCTTCTTCGACGCCATGCGGGCCAAGGACGGCGAGGCGCTGCGCGCCCTGTCCCAGCCCAAGGCGCCCTTGGCTGCTATCGCTCCGGCCAAGGACGGCGGCTTCGCCATCGGCCAGTCGGAGTTGGAGACTTTCGCGGCCCGGGTCGCCTCGGCCCCGGCGGCCTTCAACGAGCGCTACTGGTCGCCCCAGGTGTTGATCGACGGACGGCTGGCGATGGTCTGGACTCGCTACGATTTCCACAGGGGCGATCAGTTCACCCATAACGGCCGCGACCTCTTCGTATTGATGAAGACGGACAAGGGTTGGAAAATCGTCAGCCTCGCCTTCACCACCGAACCGGGCGGCGTTAGCGAGAACCCGGCCGGGCCGCCGAAGTAGAACCGGTCAGGCGCGCTCGCCCAGCCGCCGCCGTTGCAGGGCCCGGCTGTCGCGGAATCTGACGACCGAGGCGATGTGCTCCGACCGCGCGCCGACGCGGGTCAAATAATCGATCTGGGCTTCGCACGGGCCGACTTCGTCCCAGAACGGCCGCCCCCGGCTTTGCAGCCAGGCGTGCACCCCGTCGTGGATCAGGCCTCCGGCCCAGTATTCCGCCTCCTGGCTCGCGCGTGCGTCCGCCAGACCGAAGATGAAGGTTCCCCGCCACGCGCCCGACCGCCCGCCGCCGAACCGGAACCGCTTCAGCGCCGCGAGATATCGCCGGTCGGCGGCGGTCAGCAGGCCGGCCTTGTGCTCAGCGTCGAGCTTGCCGATCGCGGCGCGGACGACTGAGAGGATCAGCCGGCGATGGGCCCAGGGCATGTCGCGCGGCGCGACCAGCGGACGGGCGCGGCCGAGCAGGCGGACGGCGAGCGGCAACGGCGGGTCGAAGGGGCGGCGCGCGGCGGTCATGGCGCGCCGACGCTAGGGGCCAGGCGTCGCCGAGGCCATAGCGCGAGGATTTTTCCCGATCCGAGGGCGCCCCGCGACCCTATGGACCTGGATTGAGGCCGCCTGGATGCCTAGGGTTGGAAAAGACGTCAGGATCGTCGCCACGGTAGCGCCGATCCACGCTCCTGGGAGGACACCTATGCGCAATACCCTGATGCCCCGCCGCTTCATGCTCGCCCTCGCCGCGACGGCCCTGCTGCCGGCCGCAACCGGCCTGGCCGCCCCGGCCCCCGCCGCCCCGACCGACGCGGAGATTCTGGCGTTTCAAGCCAAGCTGGTCGACGCCATTCAGAACGCCCCCGCCGAGACGATCGCGCCGATGTTTTCGGAGAAGCTCACCTATCTTCACGCGAGCGGCGGCAAGAACGACAAGGCCAAGCAGCTCGACATGTTCAAGCGGCAGGCCACGCCCCGCTGGGTCAAGGTCGAGACCCGCGACATCACGGTGAAGGCCTATCCCGGCGTCGCCATCCTCACTGGCGACATCCTGTTCACCAGCGCGCCCCGGCCCGGTTCGACCGCGACGCCGACGGCCAACCCCTATCGGCACACGGCCGTCTACGCCAAGGAGGAGGGCGTCTGGAGGCTGGTCAACTGGCAGATCAACAACATCGTCCAGGCGCCCGCCGCCGCGGCGGCCGCGCCGGCGCGCTAGCCAGGAGAAGGCCGGGGCGGGTTCGCCCGCCCCTAGGCCGCCTTGACCCAGAGCTTCTTCGTCGCCAGCGCCGCGCCGTCGGCGAGCGCCCGCAGCTTCTTATAGGCCACCTCGGCGTCGACCTTGCCGTAGCCGGCGAAGGTGCCAAAGCCGCAGTCGGTGCCGGCGATCACCCGCTCCTTGCCGACGATGCCGGCGAACCGCTCGACCCGCTGGGCGATCAGCTCGGGGTGCTCGACGTAGTTGGAGCAGCTGTCGAGCATGCCGGGGATCAGCACCTTGTCCTCAGGGATTTTGGCCTCGGCCCAATAGACCCATTCGTGGTCGTGGCGGGCGTTGGCGGCCTCGAACAGGATGCCGGCCGGCTTGGCGTTCAGGATGGCGTGCAGGATGGTCTGCACCGGGATGTCGTGGTCGTGCGGGCCTTCGTAATTGCCCCAGCAGATGTGCATGCGGCAGCGGTCGGCCGGCACGCCCGACAGGGCCCAGTTCAGCGCCTCGACGTGCAGCTCGGCCCGCTTGACGAACTCGGCCTCGGGCAGGTCCTGGAAGCCGGTGTGGTGGGCCATGGCGAGGTCGGGGCAATCGAGCTGGATCAGGAGGCCCGACGCGACGATGGCCTCGTATTCCTCCTTCATCACCTTCGCCAGCGCCCAGACATACTCCTCGTGCGTCGGGTAGTACTGGTTGGGTTGGAAGGCCGAGATCAGGCCGGGCGAGGCCGAGTTCATGAAGGCCTCGATGGCCCCGTGCTTCTTGGCGGCGGCGACGAGGTTCTTGATGTCCTTGTGCAGCGGCTCCCAGCTCTTGACCGAGACTTCGCCGACGCAGGACGACCGCTTGAACTCCTGGCTGCCCATGATGGCGCCGAGCTTGGTGCGCAGCTCCGGATAGGGGGCCAGATCCAGGGCGGGCTTCCTGGGCGTATCGCCGCCGAAGCCGTGCAGCCGGTCCATCATATAGGTCGAGTAGGAGACCTTGGACGCCTCGCCGTCCGAGACGATGTCTACCCCG
>CANJKM010000009.1 GCA_947474805.1 Caulobacterales bacterium | reverse complement strand
TCGAGTTCCGCTGGGAGGACCAGTTCAACCTCGGCCTCGATCCGGAGACGGCGCGTCTCTACCACGACGAGACCCTGCCCAAGGAGGCGCACAAGACGGCGCACTTCTGCTCCATGTGCGGGCCGAAATTCTGCAGCATGAAAATCTCCCAGGAGATCCGCGAGACCGCCAAGCTGCAGAACGACGTCATGGACCCGGCCGAAGCCGAGAAGGGCATGGCCGAGATGAGCGAGAAGTTCCGCGCCTCGGGCGGTCAGATCGACATGCCGCTGACGCCGGGCGCCAAGCCCGTCGTGCCGGCGGGGATGGACTAGCCTTGCGACGCCTGATCGACCTGCCCGGCATCGCCGACCTGGAATACAAGGCCCTGCTCAAGCCGCGCATGGCGGACCTGGACGCGCGCGCGGCCTTTCCCGACATCGACGAGGCCTGCCGGGTCGCCTTCGGCCTGTCGGCCGAGGAGGCCGAGAGCCTCGCCCGGCCCGCCGGCTGGGACGGGATCGAGGACAAGCCCATCCCCAAACAGGTGGCTCAGTTCGAGGCCGAGGGCTGGGACGTGACCAACAAGGGCAAGCCGCTGCGCATGCTCGACCACCTGGCCGCGCCCCTGTGGCTGGCCGCGCGCGGGGTGGCGGGCAGCCTGCCCTTCAAGCCCGACACCCAGGAAGAGGACGACCAGGACGCCCAGATGGCGCGCCTGGCCAAGGAGGCGTCCGCTTTTCGGAAGAACAAGGCCTAGCGTTGTTCTCTTTATATTCCACGTGAAACACGGTCGGCGCACGTCTAAGTCGACCTAACATCCTTGCCGAGGCCGCCGATCGCGGCCAACCTTGCGCCTGAAATCAACAAGAGGGCGCCAAGCCCTCGGATGCGGGGAAGCCGGATGTTCGACATCGATCGCAGGGACTTTATCGCCAGCCTCGGCGGCGCCGCCGCCGTCGCCGCGATGAGCCAGGAGGCCAAGGCCGACGCGCTCGAGGACGCGCTGAACCACGGCCTGCAGACGGCGAGCGCGCCGGCCCAGCCCGGCGGCGCGCCCGCCAAGTTCCCCACTATGGCTGAGGTCAACGCCAAGATCCCGACCCGCAACTATCGCCGGGGCGTGGGGGTCTTGTTCGCCGCCAAGGCGCTCGGCTCGACCTATGACCCCGTGCCGCCGCCGGACCTGGTGCCGGTGTTGCCGCCGATGCCGCCGCGCGCCGGGATGAAGGACTTCATCCGCCTGCGTTTCCAGTGGTCGATCGTCCACTGCCTGCAGAGCGCCAACCACGCCCAGAAGAGCGGGGCGGACGAGGAGATCGTCTTCGCCTGCCTGATCCACGACCACCCCCAGGCCCTGTTTCGGGTGAACCATGGCCATTGGGGCGGGCAGCTCTACGAACCCTATGTCTCCGAACGGGTGACCTTCGCCGTGCGCCACCACGCGGCCCTGCGTTTCTTCCCCGACGCCAAGGCGGGCTACACCTATCCTGACCTCTACCGCTCGATGTTCGGCGAGGACTATGCGCCGCCGGCTGACGTGCAGGCAGAGTATGAGATGGTCAGGAAGCACAAATTCTATGAGGCGGCGCGGGCGGTCACGGTGCACGACCTCTACGCCTTCGATCCGAATGTGAAGGTGGCGCCCGACGCCTTCGACCACCTGATAGACAAGCATTTCCGCAACCCCAAGGAGGGGCTCGGCTACGACGGCTCGAGCGCCGCCCACTTGTGGCGGACCATCGCCAACCCGGACACGCCGCTTTAGCTGATCCGGGCGGGGCGTCCGGCCGTACTGGAGGGTGGTCACCCGACCTCCGGAGACGCCCCATGCGCCGCGCACCCTATCTAATCCTTGCCTTCGCCGCCCTGTCGCTAGGGGCCTGCGCCCTTGGCGGCGGCTACCAGGGGCCGGCGCGCGCGCCCGAGCCGGTCAAGCCGATCGAGGCCGCCCGCTTCTACACCGGCCGCTGGCACGAGATCGCCCGCCTGCCCGAGAAGATCACCGACGGCTGCGTCGCCGGCTACACCGACTTCACACTGGTCTCGCCCACGCTCGTCCGGCAGATGGACGGCTGTTTCAAGGACACGCCCGCGGGCAAGGAAAAGACGATCGGCGGGCCGGCGCGGCTTCTCGATCCCGGCCGCAACACCAAGCTCGAGGTCGACTACCGTTTCATGGGGGTGGTGCGGATCAAGCGCGGCTACTGGTTCCTGGACCACGCCGACGACTACAGCTGGTTCATCTCGGCCGATCCCGCCTTCGAGAAGCTGTGGATCTTCACCCGCGACCCGCAGATCGCGCCCGCCCAGCGCCAGGCCCTGGTCGAACGGGCGAAGGGCTTCGGCTACGACGTCTCCAAACTGGAGTTCCCGGCCCAGCCGCCGCGCTAGGCTCGGGTCGCAGCCAGGCGGCCGCTACTCCGGCGACAGCTTCGGATTGCGCCAGCCCTGCACGCCGTCGACCGTGACCTTGGGGCCCTTGTCGGTCAGGGCCAGGATGGCGGGCCGCTCGATCTCCAGCATCCAGCCGGCGGCGCCGAAGGCCTGGAACAGCCGGCCCTCGATCTCGCGCGAGTGGGTGCCGATCAGGACATAGGCCACGGCCTTCGACAGGAAGCTCATGCTGTCCTCGATCAGGTCGGCCTCGCCGCCCTGGATGTCGACGTGCAGGAGGTCGATCCGCTTGTGGCCGGCGGCCAGGGTCTCCAGGCCGATCACCGGCAGCTCGTCGAAGTCGCCCGAGGCGCGGGCGGCCTTCAGCGCCGCGGCCGAAGGGTTGAACAAGGGCTCCAGGCCCCAGGTTTCGCCGGCGTTGTCCTGGCGCGGGAAGAGGGCGACGCCGGCCTTGGCCCCGGCGACCCCGTGGTGCAGCTCGACCTCCGAGGGCTCAAAGCCGTTGGCGGCGCAGGCCTCGCGGGCGAATTCGATATGGCCCGGGTCGCCCTCGATGCCGATCAGGGTCGGCTTCAGGCCCAGCCGGCGCGCGGCGACGCCGGTGTTGTTCATCCAGCAGCCCCAGCCGCAGCCGAGCTCGATCATGGTGAAGGTCTTTTTGGCCAGATCGACCGCGCGCAGGGCCGCGGCCCATTCGGCGATGTCGGCGTGCCAGTTGGCCGGGATGGGGATGGGCTCCACCTGTCCCGCGCGGTCGTCGAGGATGGCGGGGAAGAATTTGGGGTCGATGGCCACGCCGAGGAAATTGACCAGATAGCCGGGGCGGGCCTCGGACTGGACGGCGTGGCGATGCATGGTCGCCACCGCGTCGATCCGCGAATTGTAGAAGGAGAAGGGGCTGGAGCCCCTGACCGCGTGGTTCAGCTCGGCCTCGGCCACCGCCAGCTTGGCCGCCAGTTGGTTGCGCGAGCCGTGCAGGCGGCGGAGCGGCGGGAAGGCCCTGGCCGCGGCGTGGAGTAGATTCATCGAGCCCCCTGGCCGGGGCCGGATGACCCCAAGACCTTCGCTATACAAGACCTTGGCTATGGAGGGGTAGCCCGCTCCGCCCATGCGGCCACGCGCCCCAGCGGCCGGTTTCAGCCCGCCGGCGGCGGTTGCCCCTCGAAGCTCGGCAGGTCGGGATTGATCTGAGCCCAGCTCGGCGCCTGGCTGGTCCAGATGGTCACCGAGGGCGCGGCGATCTCCGGGTCGTCCAGGGCCCCCGCCCGGATGAAGATCATGTGCATCCGCGTCAGGGCCTGGCTGAACAGGTCGGTCCCGCATTTGGGGCAGAAGCTGCGGCGTATCGTCGTGCCGCTGTCGGCGACCGATTCATAGACGGTGACTTCTCCCTCGACGGTCACGGCCTCGGACGGGAAGCCGGCGTTGACCGTGGCCGAGCCAGCGCCCAGCGCCTGACAGAGCCTGCACCAGCAGGTGCGCGTGATGAAGGGCGGCGCGGTGGAGCGGAATCGCACCGCCCCGCACAGGCAGCCTCCGGTGATCTCGGTCATGCGGTCCTCATGGATTAGCGCCGGCGGCGGGCCCGGACCGGGGCGTGAGCCGCCACCGCGGCGCCGATCGAGCCGACCACCGCGAAGGCGGCCGCGGGCCAGAGGGCGTAGTCAAGCCCGGTTCCGAGCGCGCGCCCGACGATCCAGGCGGAGGCGATCACCAGGGCGGCGCTGGTCATGCGCAGCACGGCGGGGCGGTCGGTCGGGGTTTGCATCGGCGACTCTACGCTGGGGAGGCGGGAAAATATTGCACCGCAACAATGGCCTGCCAAGACCAGAAGGTCGCTGCGACACGGCGGCGCGGCTTGACCCGGCGCCCCGCAACGGCCCAAATCGAAACATGGCCAGGCGCGCAAACTCTCTCGGTCTCTGGGTCCGGATCAAACGGGAGGCGCTGTTCATCCGCGCCCTGCTGCGGACCCTCAAGCGGGTGAAGTCGGTGAAGCCCGATTCGCCCGACCTCGCTTGCGACGACATTGAGGCCGCGGTCGACAAGTTCCGCGACCGCCCGGCGCTGATCTGCGAGGGCCGAACGGTCAGCTACGCGGAGATGGACGCGATCGCCAACCGCTTCGCCAACTGGGCGCGCGAGCGAAACATCAAGCGCGGCGACACGGTGGCGCTCTTGATGCCCAACCGGATCGAGTACCTGCCGATCTGGTACGGCCTGTCGAAGGTCGGGATCGCCACCGCCCTGATCAACACCAATATCCAGGGCGCGGCCCTGTCCCACTGCCTGAAGATCTCGGGCGCTTCGCACGTCATCCTCGACAACGAGACCCTGCCGGCCTTCGAGGCGGCCCGCGAGGGGGTCGGCAGAAGTCTGACCGAATGGGTGGTGGGCGGCGGGGCCAGCCGGCCCGACCGCGATCTGGACCGGACGCTGAAGGGGGTCTCGGCCCTGCGTCCGACGCGCGAGACCACCCGCCACGACATGACGGCCAAGGAGACGGCCCTTTTTATCTTCACCTCGGGCACGACCGGCATGCCCAAGGCGGCGCGGGTCACCCATATGCGGGTGCAGCTCTATATGCGCGGCTTCGCGGCGGCGACCGAGGCCGGCCCCGAGGACCGCATCTACAACGTCCTGCCGCTCTATCACGCCACCGGCGGCCTCTGCGCCATGGGCGCGGCCCTCTTGACCGGCGCTTCGGTGGTGCTGCGCAAACGCTTCTCGGCCAGCCAGTTCTGGGCCGACATGGCCCGCGAGCGTTGCACCATGTTCGTCTATATCGGCGAGCTCTGCCGCTATCTGATCAATGCGCCCGAGCACCCCGACGAGCGGGTGGTGAAGCTGAAGCTCGCGTTCGGCAACGGCCTGCGCCAGGACGTCTGGGAGCGGATGCTGGCCCGCTTCCGCATCACCAAGATTCTCGAATTTTATGGGGCGACCGAGGGCAATGTCTCGATCCTGAACTTCGACGGCAAGGTCGGGGCGGTCGGGCGGATTCCCAAATACGTCCGCAAGAAATTCAACGTCCGGCTCGTCCGCTTCGATGTCGAGACCGAACAGCCAGAGCGCGGCGCCAACGGCCTGTGCATCGAGTGCAAACCGGGCGAGATCGGCGAGGCCCTGGGCAAGATCGGGACCGAGGCGCGGACCAGCTACACCGGCTATGCCGACAAACAGGCCTCGGCCTCGAAGATCCTGACCAATGTGTTCGAGCGCGGCGACCAGTGGTTCCGCACCGGCGACCTCCTGAGCCAGGACGAGGAGGGCTATTTCTACTTCGTCGACCGGATCGGCGACACCTTCCGCTGGAAGGGCGAGAACGTCTCCACCACCGAGGTCTCGGGCTGCCTGTCCGAGGTCGGGGGGGTGAAGGAGGCCAATGTCTATGGCGTGGCCGTGCCGGGCTATGACGGCCGGGCGGGGATGGCCTCGCTGGTGGTCGACGAGACGCTCGACATCGCCAAGCTTCAGGCCCACGTCGAGGGCTGCCTGCCGGCCTACGCCCAGCCGCTGTTCCTGCGGCTCGCGCCCGAGATCGAGACCACCGGCACCTTCAAATATCGGAAGATGGATCTGGTGGCCCAGGGCTTCGACCCCAAGACGATCAAGTCGCCCCTCTATGTCCGCCACCCGGACAAGGGCTACATCCCGCTGGACGCCGCCCTCTACCGGCGGATCGCCCAAGAGAAGATGAAGCTTTAGCGTCCTGCGTCCTTCGAGACGGGCCTGCGGCCCTCCTCAGGATGACGGGCGTGGTGAGGCTTAACTTCATTCGTCATGGTGAGGAGCGTTCCCTCAGGATCGCGTCTCGAACCACGCACTCGGCCTCAGCCCTTGAACCGCACCGTCACCCCGGCCACGCGCGGCGCGCCGAGGAAGGCGCCTACCGTCCCGGTCTGGAAGGGGGCGCCGAAGGCGACCTGGCGATAGGGGGTGTCGAACAGATTCTGGGCGAAGGCCTCGACCGTCCAGCGGCCGTCGGGAGCGCCGATGCCCAGCCGGGCGTTGGCCACCGTGAAGGGGCGCTGGATCTTCAGGGGATCAAGATCCGAGCCGGTGTTGTAGGCCGAGCTGAACTTGGCGTCGAAGCTGGCCCGGGCCAGGAGCGAGCCGACCGGCCGCTGATAGGCGGCGCCCAGGGTCGCCGACCACAGGGGGGCGAAGGAGAGGCGGGCGCCCTGCAGCCTCGGCAGGCCGGCGACGGCGTTGTTCCCGTATTCGGTCTGCGAATAGACCAGCCCGCCCTGCAGGGTCAGGCCGGCGGCGGGGCGGGCGGTGAAGTCGAGATCGAGGCCCTTGGAGGTCACGCGCGGGATCGAGCGGACGGTGAAGGTGGTTCCGAGGAAGCTGTTGAGCTGGAAGTCCTGGTAGCGGGCATGGAACAGGGCGGCGTTGATCGTCAACCGCCGGCCGAACCATTCGGTCTTCAGCCCGGTCTCGTAACTTTCCACTTCTTCCGCCGGGAAGGCGGTGGAGGCGTCGGGCGCCAGGCCCGTCTGGCTGCGGTCGAGGTTGAAGCCCGGCGCCTTCCAGCCGCGCGCATAGCTCGCATAGAGATTCACCCCGCCGGTGAGGCGGTAGAGGCCCGCCGCCGTGCCGGTGAAGGCGTCGTCCTTCAGCCGCTGGACGCGGGTCAGGCCGTTGAAGGCCGGGTTGGCCCAAGGCAGGCAGATGGTCAGAAGGCTCGCGGCGTTGCGCTGGATCGCGGCGGCGCAGCCCACGCCGTTGTCGGTGTTGCCGAACAGGGCGGCCTCGGACTTGGCCTCGTGGGTGTAGCGGGCGCCGAGCGTCAGCTCGAACCGGCCGCCGAGCCTGAAGGTCTCGTTGGTGAAGAGGGCGGCGGTCTCCTCGTCCTGGCTGTAGCGGTCGAGCAGGCCCTCGCCGGCCCGGAAGCTCTGGCCGGCGGGCAAGCCGGTCTGGGCCGAGACGCGCAGGGGGTCGGCGCCGGCCGACAGCACGAGCGAGAGGTAGCGCTCATAGTCCGAGCCATAGATCAGCCGGTCGAGACGGACGAGCTGCTCGCGGGCGTAGAAGCCGCCGACCAGCCAGTCGAGCGACTTGGTCGAACCGGCCAGTCGCAGCTCCTGATTGAAGCTGGTGAAGCGGTTGGAGAAGCCGCCGTCGTCGGGGCGGAAGGCGACGTCGACCGAGGTGAAGTCATAGTCCTGGCCGAGCCTTGCGCTCCACTGCCGCCAGGCCGTGATCGAGGTCAGCTTGGCGCTTTCGCCGAGCTTCAGATTGGCCTCGGCGGACAGGCCCTTGTCGCGGATGTGGGCCTGGGTTCCCCGGTTGGAATAGGTTGTCCGCGCCCAGGCGTCGGCGCGCGAGGCGATCCCGCCGTCGGGCGAGAGGCGGGCGAGATAGGCGGCCGTCGGGCCGACGACGATCTGGACCCCGGTGCAGCAGTTTTCGTCGCGGCGGCTCCAGTCGGCGATCAGACGGATCTCGGCCCGGTCGCTCGGCGCGATCAAGAGCTGGCCGCGCAGAGAGGCGAGGTCCTGGTCGTCGTCGCGCCGCTCGGCGCGCGGGCCGGCGCCGGTGCTGACGCTGTAGAAGCCGTCGCGCTTGCGCAGGGAGCCGTAGAGCCGTCCGGCGACCGTGGAGGAAATCGGCCCGGTGACGGCGGCGGAGACGGCGCGGGTATCGTGCTCGCCATAGGTCGCCTCGGCCTGCCAGCCGAAGTCGAAGCTCGGGCGTTTGGTCTGGATATTGATCACCCCGGCCGAGGTGTTCTTGCCGAACAGCGTGCCTTGCGGACCCTTGAGCACCTCGACCCGATCCAGCTCGCCCAGATCGGTCAGGGCGACCCCGTTGCGGGGGCGATAGACGCCGTCGACCACCACGCCGACGGAGGATTCGAGGCCCGGATTGTCGCCCACCGTGCCGACGCCGCGGATGCGGGCGGTGGTGTAGGTCGGGTTGGAGGTGGAGGCGACCAGCAGCCCCGGCGTGACCATCGCCAGATCCTTGATGTCGCGCACGCCGGCGCCGGCGAGACGCTGAGCGTCCAGGGCGGTGATGGCGATCGGCGCGTCCTGCAGGCTCTGTTCGCGCTTCTGGGCGGTGACGATCACCGCATCGACCGCCTGGGCCCGGGCGGCGGTCAGGGCCAAGGGGGAGGTCGAAACGGCCAGGGCCAGGAACAGGCGAGACGCACGCATTCGGTCCAACTTCGATGACCGCGGAAAGACCGCGTAAGGCTCGGTAGCTTAGGCTTCGGAGCGTAGCAACATGCGAAAAACCCAAATAGATATAAGCGTTTCCGCGCCGCAACAGTGACGTGCGTTCAGCGACGGGCGTTCAGTTTGAACTTACCGACCGCGCTTGCATCCGAGCGCGGGGACGCGCACCTCAGGCTCATGCCCGTCTCCGCCGCCTATCGCCCCGAGCCGCGTTTCGCCGCCTTCAATGCGGGCCCCCTGGGGCCGGAGTTCGGCGATCCGGTCCGCCCGGCCGCCTTTCCGCAGTCCATCGCGCGTTGCCGAAATCAGCGCGCCGCCGCCTCGGTCGGGTTGGAGAATCTGAGCGACGCCGAATGGCTGGCCCATTTCGCGGTCTTTGAACCCCTGCCGGGCAACCAGCCGAACCCCTTGGCCATGCGCTATCACGGCCATCAGTTTCGCAGCTACAACCCCGACCTCGGCGACGGGCGGGGCTTTCTGTTCGCCCAGCTCTACGACGGCAAGGGCCGGCTGCTCGATCTGGCCACCAAGGGTTCGGGTCAGACGCCCTGGTCGCGCACCGCGGACGGCCGTCTGACCCTGAAGGGCGGGGTGCGCGAGGTGCTGGCGGCGGCCATGCTGGAGGCCCTGGGCGTCCCGACCTCCAAGGCCTTCTCGCTGGTGGAGACGGGCGAGGATTTGATCCGTCACGACGAGCCCTCGCCAACCCGCTCGGCGGTGCTGACTCGGCTGAGCTGGAGCCACATCCGTTTCGGAAGCTTCCAGCGGCACGCCTTCCATGAGGCGCCCGAGCGGATCACCGCCCTGATCGACCATGCGGTGGAGGCCTATTACCCTGAGCTCCTGGCGCTGGAGAGCGGGGCCCGGGCCGCGGGCTTCCTGTCCGCCGTCGTCGGCCGCACCGCGCGGCTCTGCGCCCGCTGGATGGCGGCGGGCTTCGTTCACGGGGTGCTCAACACCGACAATATGAACGTCACCGGCGAGAGCTTCGACTACGGCCCCTACCGGTTTCTGCCGCACAACGACCCCGGCTTCACCGCCGCCTATTTCGACCATTCGGGGCTGTACGCCTTCGGCCGCCAGCCGGAGGCCTGTTTCTGGAATCTGCAGCGGCTGGCCTCGGCCCTGTCGCTGGTCTGCCCGGCCGACGACCTGATCGAGGCGCTGAACGGTTACGGCGCCCTTTATCGGGACGCCCTGGCCGAGGCTGTGGTGCTGAGGCTGGGTCTGGCGCGGGCGGAGCCCGAGGCCGAGATCGCCCTGGCCGAGGCCGCCTTCCGGACGCTGGGCGAGGGCGGCGCCGCGCTCGGTTGGGAGCCCTTCTTCTTCGACTGGTTTTGCGGCGACGAGACCCGGGCGCTCCAGGGGTCGCGCGCGCAACTGTATGCGGGCGAGGGCGCGCTGGCCTTCCGCGATCTGCTGCGGGGGTTCCGGCCCAACCAGCCCGAGCGGCTGGCGGACCCCTATTTCGCCAAGCCCGATCCGGAGACCCTGCTCTATGACGAGATCGAGGGCCTTTGGGCGCCGATCGCCGACGGCGACGACTGGAGCCAGTTCCACGCCAAGCTTGAGCGGACCGAGGCGGCGCGCGTCGCCTATGGGCTCCAGGGCGACCTGGCGCCGGGGGCCTAGCTCCGCCGAGGGCCGGCGTGATGCAGGATGGCGTCGAGCGTCCGGGTGCGGCCCTGGGTCTCCTCGACCAGACGGCGGGCCAGGTCGCGGACGCCCGCCGGATAGGCGTCGCCGCCCGAGGCGACCTCGGCGGCGATTTCGACCACGGTCTGCAAGGAGGCCTCGAGCGCCTGAATCTGCTCCGAGGCGGCCTCGCGCGCCTCGACCATCAGGCGCTGGGCGCGCCGGGCGGGGGTTTCGATCTGCGGGGCGACCAGGGAAAGCGGGGCGCTCATCCGTTCGGCGGCTGAATATGTCATGCGGCCTTAACGGCCCATCTTGCCGCCGGTTCAGGCGCGCCGTTAATCAAGTTCGCCGGCGTGGCCGGAATATCACAGGCTCAGAAGAGGTAGTTGGCGTTCACGCCCAGGGTTCGGGGCCGGAAGGTCGACTGTGCGAACAGCGGGGAATTGCGCGCGTCGTGCACCCGCGCCAGCCGGGGATGGGCGCCCGTCACATTCTCGGCAAACAGGGTCAGCTCGACCCGATCAAGATGAATTCCCGCCCGCAGGCCCAGCTGGTTGGCGGCCGAGGGGTTCGGGATCGCCGGGTCGTAGGAGACGGTCAGAGGGTCCTGGGTCGGAGAACGCCGGCCGTCCGAGCTGAGGTGCTGATAGTCGAGCCGCAGGTAGGACGGCCGTCCGAGAGGGCCCGAAAAGCTGTATTCGGCCGCCACGGAGGCGCTCCAGGGACGATTGCCCAGGCTGTCTCCGGCGCTGACGATCACCGCCCGCTGACCGGCGGCGTTGGCCCATCCGCCCAGCACGGTGTCGCGGAAACGGGCGTTGGCGTAGCCCACCGCCAGGGTGACGTTGAGCGGGCCGAAATCGCCTTCCGCCTGCAGATCGAAGCCCTCGCTCTTGGCGCGTCCGGCGTTGGTCGTATAGGCGAGGGCGCAACCCGGCAGCAGCACCGACTGCTGCACATTGCGCCAGTCGATGTGGAAGACGCTGGACTGGACCTGCAGCCGGCCATCGAACAGGCCGGCCTTGGCCCCCGCTTCATAGCTCCAGACCGAGTCAGACTCATAGGATAGCGGGGCCTCCTTGCGGCCGAGCGCCGCCAGATCGGCCCCGCAGCGTGTCGGCAGGGGGACATTGCCGCCCCCGATCCGGTAGCCTTTCACCGCCGAGACATAGAGCAGGCTCGCGCCGGTCGGATTGTAGGACACGGAGAACCGAGGGGTGACGGGCGTCTCGTGCTGGGAGCCCCCGGTCATCGCCGCGCCGCTGGCGTAGCCGCCATCGCGGTCGCTGATGAAGCGAAAGCGGGTTTCCGAGGCGCGGACGCCCGCGGTCAGGTTCAAGGCCGGCAGGAGCCGCCACCGGACCTCGCCGAAGCCGGCCAGCTGGCGGTCGTAGGCCGTCTCGTCGCTGCGGTAGGAATAGAGGCCGCCGATCAAGGGCGCGCCGGTGGCCACGGCGAAGGGCACGCCGAACGAGGCGCGGGTCAGAGCATCGGCCTGGGGGTCGACGATCACCTGCCGCGCGCGCTGGCGGGCGTAGCCGTAGAAGGCGCCGACCAGCCAGCTCAGCCGGCCCTCGCTGGTGGATTGCAGGCGGACCTCCTGGCTGAAGGTGTTCTGCTTGTTGGCCATGTCCGACCAGGCGGTATAGCCGGGTAGGCGGGGCGCGATGGGTGGGCCGAAGCTGGCGGGGATGGTGGTCGAATAGTCGATCCGCTGGCGCTCGCCCCGCCAGAGCAGGCTGGTGTCGCTGGTCAGCTTGGCCCAGCCGGCGTCGTAGTCGATCTTGACCAGGGACAGGACCGACTGGTCGCGGTCGGGCTGGCTGACGCGGGCGGCGTTGGCGAACCGGCCGGCGCCCGCGTCGGAGAAGGCTTCCCAGTAGAAGGTGTTGTCGGCCAGGCGCCGCTCCTGGGCCAGCACCTTGGGGGTGATGGTCAGCCGCGACGAAGGCTTCAGGGTCATGGCGACCCGGGCGATATGGGTGTCCAGCCGATTGGCGTCGGCCTTCTGCAGGGTGCCGTTCAGCCGGTCGACATGATCGATCCAGCCGCCGTCGCGCCGGGTCCACAGGGTCAGCCTGAGCCCGACCTTGTCCCGCAGCAGCGGGCCGTCGATCACGGCGCCGGCTTCGAGGTTGGCCTCGCCATGGGCCACGCCCGCCGCCTCGACCCGCGCCTTGCCCGACCATGTGTCGACGCTCGCCTGGGGCGTGATGAAACGGATCGCGCCGCCGATGGCCCCGGCCCCGTAAAGGGTTCCCTGCGGACCGCGCAGCACTTCGATATGGTCGAGGTCGAAGGTCGAGGGATAGGCGTTGGCGGCGCTGAAGCCGAGACTGCGGACCATGATCGGCGCCTCGTCGATATAGATGGCCGTGGTCGCCGCTCCGATCTTGCAGCTGAGGCCGCGGATCGAGATTCGGCTCATGGCGCCAAAGCCTGTGCGGATAAAATCGACGCCCGGAGCCAGACGGGCGAGGTCGTCGATATTGTGCAGACCGCGCCGTTCGACCGCGAGGGCGTCAAAGGCCGCCAAGCTGACCGGAGTTCGGCCGATCTGCTCGGCCCGGCGTTAGGCCGTGACCACGACCGTGTTCAGCGACGCGGCGTCCGCGATCGGTTGAACCGCCTGCGCGGACGCAAGCGACAACCACAATAGCCCTAGGGCGCCCGGCTCCATGAACATGTTCTGCCTGAAGACAGGACGGCTGACGATGGAACTCGCGCGGCGCGAATGTCGCACCTCCCCTGTCGGGCGACGGCCCGACCGGAGGGGACGATGCTCAGGCCCCTGAGGGCCTAGGGGGCGTTGGCCGCCTCCAGCAGCCACGGCGGGGCGGGGCTGGTGACCTGACGCAGGCTGGCGGCGTGAAATTTCCGAATAACGTCAGCGGACAAGCTGCCGCCCAGGGCTTCGCGAACCGGGGTCAGGTGGATGCCCAGCCGCGCCACGGCGTCGACGCTGCGGCTGCTCCAGGGATCAGAGACGATCCCGCACAGCAGGGCCTCGGAGCCCTCGGCCGCTCGGGCGAGCCGCCAGAAGGGATGGTCGGGCGTGGTCGGCGCGCCGTCGCGGAAGAAGACGGGCTCGCTCGGCAGGGGCTCGCAGCCGGCTGCCGGACGGACGCCGCCGCCGCCGTGCATGGGGCGCAGATGGACATGCACGACCGGCAGACCGGTGCGTCGGGCGTGGGCCAACAGCCGGCGGGCGTGGTCGATCACCTCGCCGTGGGCCGCGTGAATATCCTGCAGCTCGAGGCAGATCAGCCAGCGGTCGGACATGCGGCTGACGGGCAGGTGAGTCAGGGCCATCAGGCGAACCCCTTGGACCGGGCGGCGGAGCGCTCAAGGATGCCAGGCCGGTCCCATTCGCCTTCGGGACGCAGCAGGACCATCGGATCGCTATCGATGTGGATGGCCTCCGGCGGCGGGGTCAGATCGGCCTCGACCTCGGTGTATTCGTAGTCCGAGAACATGAACTTCTCGCGGCCGGGGCGGATGCGGCCGTTGTATTTGCGGATCCAGAACGGCACGAGCCGCGGCTGGGCGTGGCCGGCGATCTTGCGGTAGCCCTTGCGGGCCGCGAGATCGAAGGCGGCGTCGATCAGCATGAAGGTGGTGCGCCCGCCGCGGTGCTCGCGCAGCACGGCCAGCCGCTCCAGCTTGGCGAAGTCGGCGAACCAGCGGAGGCGGAGCACGCCGACGGGCTCGCCCTCGACGCGGGCGATCAGATGGGTCGCTCCGCCGAAGTCGTTGCCGTCGTACTCTTCGTGGAACGGGCAGTCCTGCTCGGACATATAGACCACGGCCCGGACGGCCACGATCTGCATGATGTCGGACAGGGTCTGGGCCACGCTGATCTCGACCGGAGACCGGAAGGTCGTGACCACGGACCCGGCCATGGCGGGTTTGTTGAGCGCGTTCATGCGATCACCCTTGGGCTTCGTTGGCCTGGATCGGCGGCGTCCACAAAAGGCCGGTCGTGCTGCGCGGGAACGGCGAATAGCCGAGCCGGCCCATCAGCACCCGGCGACCCGCGTCGGTCGCGGCCCGGGCGAAGCCGGGAATTGTGGGAAACACGGTCGTCCGGAACAAGTTCGCCCCATTTATGACCACCGCGGAGGCGCGGCGCGTCGTCGCTGCAAATCCCCAGCCATAGAAGGCGAGCGGTTCTTCGCCAGCGGGCGCGATCTGGTCGGGGTCGGGATTGACGGGGTCGAAGCGGTCGGTGGCGAGCGCGAGTAGGCCCGAGGCGCGCAAGGGCAGGACGCCCATGACGCCCGTAACCATTCCGTTCTCTTTGAAGACCATAGTGGACATTGGGTGCAGCGCCCGCATGGTCCTGGAGGTTTCGAGCGTGGCTATACTTTCGCCGATCAACCCAGCGGCGAGTTCGCGCGCCAGCATCAGCTCGTCGTCCGACGCGGTGTCAAACCCCAGCGCTACATGGCAGGGAGCGATGATGGGCTGCTGCAGCCCTATGAAGCTCACTCGGTCCGATGCGCCCACGTCGCTACAACTCCACTTGCTCTGCGGTAGTATTTGGTAGAGCGTAAGCAGCTCAGAAGGCATCCACGAAAAGCGCATGGTCCTCATACGCAAAAACGCATTGACCAGCGTGATCGGCCGCCAGCGCGCCGACTGGTCCGACCTGCGAGTCTTCTACGCCGTTGTAGAGATGGGCAGCATTACTCAGGCGGCTACCGCCCTGGGACTGACTCAACCGACCGTGACGCGCCGTATCGACGAGCTGGAAGGTCGTCTGGGCGCCAAGCTGATCAACCGCACCGCCGAGGGCCTGTCCCTGACCGAGGCGGGCGAGCTGGTTTATGATCGCGTCCTGACCATGGAGCGCTCGGCCGGCGCCATCGAACGGCTGGTGTTCAACAAGGACCGCGAGGACGAGGGCCGCGTTGGGATCCTGGCCCCCGACGGCGTCGCCTCCTTCATCCTGGCCCCCAACCTGCCGGACTTCCTGCGCACCAATCCGAAGATCTCGGTGTCGCTGGACTGCGGCTTCTGGCCCGACAGCCCGCTGTCGAGCGAGATCGACATCTCGCTCCAGTTCGATCCGGTCTCGAACCCGGACGTGGCCGCCACCCCCATCGCCACCTTCCACTACGGTCTCAATGCGGCCCAGTCCTATATCGACCTCTACGGCAAGCCGACCTCGCTGGCCCAGAGCGCCGAGCACCGCTACGTGCACCACCCGGCCCAGCGGCGGCAGAAGGAGAAGTGGGGCTCCAAATGGGTCGCCTTCCAGGGGCTGGCCAATGTCAGCTTCGAATCCAACTGCAGCGCGGCGACCCTGGCCGCGATCCGCAACGGGGCGGGCATCGGCGCCCTGCCGACCGCCATCCATGAGGTCGCCCCCGAACTGGTCATGCTCGATCTGCCGCAGCAGCTGAAGACCACGCTTTGGATGTGCGTACACCGCGACGCGGTGAGGACCGCGCGGATCAAGCGGGTGACCGAGTGGATGGGGACCATCTTCGACCAGCGCGCCAAGCCCTGGTTCCGCTCCGAGTTCGTGCCGCCGTCGGAGTTCGCCGACTGGGGTGGGGCCATCGCTGACGAGGCGGTCGCCTAGCGGTCCCTGTCGGCGTCAAACAGCCGGTGGAACTCCTCGACCATGTCGGCCGAGGTCTGCACCATCTTCTTCTCGTCCTTGTAGTAGCCGTGCTGGTCGATGAGCATCTGCTCGTCGTGCTCGCGGAAGGCCATGACGGTCTTCTTGGCCTCGGCCGGGGCGAAGCCCAGCTCGGTCAAAACCATTTCGCTCAGGCGCAAGCTTGAGAAGAAGGTCTCGCGCACGAACAGCTCCACCCCCTCGTCGAGCAGCAGATGGGCGTGGCGGCGGTTCCTGGCCCGCGCCAGGATGGTGACATCGGGGAAGGCGCGGCGCAGGGCCTGGACCAGTTTCAGGTTCTCAGCGGCGTCGGCGATGGTGACAACCACCAGCTTCGCCTGTCCGGCGCCGACCTGGCGCAGCAGGTCGACCCGCGTCGGGTCGCCGTAATAGGCGGTGTAGCCGAACTTGCGCACCAGCTCGACATTCTCGGGGTCCGGGTCGAGGGCGTTGAAGGCGATGCCCCGGGCGTCGAGCACCCGCCCGACAATCTGGCCGAACCGGCCAAAGCCGCAGATCACCACCGGGGCCTGGGTCGCCCCGTCCAGGCTGTCGAAGGGCCTGGCCCGCCTGCCCTTGAGCAGGGGCTGAAGATAGCGCTCCGACAGCGAGAACAGGATCGGGCTGACGAACATCGACAGGCCGACGATCAAGGCCAGCCGGTCGAAATCCGGACGGGCGAGCGCACCCGCCGCGGCCGCCGCGCCGAACAGAACGAAGGCGAATTCCGAGCCCTGCGGCAGGGCCAGGGCGAAGCGGATCGCCGTGTGCAGGCTCTGCTTTTTCAGCCTGGCGAGGAGGAAGCCGACCGCCGCCTTGACGGCAAGGAGGCCCGCGACTCCGGCGGCGATCAGGCCGGGCTGGTGCAGGGCCAGGCCGACATTGGCCGACATCCCGACCGAGATGAAGAAGAAGCCCAGCAGAAGCCCCTCGAACGGCTCGATATCGGCCTGGAGCTCGTGCCGGTATTCGGACTCGGCCAGCACCACCCCGGCGGCGAAAGCGCCGAGCGACGGCGGCAGGCCGGCGAAGGCGGACAGGGCGGCGGCGGCGGCCACGACCAGGAGGGCGGTGGCGGTGAAGACCTCGCGGGTCTTGGCCCCGCCGACGAGGCGGAACAACGGCCGGACCAGGAAGCGGCCTCCGAGCAGGATGGCGGCCACGGCGGCGGCGCCTTTGAGGAGGCCTCCCCAGTGCAGCGTCGCGCCGAGGTCGCCGCCGGTCAGGTGTGGGGCGAGCGCGATCAGCGGGATGGAGGCGAGATCCTGGAACAGCAGGACCGCGAAGGCGTCGCGCCCGGCGGCGGAGCTCAAGAGCTCCCGCTCGCTCAGCATGGGCAGGACGATGGCGGTTGAGGAGAGGGCGAGGCCCGCGCCCACCAGGGCGGCGATGGGCCAGGCCAGGCCGCACAGGTGAGCGATCAAGGCGAGCGCCGCGTCGGCGATCAGCACCTGGGCCGCGCCGAGGCCGAAGACGGTGCGCCGCATCAGCCAGATGCGCTGCACCCGAAGCTCCAGCCCGATCAGGAACAGCAGCATCAGGACGCCGAACTCGGAGATCTCGGCGATGTCGTGCGCGTCGCGCACCAGCCCCAGGCCCGAGGGTCCGATCAGCGCGCCGGCGATCAGATAGCCCAGGATGGAGCCGAACCCCGCCCGGCGGGACAGGGAGACGAACAGGACCGCGGCGGCGAGGAGGCAGACGAGGGTCGCAAGCATCCTCAACCCATGCCAGACAAGGGACCTGTTGTGGATAGGGCTGAGGACGAGGATGGCGGCCGTCTCGCGCTTCGACAGGCCGGAGGAGGCGGCGGCCGCCGCCGCCGAGGCGCTCGCCGCCGGCCTGGGCGCGGGTCTGCAGGCGCGGGGCCGGGCCAGCCTGGTGGCGACCGGCGGTTCGACGCCGGGGCCGGTCTATGACCGGCTATCGCAACGCGCGCTGGACTGGAGCCGGGTCGAGGTTGCGCTCTCCGACGAGCGCTGGGTCGCGGCGGATCAGCCGGCGAGCAACGAGCGGCTGGTGCGGGCGCGGCTGCTGACCGGTCCGGCGGCGGCGGCGACGTTCATCCCGCTGAAGACGCCCGCGCCGACGCCCTCGGCCGCGCAGGCCGAGGTCGAGCAGCGACTGGCGGCCATGCCTCGCCCATTCGACGCGGTGCTGCTGGGCATGGGCGAGGACGGTCATATCGCCTCGCTGTTCCCGGGCATGGAGAAATTGGCGGAAGGGCTGGACGCCAGGGGCTCCAAGCTCTGCATGGCGGTTGAGCCCGGCCAGAATGCGCCGCCCGCCGAGCCCCGCCTGGGTTTAACCCTGGCGGCCCTCGCATCCGCGCGGACGGTGGTGGTGTTCATCGTCGGCGCGGCCAAGTGGGCGGCGTGGGAAAGAGCGCTGGCCGGCGACGATCCGCTCGAGATGCCCGTACGGGCGCTGCTGGCGAGCGGCGCGTCGGTGCGGGTGATCTGGGCGGCCCAATAGGCGGCCGGCTCCGACTTCCCCGGCTCACCCCCCCGCGGCTCCGAAGATGAACGGGAGCGAACAGCGGGGCTCAGAACCGTTTCAGGCGCGGGGGCGTTTACTGCCCAGCGTCCACACGGACAGAGACAAGGAGATGATCCGATGAAACGCGTTATTCTTTCCATGGCGGCGGTCGCGGCTCTCGCCACGGCCCTGCCCGCTGCGGCTCAAGGCTACAACGGCGGCTACAATGACCGCGGCTTCAACGGTCAGGGCTTCGGGGGTCAGGGCTTCGGGGGTCAAGGCTTCGGCGCCAACGGCTGGGGCGACCGCTTCAACGACGACCGTATCGAGATGCGGATCAACCAGGGCCTCCGCGACGGCTCTCTGACCCGCAACGAGGCCCGCGGCCTGCGCATGCAGCTGCGCGACGCCCGCCAGGTGGAGCGGATGTATATCCGCGACGGCCGCATCACCGGCCGCGAGGCCCGCGACCTCGACCGACGCTACGCCGCGCTCAATATGCGGTTGCGCTGGGAGCGGAACGACGGTCAGACGCGCAATGTCCGCACGCCGGGTTACGGCTACGGTTATGGCGGCGGCTCCTACGGCCGCTAGACCTCGCTGCTAAGGCGACAGTTTGGGCCGCCCTTCGGGGCGGCCCTTTCCGTTTCAGCGTCGCTTGCGGCCGCCGGGCTTGTGGCCGCTGGTCATCAGGTCCGGTTTCTTGGGCGGGATCCAGCCGGGCGGCGGCTTGTAGACAGCCTGGTCGGTTCCAAGCCCCATCCGGCCCGGAACCTGGCGGCGGAGACCCGTAAGGCCGTTCAAGGCGTCGCGAAGGCGCGCCGCCGTCTCGAAGTCGTCGACCGCCGCCGCCTCGGCCATCCGGCGCCGCAGATCGGCGATCTCGTCTTCGCGGGTCATTGGCGCTCGAACACCAGGATCAGGTTGTTGGCGGGCATCTTGATCCGCTCCTTGAAGGCGAGACCCTGGCCGGCGGCCAGGTCGACGACCGCCTCGCGGTCGCGGATGCCCCAGACCGGATTGCGGCGCTTCAGGTCAAGGTCGAAGGCGGCGTTGCTGGCGGCCTCGAAATGTCCGTCCTCGCGGTAGGGGCCATAGAGGAAGAGCTGGCCGCCCGAGGCCAGGAGCGCGCCCGCTCCCTTAATCAATCCCAGGGTCGCTTCCCAAGGGGCGATATGGATCATGTTGATGCACACAATGGCGTCCGCGGGCTCGTCGGGCCAGGTGGCGGGGTCGCTGGCGTCAATGAGCAGGGGCTCCAGGATATTGGCGAGGCCCGCCGCCTCCCGCCAGGCGGCGATGCTCGCCAAGGCCGCCGCGTCGCGGTCGGTTGGCCGCCAGGTCGCCCCGGGCAAGGCCGCGGCCATATGGACGGCGTGTTCGCCCGCCCCGCTGGCGATCTCCAGAACGTGGGCGCCGGGCGGGAGGCGCACCCTCAGCACCTCCAGGATCGGACCCTGGTTGCGGGCGGTGGCGGGCCAGGAATAGGCGGCTGTCATGATTTGTTGCGACCTGGTCGGTGCGGCGGCGGCGCATCGACCCTATATCGTGGGCTGCTCCGCAAGAAGGCCGACATGACACAACCCTCCCGCCTGCTCACCGCTCTCGGCGTCGGCCTGATGCTGGCCATGACCGCCGCCGCCCCCGCCGATGCGGCGCGACGCGGCGGCAGCTTCGGCAGCCGGGGGATGCGCACCTTCAATGCGCCGCGCGCCACCCAGACCGCGCCGGGCTCCACGGCTCCCATCGCGCGGAGCATGACTCCTCGGACCCAGGCCGGCCAGCAGGCCGGCCGTCCCGCAGCCGCGCCGTTCGGTCAGGGCGCCCAGGCCCAGCGCGGGGGCTTTCTGCGCCGCTGGGGCGGACCGCTGCTCGGCGGGCTGATGCTCGGCGGTTTGGTGGGCATGCTGATGGGTCACGGTTTCGGCGCCGGCATGGGCGGGATGCTGGCCCTGCTGGTGCAGGTCGGGCTGATCGCGCTCGTGGCCATGCTGGTGATCGGCTTCCTCCGCCGCCGCCAGAGCCCGGCGATGGCCGGCGCCGCGCCGCAGGGCGGGCCGATGGGCGGCATGGTCGCCCAGTTCCAGGACTTTCAGCGCCAGCAATCGCAGCCCCGCGCGGAGTTTACGCCCGCCGGCGGCGGCGGCGCCCCGCCCCGCGAGGGCGACGAGATCGGACTGACCGAGGTCGACTTCGACGCTTTCGAGCGGATTCTCGGCGAAATCCAAACCGCTTTCGGCCGCGCCGACCACGACACCCTGCGCGCCCTCTCGACGCCCGAAGCGGTGTCCTATCTGGCCGAGGAGCTCAGCCGCAACGCCATGGAGGGCCGCCGCAACGAAATCTCCCAGGTCAAGCTGCTGCAGGGCGACCTGTCGGAGGCCTGGCGCGAGGACGAGGCCGACTGGGCGACGGTGGCGATGCGCTATTCCAGCCTCGATGTGACCCGCGACGCCGCCGGCAAGGTGGTGGACGGCGACTCCGACCGGCCGAGCGAGACGACAGAGCTCTGGACCTTCACCAAGCGGCGCGGACCGTGGGGCGAAAGCTGGAAGCTGGCCGCCATCCAAGACACATAACCAAGAATTCACACGGGGAGGGGCCGCGCCCCCTTCCAAAATCAGCTGAAAGTCACTAAGTACGCGGCGCTCGTCGGCGTCGCCGGACGAGCTCAACCCCAATCCGGACCCCTATGAATTATAGCAAGAACGTCGATTTCTCCGCTCGCCTGACCGCTCAGGCCGAGGCCAAGAAGGCCCTGCTGGAGAGCTTCAAGCCCAAGCCGGCCGTCACCGAGACCAATTTCGTCAGCCGCGAAGAGCGCAAGGCCGCCGAGCGCGAAGCCGTCCGCGCCGCCCGCCTCGCTGAAAAAGAAGCCTCGGTCGAGCATCGCGCCAAGAAGGCCGAACAGGCCCGCCTGGCCGCCGTCGCCGCCGAACAGGCCGCGCTGGAGGCCAAGCGCAACGAGCGCAAGGATCGCAAGTCGCTCGAAAAGATGGACGCCCAGGCCCGCCGCGCGGCCAGGCTTTCCGCCTATTCGCGACCCTCCAGCGCTTCGAGTTCCTCGCAAGAGGCTTAAGACCCAAGGCCCCGTTTGCGGGGCTTTTTGTTTATGGGTCCTGGCCCGCGCGCCCTATTTGGGGGCGCGTGGCTTGAACTTCGGCTTGCCGCCGGGCTTGCCCTTGAAGCCGCCGCCGGGACCCTTCGGCTTCCACTCGCCGCCCTTGGCGGCCTGGAACTCCGACTTCGGCTTCCAATCATTCGACTTGCCGCCACTCGGGCCCGCGCCTGGGCCGGGCTTCGGCTTGGCCCAGCCGGTCTTGTAGGACTTGGCCGGGGCCGCCGGGACCACGCCGTCGATCGGCGGCGACCAGTTGGACTTGGCGGGACGGTCAGGCCGCGGCGGCCGGTCGTCGCGCCTCGGCCGTTCGACATAGGCGGGGCGCTCATGCTGCTCTTGCCGCTCCGGCGCCGCCTGGGCGACGACGCGCTCGGCTTCAGCGCGGCCGGCGTGTTTGGGATGCTCGCCGTCCGGGCCCTCGGCCCGCTCCACCCGTTCGCGATAGGGCTTCCGCTCGGGGCGCGGGCCCCGGTCGGTGCGGGGCGGAGGCGGCGCGCCCTCGGCCAGCTCGATGGTCACGTCGTCGGCGCCTTGCGACTTGTTGGCCGCTTCCAGGAAGCGGTCGGCGGCCGAGGCCTTGATCTCGAAGCGGGTCTCGCGCTCCAGCACCCGGATGGCGCCGATGTCCTGTTTGGTCAGGTGGCCGCGGCGGCAGATCATCGGCAGGATCCAGCGCGCCTCGGCGTTGCGGTTGCGGCCCATGGCGATGCGGAACCAGACGGTCTGCTCAAAGCCCTGACGCGGGGTGCGCTCGCCCATCGGCGGCGGCGGGCCGCTGTCGGCCAGTTCCTCGGGCGCGGGCAGGCGGGCGCGGCTCTGACGGATCAGGGCGGCGGCCAGGGCTTCGGGTCCCAGGCGTTCGAGCAGCAGGGCCACCAGGCCGGCGTCTTCTTCCACGGTTTCAGCGCTGGAGACGATCTCCTCCAGCATCCGCTCCTGGTCCTTGGCGCGGATGTCCTCGACCGAGGGCGGGGAGACCCAACTGGCCTCGATATTGGCGGTCTGCAGCAGGCGCTCGGCGATCCGGCGGCGGCTGTGCGGCACCAGGATGGCGCAGACGCCCTTGGAGCCCGCCCGGCCGGTGCGGCCCGACCGGTGCTGCAGGGTCTCGGCGTCGCGCGGCAGGTCGGCGTGGATGACGAGGCCGAGGTCGGGGATGTCGATCCCGCGCGCGGCTACGTCGGTGGCGACGCAGACCCGGGCGCGGCGGTCGCGCAGTGCCTGCAGCGCGTGGGTGCGTTCGGTCTGGGAAAGCTCGCCCGACAGGGCCACCACCACGAAGCCGCGCTCCACGAGGTTGGCGTGCAGGCGGCGCACCGCCTCGCGGGTGGAGCAGAAGACCAGGGCGGCGCCGGCCTCGTAGAAGCGCAGCAGATTGACGGTGGCGTGCTCGATGTCCGAGGGGGCGATCCGCACGGCCTGGTAGTCGATGTCGGCGTGCTGGGTCTCGGCCTCGGTGGCGACGATGCGTAGGGCGTCGCGCTGATAGGTCTTGGCCATGGTCGCGATGGTGCGCGGGATGGTGGCCGAGAAGAGCAGGGTGCGGCGGCGGTCGGGCGCGGCGTCGAGAATCCGCTCCAGCTCCTCGCGGAAGCCGAGGTCGAGCATCTCGTCGGCCTCGTCGAGCACGACGGTGCGCAGGTTCTCCATATGCAGGTGGTTGCGCTCGATGTGGTCGCAGAGCCGCCCCGGCGTGCCGACGACGATGTCGCAGCCCTGGGCCAGCAGCTTCTGCTCGCGCCGGATGTCCATGCCGCCGACGCAGGACAGGACCCGCGCGCCCGAGGCGCCGTAGAGCCAGATGAGCTCGCGCTGAACCTGCAGCGCCAGTTCGCGCGTCGGGGCCACGCACAGGGCCAGAGGCGCGCGGCGGTCGCCGATCGGGCCGTGGTCGCCGAGGATGTCGGGGCCCATGGCGAGGCCGAAGGCGACGGTCTTGCCCGAGCCCGTGCGGGCCGAGACCAAGAGGTCGCGCCCGGCGGTTCCGGCTTCCAGCACGGTGGCCTGAACCGGCGTCGCGGCGGCGTAACCCTTCTGGGTCAGGGCCTCGGCGAGTTTCGGGTGGATATCGGCTGGGAACATAGGAATTGAGCTTTGCAGGCGGGGAGGAGGGCGGGGTTAGTCCTTCCAGCCCCCCGCCACAAGCTCCGTGCTCGATTGACGGGCTCGCCGGGAGGGGCCTAAGCCGCCTTATGACCCAGGAAAACGACCAGAATGAGCGCCATGCCGAGGCGATGAAGGCGCTCAAGGCTGAGCAGGCGCGCAAGCTCGCCGGCGCGCGCGAGGCGCCGGGCCTGCTGCTGGTTCACACCGGCGACGGCAAGGGCAAGTCGAGCGCGGCCTTCGGCATGGTCGCCCGCTCGCTGGGCTGGGGCCATCGGGTTGGCGTCGTTCAATATATCAAGGGCGCCTGGGCCACGGGCGAGCAGCAGTTCTTTTCCCGTTTCCCCGATCAGGTCCGGTTCGAGGTGATGGGCGAGGGCTTCACCTGGGACACCCAGGACCGGAGCCGCGACATCGCGAAGGTGCGCGCCGCCTGGGAGATGTCGGTCGCGATGATGAGCGATCCGGCGCTGGATCTGGTGGTTCTGGACGAGCTGAATATCGCGATCGGGTTCGACTACATCGGTGTGGAGGAGGTGGTCGCCTGGCTGAAGGACCGGCCGCGCGACAAGTCGGTCTGCATCACCGGCCGGGGCGCCCGGCCCGAGTTGATCGAGATCGCCGACCTCGTGACCGAGATGGCCCTGATCAAACACCCCTTCGACGCCGGGGTGAAGGCCCAGAAGGGCGTGGATTATTAGAGAAGTCGGGCCTTCCACTCAGGAGGGAGTTCGCCGATGGAATTCGCGCGTGCCTCCTCCTCAGTTCGATTGAGTAGTACCCAGGCCTCGACCCGGATTTCAGCCGGCTCTAGCGTTTCTTGGCTTTCGGGATGCTCGATCAATATCCGTCCGAGATGGACGGACAACGGCCACTCGGAGACAGGGAAAAGCGAACGACCTAAATGCCTCGTCGCCAGCGCGACCAACTCAATCGAAGTCTCTAGGCTTGTACTTTTGTCGACGAGAGGCGGGTCGATTCTTACGAGTAGCAGGTCATCCCGACGCCAGGGTGCGCTCAGTCGTTTCACGGTCCAACACCGCCGTATGCCAAACCCAAGGCTTCCGCCCACGTCGCTTGGGTCGCCCGATCAAGTCGGGCGATGACGAAGGGTAGGGAGTCGGAGATTCAGCCGCCCAAATGAGGAAACCCCCGAGCCTGTCCGGCGCGGGGGTTCTTGAATCTTCAGCCTAGGGCGAAGCTTTAGACGCGCGGAACGCGCGGCTTCGGCGGCGGCAGCAGGCCTTCGCGCTGGGCGCGCTTGCGGGCCAGCTTGCGGGCGCGGCGGACAGCTTCGGCCTTTTGACGGGCGCGCTTTTCCGACGGCTTTTCGTAATGCACGTGCCGCTTCATTTCGCGGAAGGTGCCTTCGCGCTGCATCTTCTTCTTCAGGGCCTTTAGGGCCTGGTCGACGTTATTGTCGCGAACGAAAATCTGGACGATGACCCAATCTCCTGACGGTCCCGCCGGCGGCCCCGTTGGGCGCTGGCGAAAATAGCTCTAACCCCGGAAGGCGTAAGCCTGTCCAGACATGGGCGGGGGCAATAGCAGACGAGCCCCGGCCTGTCCACGCCTGCAAGCTGGCTCCGCGCACGTCGAAGCCCTATTCTCCTCCTATGGAAAAGGCGACAGGCGATTGGGCCGAACTGGCCGAGGCTCGGGTGCTGGACGCGGCCCTGCCGCTGGCGGCCGAACTCGGCTGGTCCAGGGCCCTGGTCGAGCGGGCGGCCAAGGCGGCCGGACTCAGCGTGGCCGACGCCTCTCTCCTGGCCCCCAACGGCCCGCGCGATCTGGCGGCCCTGCTCTCGCGCCGGCACGATCAGGCGGCGCTGGCGGCCCTGGGCGCGCCCGAGGGCGGGATGACCGGCAAGATCCGCAGCGCGGTGCTGGCGCGGGTCGAGGCCGCCGCGGGCGACGAGACGGCGGTGCGGCGGGCCCTGGCCTTCACCGTCCTGCCCCGCAACCTGCCGCTCGCCCTCACCCTCCTGTGGGAAAGCGCCGACGCCCTATGGCGCTGGGCCGGCGACACGGCGACCGACGAGAACCACTATTCCAAGCGCGCCATCCTCTCGGCGGTCCTGGCCGGAACCCTGGCGGCGCGGTTCCGCGAGGGACCCGAGGCGGCGGAGGCCTATCTCGACGTCCAACTCGGCCGGGTGATGGCCTTCGAGAAGTGGAAGGCCAAGGCGGCGCCGAGACCGCTCGAAACGATGAAACAGATCGCCGGCGCCCTGGCCCGGTTGCGCTACGGCGCGCGGGAGACGGCGCCGGAGCTGCTTACCCACATTCCCCGCCAGATCGGTGGACCTTCAGCCTAGCCCCCTCACCTAACCCCTCCCCAGTGGGCAGAGGTTAGGTGAGGGGGACTTCAAAGGCTTGAGCCGCGTCACATGGCCCATCTTGCGGCCTGGGGCGGCGCCGACCTTGCCGTAGAGCCATAGCCGCGCCATCGGATCGGCGGCCAGCGCCGGGTCCAGCGCCTCCTCGCCCAGGAGGTTCAGCATCTCGGCGGCGGCCAGCATGTCGGTCGGACCGAGAGGCCAGCCGGCCACGGCGCGGATATGCTGTTCGAACTGGTCGACCTGGCAGGCGTCGGCGGTCCAGTGGCCCGAATTATGGACCCGGGGCGCGAACTCATTGACCAGCAGCGACCCGTCCGCCAGCTCGAACATTTCCACCCCGATCACCCCGACATAGTCGAGCTTTTCCAGCACGGTGGCGACGATGGCCCTGGCCTGGGCGGCGGTTGCATCGGACGCCTGGGCCGGCGCAATAGAGCGGCGAAGGATGCCGTTCTCGTGCCGGTTCTCCGACAGGGGATAGGCGGCGACCCGGCCGTCGCGGCCGCGCGCGGCGATCACCGAGACCTCGCGCACGAAGGGACATTTGGCTTCCAGGACGGCGGGGGCGTTTCCGATAGCGGCGAAGGCGGTCTCCGCGTCGGCGGCGCTCTCGACCCAGGCCTGGCCCTTGCCGTCATAGCCCTCGCGGCGGGTCTTCAGCAGGGCGGGCGCGCCCAGCCGCTCCAGCGCCGGGCCGATGTCGGCGGCGCTGTCGATCTGGGCGAAGGCGACCGTCGGTACGCCCTCGGCCTCGAAGAAGCGCTTCTCGGCAATGCGGTCCTGCGCGGTGGCGAGAGAGCGGGCGTTCGGCGCCGTCTGGGCCCCCAGGGCGGCCAGACGCTCGATGGCGGCGGCGGGAACATTCTCGAACTCGAAGGTGACGACGTCGGAGAGGCGGGCGAGTTCACCCAGCGCGCTCGGGTCATCATAGGCGCTGATGACGGTGTGGGCGGCGACCCGGCTGGCGGGGCTGCCTGGTTCGGGGGTCAGGATGGCGACGTCGAAGCCGAGCCGGGCGGCGGCGAGCGCCAGCATCCGGCCGAGCTGTCCGCCGCCCAGGATGCCGATGGTCGACCCTGGCGGGAGGGGAAAGGGCATCAGTCCTCCACCGTCTCCGCGACCGCGTCGGTCTGGGCGCGGGAGTGTGCGGCGACGCGCTCGGCCAGGGCCGGGTCGGAGAGGGCCAGGATGCGTGAGGCCAACAGACCGGCGTTTTTGGCCCCGGCCTCGCCGATGGCCAGGGTCCCCACGGGAATGCCGCCGGGCATCTGGACGATGGAGAGCAGGCTGTCCATGCCGTCCAAGGCCCTCGATTGCACCGGCACGCCCAGCACAGGCAACTCGGTCATGGAGGCGACCATGCCCGGCAGGTGGGCGGCCCCGCCGGCCCCGGCGATGATCACCTTGTGGCCGGCCGCCTTGGCGCCCTTGGCGAAGTCGTACATGCGCTGGGGCGTGCGGTGGGCCGAGACCACCTTGGCCACATAGGCGACGCCCAGGGCGTCGAGCGCCTCGGCAGCGTGTTTCAGGGTCGGCCAGTCCGAGCGGCTGCCCATGACGATGGCGACGTCGGCTGTTGCAACCAAGACAGGGGCCCCCCGAGGAAGCGGCGGAGTATAGAGGGCGTCAGGCGAAAGTGTAGGCGGTTTCGCGCCCGGACGCCCTCTACTCTTCTGATTCCAGAGCACGATTCAGCGGTCGGACAAGGTCCGACCCCATCGTGCTCCGCCGCCGCGGTTGCGCCCGCAACCGATGCGACTAGCATCCCCTGTGTGAGCCAGAACGATGACGCCGCCGAGGAGATCGCCGCCCTGAAGGCGGAGGTTGAGACCCTGAAGGCGCGCCTCGCCCAGGCCGAGATGCTGGCGGACCGCGATCCCTTGGCCCCGCTGCTCAACCGCCGCGCCTTCGTGCGCGAGCTGACCCGCACCCTGGCCTATTGCGAGCGCTATCAGGCCGAGGCGTCGCTGATCTATTTCGACCTCGACGGCTTCAAGGCGGTCAACGACCGCTACGGCCATGCGGCGGGCGACGAGGCCCTGGCCCATGTCTCGGCCATCCTGGCCACCCATGTGCGCGAATCGGACCTGGCCGGGCGGCTCGGCGGCGACGAGTTCGCCGTGGTCCTGGCCCAGGCTCCGGCCGAGGCGGCGGAGGTTAAGGCCCAGGCCCTGGCCGCCGAGGTCATGGCCAATCCCGCCGGGTTTCAGGGGCGGTCGATCGCCCTGTCGATCTCCTACGGCGTGCGCGGTTTCGAGCCCGGCCTGACGGCGGCCCAGATGCTGGCCGAGGCCGACGCGGCCATGTTCGTCAACAAGGGGCGGCGCAAAGCCGGCTAGGCGATGATGTCCGGGGTCAGCTGGTCTTCCAGCCGCACGATCTCGTCGCGCAGCAAGAGCTTGCGCTTCTTCAGCCGCGCGATCTGGATCTGATCGGGCTGGCTCTCGGCCTGCAGCAGCAGGACGTGACTGTCGAGCAGTTCGTGTTCGGCCCGGAGGACGGCCACCCTGACCAGGGCGCTGTTCTCTTCCAGGACGCCCGCGTCCGCGACCCCGTCGTCGATGTCGTCACCGTCCATACAGTCAGCCTAGCAAATCAGGTTGGGCGCGTCAGTCGCCCGAGAGGTCGGCGAGCGCCAAAAGATGCACGCGTTTTGGCCCCAGGGCCGCAGCCATGGTGGGCTGGAGGAATAGTCCCGCATAGGCGGTGTCGAGGACGTTAAGGCCCCCCGCATAGGCGCCGAAGGCCGGCATGAGCAGGCGGCTCCCGTCGGTGAGGAAGCAGCGGCGGCGCAGGCCCCGGCCCGAGCGGACCAGCTTGGCGCAGGGATGCAGGTGGCCGGCGACCTCGCCGGGCGCGGCGCCGCTCAGTGGTTCGTGGCGCAGGGTCAGGGGGCCGACTGCATGGGTTTCGGCGATCTGCCCCGGCAGGCCGCCCAGCGCGCTGCGCTCATCCTGCACATCGTGGTTGCCGACGATCCAGACGAGGTCTCGCCCCGCGGAGAGGCGCAGCACCCTCTGGGCCTGGATCGGGTCGAGCCGGGCGGTCGCGCGGGCGTCGTGGAAGCTGTCGCCGAGGAGGACCAGGGTCTTGGGCGTCAGGACCTCCAGCTCCGCCTCCAGCCGGTCGAGCGTGTCCTGGGTGTCGTAGGGCGGCAGCAATTGACCGCGCGACGCATAGGCCGAGCCCTTCTCCAGGTGGAGGTCGGAGACCACCAAGGTGCGGCTCTTGGTCAGCCACAGGGCCCCCGAATGTCGCAGCACCGCGCCCGCCCCGTGCATCGACAGGGCGACGCCGCCGCAGGCCGAGCGGCGGTAGAGGTCGACATCGGCCAGCGCCGCCATGCTCAATTCAAATCATCCTCGTTCAAGGCCTCGGGGGTCAGCTCGTCCTCATCCATGGCCTCGGCCGCCAGTTCGGCCTCGTTGGCTTCCAACAGCGCCTCGTCGGCCGCGCCCACGACCGGCTCACGGCCGATCTCCAGGATCACCGGCACGGCGAAGGGGGAGACCTTAGACAGAGTCGCGTGACGGATATGGCCTTTGATCCTGGCAAGGAGCCGCCCGAGGCGCGCCACGTCCAGCTGGCCCGTCGCCGCATCCGCGCGCGCGCAACGCAGCAGCAGGTGGTCCGGTTGGTGGCGGCGGAGGACGTCGTAGATCAGGTCGGTCGAGAAGGTGACCTGCCGGCCGCTCTTCTCCTGACCCGGAAAGCGCCGCTCGATCAGGCCCGACAGCACCGCGCACTGGCGAAAGCCGCGCTTCATCATCACGCTCTCGTCGAGCCAGGCCTCCAGGTCGTCGCCCAGCATGTCTTCCTGGAACAGGGCGTCGAGCTCCAGGTCGTCCATGGGTTTGAGCCCCCAGACGCAGAGGGCGTAGTCGTTGGCGACGAAGCCGAGCGGCTGCTTCCTCGCCCGCTCCAGCCGCCGGGCCAGGAGCTGGCAGAGGGTGCCGTGGCTGATGCGGCCGTCGAAGGGATAGACGGCCAGGAAGTAGCGGTTCCCGCGCTGGAAGGTCTCGACCAGCATCTCGTGCTCGGCCGGGATGATCGAACGGCGTTTCTGGATCCGCAGCCAGTCCTGCACATCCTTGGGCAGCTTCGTCCAACCGGGCTCGTCGGCGATCATCCGGCGAACCCGGCGGGCGAGGTAGGTCGAGAGGGCGAATTTGGAACCGCCCCAGCTCGGCACGCGCGGGTCGGCCTGGGGCGCGGGGGTGACCAGGGCGTCCATCCCCGTGACGCCCTCGAAGCGCCAGATCTGGCCGGCGAACAGGAAACAATCGCCGGGGGCGAGCTGGGAGATGACGCCCTCCTCCATTTCCCCGACCTTGCGGCCGCCGATCTTCTTGTTGGCGCGGATGGAGGCCACACGGATGTTCATCATCGGGATGTCGACGATGGCCCCGACGTTCATCCGGTGGCGCTGGGCGGTCTCGCCGTTGCGGACCCGCCAGAGGCCGTCCTGGCCCTTCACGATTCGCTTGAACCGGTCGTAGGCGGTCAGGGCGTAGCCGCCGGTGGAGACGAACTCGACGACCCGGTCGAAGTCCTCGCGCGGCAGGTCGCGGAAGGGGGCGGCGCTTCTGACCTCGGTGAAGAGCTGGTCGGCGTCGAAGGGTTCGCCGCAGGCCACGCCCATGACGTGCTGGGCCAGGATGTCCTGGGCCCCGGGATGGTCGGGCTCGCCGTCGAGGTCGTTGGCGGCGACGGCCTCCTGGGCGGCGGTGCATTCCAGCACCTCGAAGCGGTGGGCGGGGACCAGGAGGGCGCGGCTGGGCTCGTCCAGCCGGTGGTTGGCGCGGCCGATGCGCTGGATCAGGCGCGAGGAGCCCTTGGGCGCGGCCAGCTGGATGACCATGTCGACCGCGCCCCAGTCGATGCCGAGATCGAGCGTCGAGGTGCAGACCACGGCCCGCAGTTCGCCCCGCGCCATAGCCGCCTCCACCTTGCGTCTCTGCTCGGCGGCCAGGCTGCCGTGGTGCAGGGCGATGGGCAGGTCGTCCTCATTGATCGCCCACAGCGACTGGAAGACAAACTCGGCCTGCCAGCGGGTGTTGACG
>CANJKM010000008.1 GCA_947474805.1 Caulobacterales bacterium | reverse complement strand
CGGCGACCATTGATCAGCAGAAGCGTGCGCGAGGAGCCGAGACCCCGAAGGTCGACCTGGGCGGCGCCCGCGGCGGCGTTGATCGTGCCGGTGGAGGCGGCGCTCTGGGACGGGGTGACGCTGGGACGGAACGACGGAATGTCGTTGATCGATTCCAGGAGGCTGGCGGGCGCCCGCCGGGTCAGTTCGGCTGTACCGAGCACGGTGGTGGGGGTCGGGGCGGTGAATCCGGCGCTCTGAATGCGCGAAGCGGTGACCACGACCTCGCCGACGGCGGAGGCGTCCTGGGCGAAGGCGGGGGCGCCGAGACCGAAGGTCAAGGCGGTCGCGCTGACGGCGTACATGATGGTGGCGGCCCTGCGGCCGAGGCGGTTTCCGGTCATTCGTTTCCCCCGGGCCTAGCCCAGATTTCTTGTTTTCATGCGCGCCAGAGTGAAAGGTTCCCGAACACGCAGATGCGATGAGGCCGATGGGCGAGGCCTGCTGTCAAGCGGGTGGGCGGAGCGCCTAAAAGTCGCTCCCCTGGATATGAACGGCGTTCACCGGGAGTTTAAGCTTGGAATACAAGGCGATAGGCGGATATGCGAAAAACTGTTTCCGGAGAGCGTTTTAGCCGTCGGTTGACGGTGTAAACCGGCCAAACATAGGATGGCCGCCACCGCCAGACGCACGAAGCTGGCCCCTAGGAAACGCCATGAAGATCTCCGGGATTCACGCCGCCGCCTGGCTGGCCCTCCTCGCCGCCGGCGCGAGCCACGCCGCGACCGCTCCCGCGCCAGCGCCGGCCAATCCGCCGGACGCCTATGGCGAGACCCGCAACCGTCAGGCTCCCCGCTATTCGCCCGCGACGCCCGAGCAGTTCCGCGCGCCCAAGCCCGCGACCCGCATCGAGGTCGAGGTCACGACAATCAACAAGACCCTGACCTGGCCCTGGGCGATCGAGTCGCTTGGCGACGGGACCTTCCTGGTGACCGAGAAGTTCGGGAGCCTGCGCCAGATCGACAAGGCGGGCCGGGCTCTGCCGCCCATCCTGGGCATTCCGCCGATCAATCCGAACGACGCCTCGCTGGCCCAGGGCGGCGGCGGTTTGTTGGATCTCGCGCTCGCGCAAGACTTCGCCAAGAGCCGGCGGCTCTATTTCACCTTCGCCGAGCCCTCGCAGGGCGCCGGCCCCTATGGCACCGAGAGCACTCTGGCGGTGGCCACGGGGCTGCTGTCGGCAGACCGCAAGGCGGTGACCGGCTGGAAGGTGATCTGGCGGATGAGCAAACCCGCGCCCTCGCACGAGCACTATGGCGCGCGCATCGCCTTCGATCGGACGGGCGCCATGTTCGTCTCGACCGGCGAACGGGCCGCCGACCACGGCGAGTTCGGCATCCAGGCCTATAAGGACGCGCGGATGGACGCGCAGAACCCGGCCAACAATATGGGCAAGACGGTGCGGATGCGCCCCGACGGCTCGCCCGCGCCGGGCAATCCCTACATCGGCAAGCCGGGGATGAGCCCCTATGTCTGGTCGCTCGGCCACCGCAACATCCTGGCGATCACCGTCGACCCTAAGACGGGCCTCGTCTGGACCGCCGAGCACGGCCCGACCGGCGGCGACGAGCTGAACCAGCCCGAGCCCGGCAAGAACTACGGCTGGCCGATCATCACCTATGGGCTGGATCACGACCGCGGCCCGGTTAACGAGGGCATCACCCAGAAGGCGGGGCTGGAGCAGCCGGTCTATTACTGGGACCCGAACGTCGCCCCCGGCGGGATGATGTTCTACACTGGCGACCTCTTCGCCGCGTGGAAGGGCGACCTCTTGATCGCGGGCATGATCGACAAGCGGCTGCACCGGATCAAGCTCGACGGCCGCAAGGTGGTTTCCGAGGACTGGGTGCAGCTGGACGGCCGGCTGCGCGACGTGATCCAGGGGCCGGACGGCGCCCTCTACATCATCACCGACGAGCTGTTCGGGCGGTTGTTGAAACTGACGCCGAAGAGGTAGCTAGCAGCTTTAGCGGGCCGTAAGGCCTGCTGCGGCGAGTTCGGCGTGGGCGGCCTCGATCATGGGCGCGGCCTCCGGCTTCGCCAGCAATGCCGTCACCAAGGCGACCGCGAGCACATGGCTGGCCTCGGTGTCCGAGTGATAGTGCGCTCCGCAGATCTCGCGGCTGTAGGCGTAATCGGCGGCGCGCGCCTCGATGGCCTGAGCCTTTTCGGGCAGGAGCGAGGCCAGGGCCAGGCCCAGCGAATAGCCCGTGAGGGCGTGGCCGCTTGGATAGGCGCTGAGCGGGTTCTTGGTCATCTGGCCGCCGTCGCAGGGGACGATGCTGGGGTCGAAGGCCCAGGGACGCTTGCGGTTGAAAAAGCCCTTGGCGTTCTCGGCCTTCTTCCGCTCGGCGTCGACGACGGCCAGGAGGGCGGCCGTAGCCGGTAGCTTGGCCAGGTCGAAACTCGGCCCGATGACCTCGGCGTAGATGGAGGCGTTCTCGTGCTTGTCGTCCCAGACCGCCTGGGCGAGCCGCTCGGGCGTGCGAGTGGCGATAAGCCGGTGAACCTCAGCCAGTTCGGCGGCGTGGCGGGGCGAGCCATCGGCCGGAGGCGGCGCGACAAGCCGGGCGGGATCGTGGTCAAAGGCCGTCAGGAGGGTTTTCGCCGCCGGGATCTGAGCGGCGTGAGCGCCCAGGGCCAGAGCCAGACTGGCTCCGGCGGCGAGGATAAGGGCGCGGGTGGTTCGGTTCATGGGTAGGCTCCGAACAAGAAGGCGGCGGCGCGGCCGGAACCGCGCCGCCAACCGGGATGAGGCAGCTGAGCTAGGGGCTCAGATTAGAAGCTGACCTTTAACGAGACCTGGAAGTTCCGCTCCGGCTGGAAATAGTACTGGTCGTAGGGGACCGTCTTTCCGGGTTTGATCGAGGTGAATTTCTGGCTGTCGAACAGGTTGTAGACCGCCCCCTCCAGCCGCCAGCGGCCCAGCTTGTAGACCACCGACAGGTCGGTCGAGTGATAGCCCGGGATGCGGTAGGCGGCCGGCTCGCCCTCGGCGGCCCATTGGACGGCGGTGTATTTGTCCGACAGCGAGACCGACCAGTTCTGGTTGGTGAAGAGGACGCCGATCGCGGCGGTGCCCTTGGGGGCGTTGGCGATCTGCTTGCCGCCGGTCAGCACCACCGGCACGCCGCCGATGGTGGTCGTGGCGCCGGTCGCCTTGGCCGAGTTGAGCGAGCCGTTGGCGAACAGGAAGAGGTGGTCCATGGCGGCGTATGTGATCGCGCCCTCGACGCCCCGGTAGCGCGCGCCGCCGAGGTTGAAGAAGACCGTCTCCTGGCCGACCGTGGTCGACTGCAGCTTGTTGTTGAAGTCGATCTGATAGATGTCGGCGTCGAGCGTCAGTTTCTTGCCGTGATAGACGAGCCCGGCCTGATAGTTGGTCGACTCCTGGGGCTCCAGGTCGTTCAGGTTCGGGTTGACCTTCTGGGTCGCGCTGATGTCGGGCACCAGGAAACCGGTGGCGTACTGGGCGTAGGCCGAGAGGTTCTCCTGTATCCGGTAGTTGCCGGTCAGGAAGTAGAGCGTCTTCTTGTAGGTCTTGGACCCGTGGTAGGGCAGGCGGGAAGACTGGTTGACGTCGGCGTCGACCGAGACCTTCTCGTGCACGAATTTGACGCCCGGGGTGATGGTCAGCTTGTCAGTCGGCTTCCAGACGAAGTCGACGAAGGGTTGGTACTGATCCCAGCCTGAGTACTGGATGTACTCGAGGTATTGCGGCACGCCCGCCAGGACCTTCTGGCGGTAGTCGAGCACCTTGTTGGTGGTCAGGCCCAGGCTGGCGGTGGCGTCGTAGTCGGTGCGGGCGCGCGGGCCGGTGTCGGCGTGTTCGAGCCAGAGGCCAGCCTTGATCGTGCCGAACGACAGCTCCTGGTCCAGGGTCACAACGTCGCCGTAGATCTTATAGACGTTGAGCTTGGTGTAGCCGGGGATATGGCCGTTCACGACGGCCTTGCCGCCCGCGACCTGAGTGATCTGCAGGCCAGTCTTGTTGGCGATGTCTGTCGGGGACAGGGTCGGGTCCAGCGCCGATTCCGTGTCGTTCTTGTAGTAGTAGGAATACAGGGTGTTCTCGAACTTCGTGGTCGGCGTGATGTCGCCGCCAAGCCGGGCGTAGTTGAAATAGGTGTGTTTGGTGACGACGTTGTATTTGTAGTAATTTGGCGTATTGGGATCGTTGTTTAGGGCGTAGTTCTTGCCGTAGAGCTGGGTTTGCAGCAGCGTCGCGCCCGAGCTGTCGTTGGTGTAGACCTTGGTGTAGTTCCAGGTCCCGAGCAGGGTCAGTTTCCAGCTTCCCGCGATCAGGAGGATGATGCGCGCCAGCTGGTTATAGGCCTTGGCGCCGCTGTAGGTCAGGTTGCCGTCGGTGGTCAGCTCCTGGAAGTTGAACAGGGCCTTGGCGCCGTTCAGCTTGTCGATCGCGCCGGTCGAGAGCTTGGTCACCGCCATATAGGTGCCCCACGAGCCCGCGGTCAGCGACTGCGAGCCGCCGAAAACGTCGCTAACCTCGGGCGAATAGAGGTTGATCGAACCGCCGAAGCTAGCGACCCCGAGCTGGCCCGCCTGGCCGGGGCCGCGATCCACCACCACCGCGCCGATGGTCGATGAGGGGAAGAAGGAGGTCGAGTGGTGGGTCGGGCCGTTGGCGTCGCCCCAGGGAATGCCGTCGTAGGTGATGTTGTATTCGCCGTCCTTGAAGCCGCGCAGGGTGGTCTTGGCTTCGCCGAGGCCCGGGCCGTTGAAGGAGGTGCCCGAAACGCTGGGCGAGAGATTGACGATCTGGGTGTAGTCGGCCGTCGCCGGGACGAACTGATCGATGGCCTTGCGGTCGATGATCGACTGGGGCTGGGTCGTGGCGAGGGAGGCCTTCACGGGAGAGGCCACGGTGTTGACGCCTGTGGCGGTCACCACGATCTCATCGACTCGGGCGCCGTAGTCGGCGTTCTCGGGGTCGATCTTCACACCCGTGGTCGACTGGGCGCGGACCGGCGAGGCGGTCTGGGCCAGGGCATGTCCGGTCAGGCCGAGCGCGACCGTCATGGCCAGGATCGAACAGGACGCCATTCGGCGCGATCCACGAGTGAAATTCAGCATCGTCATACCCCAAGGCTTGTCTTGTCGGCCCGGAGTCGCGCCACCGAGGGGGAGGTGGGGCGCGGCGCCGGACCCGGCCGTCACCTGCAGTGGTGAACCGTCGCCGTGGCCGCCTTAGCGCCTGGGAAGGCTTGACGGTCAATGGACCGGCGGGGGTGAATATTGTGAATGTTTTGCGTCTATGCTTGGGCGAGCTGATATTACAAAGTTTTTCTACTTCGTGCGAGTAATGTAACCGTCATAATGCGGCTTACAATTTTGTAAGCATGCGGCGTTCGCTTTCGGACCGGTGCCGGAGGCCGGCCAGCAAGGCGCGATGACGGGCAAAAAGCGGCTTGGCGGTTGTTGAAGCTGGCCAGCAAGCGTTAGGCTCAGGCCTTCAATCGAAGGAGCGCCCATGCGCAAGTCGCTGATCCTCGCCGCCCTCATCCTCGCCGTCCCGGCCCTCGCGGGGGCCCAGGCGCCCGCCGCCCCCGCGCCGACTCCGCCGCCGCCGCGTGCTCGCGGTCCGGCGCTCGATCCCGCCATGGAGATGGCCCGCCAGGCGGTCGCGACCTGCACCACCAATGGCTACAAGACCACCGCTCTGGTGACGGATTCCGCCGGTGTTCCGGTGGTGCTGCTGTCGGGCGACGGCGCTTCTGAGCGCACCCAGATGATCGCCGGGACCAAGGTCGCCGCCAGCCTGAAATATAAGATGGACGGCGGTGAGATCGTGGCCAAGGCCAAGGCCGATCCGGCCTTCACCAAGGCGCTGATGGACGACCCGAAGATCGGCGGCGTCCGCCAGGGCGCCCTTCTGATCAAGGTCGGCGGCGAGATCATCGGCGCCATCGCGGTGTCGGGCGCGCCGGGCGGCGACAAGGACGAGGTCTGCACCAAGGCCGGGCTGGACAAGGTCGCCTCGCGCCTGAAGTAGCCGGAAAAGAAAGAGCGCGCCGGGCTGTCAGCCGGGCGCGCTCGAACTTTCCGAAAAGACGTCCGGGCTAGTTGCCCGGCTGGCCCTGCAGCATCGGGATTTCGGCCGCCGTCTTACCCTTGGGCACGCTCTGCAGATAGGCGTAGATGGCCGCCACGTCCTGATCGGGCATGACCTTGGCGGTGTAGATCGGCATCACCCGGCGCGGCTCGCGCAGCTGGTGGGTGAAGGCCGCCATGGGCAGGGGCGGGGAGACGCGGGGCATGTTGCCGCTGCCCGCGCCCTGGTAGCCGTGGCACTGCCAGCATCCAGTGTCGGTGTAGAGTTTGAAGCCCCGCTGAATCTGCGGGTCCTTCGAGGCCGGGGCGGCCAGGACGGGGCTGTCGACCGGCGCGGCGGGCGGGTTCTTGACCGCCGGAGCGGCGAAGGCGGCGGTTGCGGCGGCGCCGATCACGGCGGCGGCGAGAGCGATGTTCAGGGCTTTCATGGTCGATCCTCCCTAGCGGCCTTGCGACACGACGTCGAGCAGGGCGGGTTCGCCCTTGCGCACCACGGCCAGGGCGCGCTTCAGCGCGGGGCCGAGATCCTTGGCGTTGTCGATCGGACCCTCCGCATAGACGCCCATGCTCTTGGCCATCTGGGCGTAGTCGATATTCGGGTTGGCGATCTCGCAGCCGATGTGCACGCGGTCGATGCCGCGCTGGCGGCGGTTGGCGATCACCTGCATCTGCATGATCTCCATGTGATAGCCGCGGTTGTTGTGGATGATGTAGAGCAGCGGGATCTTCTCGTGAGCCGCGGTCCACAGGATGCCCGGGCCGAACATCATGTCGCCGTCGCCGCAGACGCTGATCGAGATGCGGCCGTGCTTCTGGTTCGCCAGGGCGGCGCCGAGCGAGGAGGGCGCGGTGTAGCCGATGCCGGCCGCGCCCTGTTCGCCGATGTGGTGGTAGGTTTTGTCGCCCTTCCACAGCTGCTGCGGCCACTTGGCGTGGAAGTTCATCGGCGAGACCAGCGACCAGTCGTCGTTCCTGATCTGCTCGTAGAGCTCGGCGTAGAGGCGCCCGATGGCGATCGGGCTGTCGTCCCAGCCCTGGGCGGCCAGGGCGCGGCTGCGCAGGATTTCGTCGGCGTGCGCCTTGGCGTGGGCCTGGCCGCGCGCGGTCCAGGCCGTGGAGCGGCTGGCGGGCAGGAGGCGCTTCACCTCCTCGATCAGCAGCGGCAGGGTCGCCTCGCTGTCGGCCGGGATCGGCAGGTCGATGTAGGACGGATAGCGCTGGAAGTCCTGGTAGTTGGCCTTGGTGATCAGGTCGACGCTGGAGATGGTCACCCGCTTGGAGCCGGGCTGCATGATCGACTCGATCTTGCCGTCGTCGTCCGTGGCCGTGGTCTGGCTGAAGGGGTCGGTCGGCTCGAGCATCAGGAAGAGGTCGGCGTCCTGCACCAGGGCGCGCTGGCGGCGGGTCTGGGCCAGGGGATGTCGCCAGGGGAAGTTCATCCGGTTGCCGCTATCGCAGACCGGGGCCTGCAGCGTCTCGGCCAGCTCGACCAGCTGGTTGATGCCGTTCTGGGTGCGGGCGTGGCGGTCGGCGAGGATCACCGGCTTCTCGGCCGCGACCAGCATCTTGGCCAGCTCACGCACGGCGCCCAGCTCGCCCGCGGGGGCGGAGATGCGGGGCATCTTGCTGATCGGCGGGGCCTTGCTGGCGCCGCCGGGGATCGGCTCTTCCTGCATCAGGGTGTCGACCGCCAGCAGCACCGGACCGTAGGGCGGGGTCATGGTGATCTTATAGGCGCGGGCGGCGGCCTCGCCGAAGGCGCGCAGGGAGCCCGGCGTGTCGTCCCATTTGGTCATGTCGCGGACGATGGCGGGGGCGTCCTGGGCGGCGTGCTGCCAGTCGACCTGCCCGCCGCGGCGGGTGGCGTCGATCGAGACGCCGGTCATCATGAAGATCGGCACCCGGTCGGCCCAGGCGTTGTAGATGGCCATGGAGGCGTGCTGCAGCCCGACGGCGGTGTGCATCATGCACGCCATCGGTTTGCCCTCGATCTTGGCGTAGCCATGGGCCATCGCCACCGAGGCTTCCTCGTGCATGTTGGTGATGAACCGCAGGTTCGGCTGGGTCAGCATCCCGTAGTTGATGACCGCCTCATGGACGCCCATGAAGGTGTTGCCGGGCACGGCGGCGAAATACTCGATCCCGAGCGCGCGCAGGCAGTCGACCATATAGTCGCCGCCGCAGCTGTCGTAGGTCTTGTCCTCGGGACGGCTGGTGTATTCCGAAGCGGTGCTGACCGCCGTCACCTGGCGGGGCGCGGTGGGATCGGCCGGCTTGGCGCCGGCGGCCTCCGCGGCGGCGGCGCCGGTCGCGGGCGCCGCGATGGCGGCCACGCCGCCCAGGGCCGCGCCCTTGAGGAATCCACGACGGCCGACCTCGGCCACACCTTGCTTAGCCTTCACGAGGCCTTCTCCCTTGAGACGAGTTTGTTGTCGTTGATGCGATGCTTGAGGTCGCACGTCGCCGCATGATTGCAGGACTACCGGGAGAAGCGCAAATCCCTATCCTGCTTGGGACATGCCTATTTGCCCCCGCCCTATAACGGCCCGGTCGCGCGGTCTCTCCCGTTTGACTTCGACCCGGGGCGGGGTAAAATCAGACTACTTAATATCTTAGCGTTATTGACCGACGGTCGGGCGCCGATCGCGGTCTACTCGGAACAGGTGAGGACATGCTCGACCGGCCTTCCCCGACGATCCGCGAGCTTGCCGAGATCACGGCCGCGACCGACAGCCGCGACTACCTCTCCCACGCCACCCGCCAGGCCAAGGCGCACGACAATTACGAGCTGATCGTCGACGTCGACGCCCACCTGCAGGAGGGGCGGTTCTGGGGCGAGGTGATCGAGATGCTCGAGAACGACGTCCTCAAACAGACCGCCGAGGCGATGGCCAAGCCGGGGACCCTGCCGCTGGTCAATATGCAGCCGGGGATGGCCTTTCAGACGATGGGCGGACGGGTGCCGCACCAGTTCGGATCGTCCGAGGCGGTCGAGGAGGGCAAGGGTCACCCCTTCGTCCAGATCGTCCGGCGCGGCATGGACGCCATGGGCATCGACTATCAGGTGATCTTCCCGACCGCGATGCTGTTCCTGGGCATGAACCCGATGGAGGACATCGAGATCCACCTGGCCCGCGCCTACAACCGCTGGCTCTCCGAGCGGGTCCTGGCCGAGGACAAGCGGATGCTGGGTCTGCTCTACCTGCCGTTCAACTCGCCCGACGAGTGCGAGAAGCTGGTCAAGGAGTTCGGCGACCGCCCCGGCGTCTCGGGTTTCACCGTCTGCGCGGTGCGCCACACTCCGGTGCATTCCAACAAATATATGCGGCTCTATTCGATGATCGAGGAGACCGGCAAACCGCTGATCTTCCACGCCGGTCCCTATTGGGACGACCCCTCGATGGCGCAGCTGAACCGCTTCGTGTCGATGCACGCCATCTCCTTCGTGCACTACAACATGATCCACCTGACCAACTGGGTGGTGAACGCCCTGCCCGAGCGCTTCCCCAAGCTGAAGGTGGTGTGGGTGGAGAGCGGCCTGGCCTGGATCCCCTTCATGATGCAGCGGCTCGATCACGAGATCCTGCTGCGCCAGAACGAGGCGCCGGGGCTGAAGAAGCTGCCCAGCGAGTACATGCGGGACTTCTATTACACGAGCCAGCCGCTCGAACGGACCGATCTCGAAATGCTCGAGATGACGATGAAGAAGATCAACGCCGACACCCAGCTCCTGTTCGCGTCGGACTGGCCGCACTGGGATTTCGATCCGCCCTCGGCCATCAGCGGCCTGCCGTTCCTGAGCGACCAGGCCAAGCGCAACATCCTGGGGCTGAACGCCGCAAAGCTGTTCAACCTGCCGGTCAAGCGCCTGCGCCCCGACCCCGCCGCCGTCCTCGCCGGCCGTCCGCACCAGGCCTGAGCATGACGGCATTGAACGACAACGGCGTCGACGCCTTCGTCAGCGCTGCCGCGCAGGGCGCCCTCAGCGACGCCGATCTTGAGCGGGTGATGACCGCCGCCGTGAAGCTCTACGCCCTGCGCAGCGAGGACAGCGGCGACTATCCGCCCCCGCTCGACAAGGAGCAGGTCAACGCCACAGAGGTGGCCACGGCGGTCTCGGAAATGATCCGGGTCGTCGACCTCAACATGTTCGATCTTTCCATGTGGCATCGCCGCCAAGCCCTGATGGGAGACCGCTGATGGACGTCGCCGTGGGCAAGGTCGCCGACTACGCCGATCCGGGGCGCCGGGTGCTCGACATCGACGGGTTCGAGGTCGCCGTCTTCCGGCTGGGCGAGGACTTCTACGCCTGGGAGAATCTTTGCCCCCACCAGGGCGGGCCGGCCTGCCAGGGCAAGATGCTGCCGCTGACCACCGAGGCGGTGAACGACGATCGGACCTCCTCGGGCCGGACCTTCTCCAAGACCGCGGTCAATGTGATCTGCCCCTGGCATGGGGCCGAGTTCGACATCCGCACGGGCAAGCATCCGATGGGGCGCTGGAAGCTTCGGCCGGTCGAGGTGCGGGTCGAGGGCGGCGAGGTGCTGCTAAAGATGCCGGCTCGCCTGGCGCGCTGACCGGGCGCGGCGCGACATCGCGCTGTGTCCAAAAATCCGGGGCGGATGCTAGGTTGGCAGTATGGCCGTTCCGCCGATCACCTTGAGACAGCTCCACTATCTGGTCGGGTTGGCGTCCACCGGCCATTTCCGGCGGGCGGCGCAGCGCGCCGGCGTGACCCAGCCTTCCCTCTCCGCGCAGATCGCGCTTCTGGAGGGCCAGCTCGGCGTCAAGCTGGTCGAACGAGGATCCACGGTCGCTGTTCTGACGCCCGTCGGACGGGAGGTGGTTGATCGCGCCCAGCGTATTCTCGCCGACGTTCAGTCGCTGATGGATTGTGCGCGGGCCGATCCTGACGGCTTGTCCGGGACGCTGAGGATCGGGGTCTCCCCGACGCTGGGGCCCTATCTGATGCCGCACATCGTCGCCCGGCTCCACCGCGAACATCCTGAACTCCGGTTGTACGTGCGGGAGGGCTCGCCCGATGATCTCGTCCGCGATCTCTCAACCGGCGCTCATGACGTGGTGCTGACGCAGTTGCCGGTGGCGGGGGACGAGTATGTGATCCGGCAGCTGTTTCGCGAGCCGCTGGTATTGGCGATGGCGGCGGACGACCCGCTGGCGCGCCAACCCGACATCGAGCCCTCGGCCCTCAAAGGCAGGGCGCTTTTGACCCTGTCCACGGGTTACAAGATGTCCGACCAGGTGGTGGCGCTGGGCGAGGCTGTGGGCGCAAAGGTGCTGCGCGATTACGAGGGCACCAGCCTGGACGCCATTCGGCAGATGGCCGGGATGGGGATGGGCCTGGCCATGCTGCCGGCCCTCTATGTCCGGTCCGAGATCCGCGAGGACGACGATGTGGTGGTCAGGACCATCCGCGGCCGGCCCATGCATCGCGAGCTGGGCCTGGTTTGGCGAAAGACCGCCGGTCGCGCCGCGGCGTTTGGGCGCCTGAGCGACGTGATCGTCGCCGTTTGGGTGGCGTGGGCAGGTCGATAGGTTTTTCCGATCAATAATTGAATCATCATGCCATTGAGACGATCAATGCGCTTCACATCTTCTAGGGTGAGCTGGAGGAGTAAGCGATATGGCCGCTGCGGTAAGGATGAGGGACTTCGCCACATGGGCGCGGACCGTCCTCGGGCCGGACAGGAGCTTTTTCAGTCTGGCGATCGTCTACGGGCTGGGGGTGGGCCTTCTTTCCTTGGCGACGCCCATCTCGGTCCAGATGCTGATCAACAGTGTCGCCAACACCGCCCTGCCGGCGCCGCTCTTCACTCTTGCGGCTGTGCTGTTTGGCCTGCTCGCGCTGCAAGGCGTGCTGAGCGGACTGCGAACCTATGTGATGGAGCTGTTCAGGCGGCGTTTCTTCGCGCGCATGGTGGCCGAGACGACGCTGCGCGCGGTCCACGCCCGGAACCCCTTTTTCACGGACGCCCGCCGGGCCGATCTGTTCAACCGGTTCTTCGAGATCATGACGGTGCAAAAGGCCATGCCGTCGCTGCTGATCGGTCTCTTCACCCTGGCGCTCCAATCGGCGGTGGGGTTCGTACTGACGAGCTTCTACCACCCGGTTTTTCTAGCGTTCAACCTGGTGGTGGTGCTTGGCCTTTGGGCCATCTGGAGACTGTGGTCGCGCGGCGCGATGGCCACCGCGGTCGCCCAGAGCCACGCCAAGTACGCCGCCGCCCACTGGCTGGCGAGCATCGGCGCCTCCAACGGGTTCTACAATTCCGAACGGCGGATCGCCTTCGCCATGAAGGGCTCGGAGGCGGTGACCACCCGCTATGTCGCCGAGCACAAGCGGCACTTCCACTACAGCTTCGCCCAGACCATCGCCTATTTAGGACTCTACGCAGTCGCCAGCGCCTCGCTCCTCGCCCTGGGCGGCTGGCTGGTGATCCAGGGTCAGCTTTCGCTCGGCCAACTGGTCGCGGCCGAGCTGATCCTGTCGAGCATATTCTATGGGATCTCGCAGCTGGGCGCTTATATCGACATCTTCTACGACCTCGTCGCGGGGGTTGAGGAACTGAATCTGCTGCTTGAGATACCGCAAGAGCCGCATCCTCCTATGGTGCGGACCAACGAGCCGCCGCCGACCTCGGATCTCGTGTTTCGCGGCGTCCGCGTCGGTCCTGTCCGGTTTGACCTGTCGCTGCCGGCCGGCGCCCGCCTTGCCGCGTCGGCAGGCCCTGAGGTCGAGCGTCGTTTCACCCTGCTGCTGAAACGCCACTTGAAGCCCGAGCTCGGCTTTGTCGCCCTCGGCGGCGTCGATCTCGCCTCGCTGGACGTTTACCGGCTGCGCACCGAGGTGGTCGTGCTTGACCGGCCGATGATCGTCGAAGGGGGAATCCGCGATTTCCTTCGGCTAGCGGCCCCCAGCGCCCCCGAAGCACGGTCGCTAGAGGTGCTCCGGGCGGTCGGGCTCGAGCGCGCAGTGGCCCGGCTGCCGGACGGGCTCGACACCGTCCTCGCCTCGACGGGTTGGCCCCTGGCGACGGCCGAAATGATGCGGCTGCGGCTGGCCGGGGCGATTCTGGCCTCGCCGCGTGTCCTGGTGCTGGCGCCCCTGTTCGACATGATCCCGTCCGCCGAGCTGACCGAGATGCTGAGGACGCTCGATGCCGCGACCACGCTGATCTGTTTCACCAGCCGCCCGGAGGCGCTGGACCTCGGCCGCTGGCTGCACCTTGGACACCGGCGGCAGTCGATCGTCGCCGACCCGGCCGAGCTGGCGCGGCTTTGCGCCCTTGAGGAGGAGGTCGACGATGCCCTTCCGGTCTGATCATCTTGAGTATTTCGCGACACTTGCCGCCCAGCGCACGCCGCGCGTCGCCCAGGCCGCCGCTGTCCTGGTGCTGGCCGGGATCGCCCTGTCCATCGCCTTCCTGATCGTCGTGCCCTGGGTCCAGACGGCGCAGGGATCGGGCCAGGTGACGGCGCTCGACCCTGGCGACAGGGTGCAGAGCGTCACCGCCCTGGTGCCGGGCCGGGTGGAACGCTGGTTCGTCACTGACGGCAGCGTGGTGAAGAAGGGCGATCCGATCGCCCGGATCGTCGACAATGACCCCTTCCTCCTCGACCGTCTTCGGGCCGAGAGAGCCCAGGTTCAGGCCGAGATCGCCGCCGCCGATCAGGCGATGCGCACCGCCCAGTTGGACGTCGATCGCAACGGCGCCCTCTATGCGGAGGGGCTGGGGGCCCGCCGCGATTTCGAGAGCGCTCAGATCAAGACCGCCGACTACCGCGCGAAGGGCGCCGAGAAGCGCGCGGCCCTCGCCCGCATCGACGTCAGCCTCAATCGACAATCGGCCCAGCTGGTGTCGGCGCCCCGCGATGGCCGCATCCTGACCATCACCGCGGGCAACAGCTCGACGCTGGTCACGGCCGGCAGCGCCCTGGCCACCTTCGCGCCGGAAACGAGCCAGCAGGTGGTCGAGCTTTTCGTCGACGGCCGAGACGTATCCCTGATTCACCCGGGGCGGCGTGTGCGGCTCGAATTCGAAGGCTGGCCCGCCGTGCAGTTCAGCGGATGGCCGTCCGTCGCGCGCGGCATGTTCGACGGCCGGGTCCGCTCCATCGATGTCTCGGCCTCGCCCAGCGGCCTGTTCCGTATCCTGGTCGAGCCGGCGCCGGATCGTCCGCCCTGGCCGAAGGAGCCCTATGTCCGTCTCGGCGCCAAGGTGAAGGGCTGGGTCCTGATGGACACCGTCTCCGTCGGCTTCGAGCTGTGGCGGCAACTCAACGACTTCCCCCTCCAGTTCACCCGGCCAGCGGACGCCGCCCTGGCCGCCAAAGCCGCGAAGCCGGGTAAATGACCATGACCATGACCAAACGCATGGGCCTCGCCCTGCTGCTGCTTGTCCTCGCCGCGGCGCCCGCTCGGGCCGCCGAGCCCCTGACCCTTGGAGAAGTGCTGGCCTCCTCACGCCAGCACGCCCCGCAGGTTATGGAGGCCGTCGCCCGCACCCGGTCCGCGCAGGGTAGGGCGCTGACCGCCGAGGGCGCCTTCGACACCCTCGTCTCGGGCGAGGTGCGCGCAAAGGGGGGCGGCCCCTACGATGGCCGGCTCATCGAGACCAGCCTCAGCCGGCCCATCGCCGACTGGGGCGGGACGCTCTACACCGGATACCGCCTCTCCGGCGGCGCCTTTCCCACCTATGAGGGAGGACTGGTCACCGACCCGCTGGGGGAGATCAAGGTCGGCGCCCTATTCTCGCTCCTCCGCGACAGGGCGATCGACGACCGGCGTTTCAATCGCTCGAACGCCAAGCTCGACGTGCGCGTGGCCGAACTGGAGCGGCTCCTTGTGTCGGTGAGCGTCCAGCGCCGGGCGCTTTCGGCCTACAACGTCTGGGTGGCGGCGGGGCTCAGGCTTCGAGTCTATCGCGACCTCTTGTCCATCGCGCAGACGCGCCAGACGGCGTTGCAGCGCCAGGTGGAGCTGGGCGCCCGCCCGAGCATTCTGGTGACCGAGAGCGAGCAGGCGATCCTTCGCCGCCAGGCCCTGGTGACCCGCGGCGAACAGGATCTCGCCAATGCCGCGACCAACCTTTCCTTCTTCCTGCGCGACAGCGAGGGCCGGCCGGTGAAACCGTCCGCCGAACGCCTGCCGGAGGGCTTTGTCGCGGTGGATCTCGACCCTTCGACTGAGACGCCGAAGGCGGGGCGACCCGATCTGGGGCTGCTCGATGCGCGGATCGCCCAGGCCGGCCGCCGGCTCGAGCTCGAACGTAACAGCCGCCTGCCGCGGCTCGATCTGCGGTTGGAGGCGTCCCAGGACCTAGGCGGCGACCTGCCCAATATGCTGGCTCCGAGGAATACCGAGCTCACGGTCGGGCTGCGCTTCAGCCTGCCTTTGCAGCAGCGTGCCGCGACGGGCCGGATCGCCACGGCCGAAGCCGAGATAGAAGCGGTTCGCCGCCGTCGCCAGGCGCTCGAGGATCAGATCAATGTCGACCTGCAGCGGTTCACCAACGATGTGCGGGCGACGGCCGAGCTTCATAGGCTCGCGGACGAGGAACGCGCCCGGGCCGCGACCATGGCGGCGGCCGAGCGCCGCCGGTTCGAGATCGGGGCGAGTGATTTCTTCCTGGTGAACGTCCGGGAAGAGACGGCCGCCGACGCTGACGTGCGCCGCATCGAAGCCGCCTACCGTCAGATCGACGCCCGGGCCGAGCTGGCTGCCGCCGCCATGGACCTTCCCGCCCTTGGCCTGGATGCGAGCCAGCCCCTTTAGCTAGCCTGTCTTCTTCGCCGCGGCTTCGGCGTCCCGCTCAAGCGTCTGACTGGCCTGTAGGGTCCGCACCAGGCTGTCGCCGGTGATCGGCTTGGACAGGTGCAGGTCGGCGCCCGCGGCCATGGCGGTGGCGATCTGCTGGGGCATGGCGTCGGCGGTCAGGGAGACGATGGGCGTGCGCGCCCGGTCATTGGCGGCTTCCCATTCGCGGATCAGCCGGATGGCGGTCAGCCCGTCCATCACCGGCATGTGGGTGTCCATCAGGATGACGTCGAAGGCGGTGGCCCGCACGGCCTGGACCGCCGCCTGGCCGTCGGCGACGATGGTCAGCTCGACCTCATCGCCGAGGATGATCTGCACCACCTTCTGATTGACCGGGTGGTCCTCGGCCAACAGCACCGTCAGCTTCCGCTCGGCGGCGAGCGCCGCGGGCTCGGCGGCCGGCTCCGGTTCGGGCGCGGCCTGGGTCTCGGCGATCGGCAGATGCAGGGTGAAGGTCGCGCCGTGGCCGGGGGACGAGACGCAGTCCAGCTCGCCGCCCATCATCTCGCTAAGCTTGTGGGCGATCGACAGGCCCAGGCCGCAGCCGCCGTAGCGGCGGGTGACCGAACTGTCGCCCTGTTCGAAGCGGCGGAAGAGACGCGCCTTCATCTCCGAATCGAGCCCGATGCCGGTGTCCTTGACCGCCACCCGCAGGAAGCGCCCGCCCTGGGCGGTCCTGTGGCAAGCCACGGTAAGGGTCACGCCGCCGGCGCTGGTGAACTTGATGGCGTTGGAGATCAGGTTGGCGAGGATCTGGCGGATGCGCAGCGGGTCGCCGACGCTGGCGCGCGGGATGTCGCCCTGGAAGGCGACCTGGAAATCCAGCCCCTTGGCCTGGGCCAGATGCTCGAACGGTAAGGCGGCCTCCTCGACTAGCTGGCGAATCTCGAAGGGCTCGCGGGTGATCTCCATATTGCCGCTGTCGGCGCGGGCGAGATCAAGGGCGTCGGACAGGAGGCCGGTGAGCGCCTTGCCCGAGGTCAGGATCATCTTGAGCATGTCGCGCTGGTCGGGCTTCAGGTCGGTGCGCCACAGGGCGTCGGCCAGACCCAGAACCCCGTTCAGGGGGGTGCGGATCTCGTGGCTCATATTGGCCAGGAACTCGGCCCGGGCGTTGGAGGCGCGCTCGGCCTTCATACGGGCCACGCGGGCGATCAGGGTGCGGCGCGCCAGCAGCACCCGCATCCGGGCCGAGGTGGCCACGGCCCCGGCCACGGGCAGGGCGGTGAAGAAGAGGACGGCCGTGAAGGCCTCCAGCATCCGGATGCGCGCGAGTCTCTCCATTCCGATCGCCTCGAACACCGCGGTCGGCTCCTGCAGGCCGAAATGCACGGCCTGAAGCCCGACCGTCAGCACGCCGAGCGAGGCCCCGACGGGTCCGTAGCGGAAGGCCAGGACCATCATCATCGGGAACAGCAGGAACAGCACCGGCGCGTCCTTGTCGGCCAAGAAGACGCCCAGCGTCAGGAGGAAGAAGCCGCACATGACGGCGAACAGCTCGGTCGGGCTGATGGCGAAGATGCGATAGCGGCGCGGGCGGCTGAGGATGGTGATCGCCGGGACAACCAGCATGGCCCCGAAGGCGTGCGACTGAAACCAGAGCCACGGTTGAGACGGAGCGAGCCCGGCGCCGCGCAACACCACCAATCCTATGCCGGCGGCGGCCATGGAAAGGGGAACGACGATCGCGCTGAGTGCGGCGAGCTGTCGCCAGCGGCTGAAATCCGGCTTGGGTCCGCAGAAGCGCCAGATCAGCCAAGCCATGGCGCAGCTCTCGGCCAGGTTCACACTGAGGATCAAGAGGAAGCGCGGGCTGACGGTTCCCGTCAGGCCTCTGGCCATGACCAGGGCGCCGCCGACGCAGAGGGCGAACAGCGGCGCGCGCAGGCGCGCGGGAAGCAGCAGCAGGGCGCTGGCCATCACCCCTTCGGCCAGCCAGATGGCCGAGCCGCCGGTGGTGAGCCGAAGCTCAAGGCTGAGGAACAGCGCGGCCCAATAGGCCACTGCGAGCGTCAGCATTCTGCGCGTCTCGGCGCCGGCCAGGTCGTCTTTGGTCAGCCCGAACTTGGGAAGCTTCATTCACTCACGTTCCAGATTTTGACCAAAGCCTAGGGTCCGGGAGTTAAGAAAGAACTTGGAACTTGAACTAGTTCAGATTGGCCCTGGCTAGGCGGAGCGGGCGGCGGCGCCGCCGCGTCAGCCGAAACCGGTTCCCGGGGCGAAGGGCAAGAAGGAGCGGGCCTCAAATTCGCTCGCGATGCCCTCCAACGTGGCCGCCAGCCCGCGGTCGGTCGACTCGCGGGCAAGGCGCCGACAGCGCTCGGCTTCGCGCATCAATGCCTCATCGCTCATGGCTGCGGTCTCTCTTGGCCGGAAGGTGATCAATAAAGAACTAGGCCAGATTCGTTAGCCTCTCGTAACCCGAGAGCGCCGCCGACCGTTATGCCTTAGGTTGTAGGGCTCGGCATGGCGCTTGCCTCTCCGACCCCAGGATCGCGGCGCACTGTCCTGTAACGGTGCGGTTTCCGAAGGGTGGGCTTGTGGCGTCGACGTTGAGTAGGGATGGCGAGCTGTGGACCAGGGGCGCCTTCACGGTGCTCAACGACACCTGGAACAAGGGCGCGCTGGTCAACGGCAAGGACTTCACCCAACGCATCACCTACGACCCGGCGACCTTTCCCAACGGGACCTCGCTGGACTGGAGCTATCCCCAGGCCGGGAACGGCCAGATCTACGGCTACCCCAATATTTCCTGGTCGATCGGCGCGACGGCGGTGCGTGTGGCCGACATCGCCAATCTCTCGGCCACCTACACATTCCGGATCAGCGGCGACACCAAGAACTTTGACGTCGCCTTCGAGGCCTGGCTGTATTCCGCTCCGGGCGGCGTGTTCAACACCATCACCGATGAGGTGATGCTCGGGGTCCACTCCAACGGCTGGACCCCGGTCTTCAACGGCGCCTTCGCCGACGGCGTGCTGGACACCGATGTCTATATCGACCCGAAATGGAGCGACGCCGGCGGCGGCTCCAGCCACACTTGGCAGTACGTCGCCGCCATCAACAAGACCGACAAGCTCTCGGGAACGATCAGCTTCTCCAACCTGCCCAAGGAGCTGATCTGGGACGGGGTGATCGACGGCAACGAGTATATCTCGACCGTCGAGGTCGGCGCCGAACCGGCCAAGGGCGCCGGCTCGTTGAAGATCGACAATCTCGCCTACAGCCTTGAGCTGAAGACGCCCGTCGCCGGCACGGACGGCGACGACCTGATCAAGGCCCTGGTGGTGGGACGCAACACCATCGAGGGCGGCTATGGGACCGACACCGTCGTCTATACCGGCTCCCAGTCGGCCTACGACTTCAAGCTCGGCGGTCCGGGGGTCCTTGTCAGGGGCAAGGCCAATCCCTTCAGTCTCGACATCCTGACCAGCGTCGAAAAGATCCAGTTCGACGACGCCGTGTTCGACGCGGCCACCGGCGCTGTCTCGCCCTACACCGCCCCCGTTGTCCCGACCGCCAAGCCGCCCCCGGCGACCCCCTCGACAACGCCGACGACGACCACTCCGCCCGCGACGACCACGCCCGCCGCGCCGACGCCGCCCGCGACGACCACGCCGGCCCCTTCGGGCGGGACGACCACAACCACCCCGCCGCCAACGCCCGCCGCCGCCTCCAGCATGGCCTGGGCGACTGGGGTCTACGCCGACATCCTGCGCACGCCCGAGGCGGCCCAGGGCGCCGCCATCAGGGCCGATGTGATCCTGGACGCGGTGAAGCTGGATCTGGGGCAGATGACCCGGGCCCAGGTTATCCAGCACGCCGTGCAGGACGCCGACGCCACGACGACGGTGGCGACCCTCAGCTATCAGTTCTTCACCGGCAAGATCCCGAGCCAGGGCGGGATCGACTATCTGGTCTCCCCGACGGGGGGCAATGCGGCCAATCTCAACTCGGCCTATTACCAGTCGTTCAACCTGGAGAACCGCTACATCAATTTCGCCGTCAACCTGGGCAAGCTGGGCGACGGTCGGGCCGGCTTCGAGACCGCCTATGGCTCCAAGACCCTGGCCGACACGGTGAAGGGCGCCTACACCACAATCTTCGGCTCGGCGCCGACCGACGCCAAGGTCGCCGACCTCCTGAACAGCCGCGTCAGCTATTTCGCCTCCTTCGGCGGCGACGGCCCGAACGGCGTCGGGACCAAGGCGGCCGCGGTCGGCTGGCTGCTGGCGGAGGCCGCCAAGGCCGATGTCGGTGTCTATTCGCGGGCCAGCGACGCCTTCCTCACCGACCTTTCCGACGGCGCGGCCTTCGGGGTGGATCTGGTGGGCGTCTACGGCGGCTCGGGTTTTGGCCCCTTCAGCTAGTTGAGGGCGAAGATCGCTCCGTTCAGCAGAGAGGCGAACGCCACCCAGGCCGCGTAGGGAACAAACAGCCAGGCGGCCGCCCGCTCGGTCCGCCAGGTCGCGGCGATGAAGACCAGGATGGTCGCGAGCATCAGCAGGATGATCGCCAGGGCGAGGCCGATCTGGTGCGCCAGGAAGAAGGTCGGCGACCAGGCGAAGTTCAGCGCGAGCTGCGCCGCCCAAAACCGCAGGGGCATCTTCAGCCGGGCTTTCCACACCCGCCAGCCGGCCACTGCGATCATCACATAGAGCAGGGTCCAGACCGGGCCGAAGAGATAGCCCGGCGGATTGAAGCTGGGCTTGGCCAGATCGGCGTACCAGCCGCCCGGAACCGTGACCGATCCGATCGCGAGCCCCCCGCCGATGACGAGCAGAAGGAAGAGAGCAAGGGCGGCGCGGGGTTTCATGAAGGTCCTTACGGGTTACGCCTGGGCGGCGACGACCCTAAACGCTCCGGCCAAGGTTGGGCTCCCTTTTTACGATCCCCTAAGGGCCTGCGCCTGGGCCATGACCCGCAAAGCGTTGCCGCTCCACACCTTCTGGATGTCGGCCTCGCTATAGCCCTTGGCCAGCAGGGCCTCCGTGACCTTGGGGTAGGATGCGATGTCCTCGAAGCCCACGAGGCCGCCGCCGCCATCCATGTCCGGGCCGATGCCGACGTGGTCGATGCCGGCCACTTCGATCGCGTGGAAGAGGTGTTTGAGGAAGTCGTCGAAGGTCGCGCGCGGGACCGGATATTTCGCGTTGATCGCCTTCAGCTCGGCCGCGGCGGCGGCCTCGTCGCCGGGCGCGCGTTGCCGGGCGCCGCCGTACTTGGCCTGCAGCGCGGCCATGGCGGCGTCGCGCTCGGGGTTCTTGGGGATGTCGATCATATAGGCGTTGTAGGCGTTGATCTGGATCACCCCGCCCTTGGCGGCGAGCGCCTTCAGCCGCGCGTCGTCGAGGTTGCGCGGGTGGTCGTAGATGGCCTTGCAACCCGAGTGGGTCAGGATGATCGGCGCCTTGGACAGGGCCAGCATCTGATCGAACACCTCGTCCGACGCGTGGCTCTGGTCGATCAGAATCCCCATCGCGTTGGCCCGCGCCACGAACGCCTTCCCGATCGGGGAGAGGCCATGCCACTCGGGCCCCTTGGGGTCGGTCGAGCTGTCGCCGAGGTCGTTGTTCAGGAAGTGCACCGGGCTCATCACCCGCACCCCCAGATCGTAGAAGGTCTTCATCAGGGTCAGGTCCTGGCCGAACGGGACGCCGTTCTCCATCGAGACGAAGACGAACCGTTTGCCCGAGGCGGCGACCTTGCGGGCTTCGTCGGGGGTCGTGACCATGACGAACTGCTGGGGATGGGCGGCGACCATCTCGTGGATCTCGACCGCCCGCTTGAGGGCGGCGTCGCGGGCCTGCGCCCGGCCCTCGGGCGTCCGGGCGTTCTGGGCGGTGTAGACGGCGAACAGGCCGCCATCGAGCCCGCCCTCGACCATGCGCGGATAGTCGACCTGGGAGCCGTCCTTGGCGACGTCGTGCCGTTGCATGATGTCCCAGCCGGGCCTGGCGAAATTGGCCGGGGTGTCGAGGTGGGTGTCGATGGTCAGCATCCGCTCGTGGACGGCGCGGACCTTGGCCGGGACGGGGGCCGACAGGGCGGGGGCGGCCGCGGCCGCGAAGAGGAGGGCGATCAGGGCGCGCACAGTCATCCTATGGGTTGCGGGGCCGGGGCGCGGCGGTGAACCGCGCCTCCTGCATGGGCGAGACTTAGAAGCTGGCGGTCAAGCTGAGTTGCGCCGTCCGGTGCGAGCCCGGGCGGAAGGTGGCCGGGGTGTTGGTCGTGCTTGAGATGGTCCCGAGGTATTTCTTGTCGAACAGGTTGTCGACGTTGAGCCGCAGCTTCACCTGGCTCAGCGGCCCGATCTCGTAGCCGCCGCCGAGTTCGATATAGCCGGCGAAGACGGTGTACTGGTCGGTGGTCTCGCTGTTCACGAAATTGGTGAAGCGTTTGGAGATGTGGCGGCCCGACAGGTTCAGGATCGCCCACGGGGTCGGCTCGACCGTCATCCCGCCCTGGATCAGCCATTTGGGGAAGTCGGGCACCTGGTTGCCGGCGATGGCGAAGGTCGCGAAATTGTCCTTGAATTTCGAGATGTTATAAGAGGCGTTGGAGTTGAAGTAGATCTTGCCGCCGAAGAAGGCGGGCTTCCACTGGCCGCTCAGTTCGGCGCCCTTGGCGTCCACGGCCCCGACATTCTGGAAGAAGGTTTCGGTCTGGCTCGACCCCGGCACGATGGCGGCGAAGGACTGCAGCCGGTTCTTGAAGGTCGATTTGTAGACGCTGAAGCTGACGTTGAAGGTCGGCTGGTTGGCGCGGACCCCGAGCTCCACATTTTTGGCCGTCTCGGCCGCGGGCGGCGGCGGGGCGGGGCTGGCGGCGGCGAAGATGTCGTCGGCGCCGCGCGGAAGGGCCAGGTTCTCCGAATAGGAGGCGAAGATCTGGGTGCGGCCGGTGACGTTGAACACGGCGCCCACCTGCGGCAGGAAGCCGTCCTTCCACTGGGTGACGATCACCGGTCGGCGCAGGGCGATGAAGTCGCCAGGGTTGCGGGCGCCCTTGATCTCGTAGTCGAGGTCCAGACCCTTGAATCCGAGGTCGATCTTCAGCCGGTTGTCCAGCAGGCTGATCGTGTCCTTCAGATAGTATTGCTTGCTGTCGCGGGTGGAGACGAAGTTGCGCTGCAGGTGGACGGGCTCGTTCAGCAGCGGCTGGCCGGCCGGGCTGCCGCCGACCTGGTTGTAGCGCTGCTGAGTGCGGTGGAAGATGTCCTGCTCGATCCAGCCGCCGAGCGTGATGGTGTGGATGCTGATCTTGTATTCGAGGTTGGCCGTGACGCCCTTGCGCCTGCCGTTGATGGTCGAGAGGCCGTACTGCAGGCCCTTGGGCGCGAACAGGCCGGGGATGATCAGCCGTTCGGCGTTGTAGTTGGTCAGCGAGGTCGCATAGGCCTCGGGCGAGACGCCATAGCCCTTCTTGTCCTCGTAATTGGTGGTCGCCGAAAACTTCAGATTGTCGGTGATCGGGGTGTGCAGGGTCAGGCCGTAGAGGTGGTCCTGCCGGCTATTGATCGCCTGCTGGAAATACTGGTTGTAGGCGGCGTTGGAGTACTGGATCCCCGGGCTCGTGACCGGCAGGTCCGGCACATAGCCGAGATAGGCGAAGAAGCGGCCGCTGCGCCCGAACAGATCGCCCGCCGTGCCCGCGTACTGGGCCTTGGTGATCGAGGGGCTGTCGTAGTCGAAATACTTGTTGTGGACGGTCTGGAAGGTGAGGTCGGAGGCCCGGCCCCACTGGTAGCGGATCTTGCCCTCATGGTGCTCGCGCTCGATCGTGCCCGGCCCGCGCCACAGGTCGCCGTTGATCTTCGAGCGGCTGACCATGGCCGAGACGCCCTTGTGCTCCCCGGTGTTGATGCGGGCGAAATTGCGGTTGAGGTCGTCGCTGCCGAAGGTCTGGGCCAGGGTGACGCCGAAGTCCTGGGAGGGCGCCGAGGTCAGGTAGGAGACGATGGGGCCGAGCGAGGAATAGCTCGGCATGGACACATCGCCGGCGCCCGAGGAGGCGACGACGCGGGCCAGGTTCTCATTGTCGACATAGCGGTAGATCGGGCTGCCGCCGAACTGGTCGGAGCGGCCCATGGGGATGTCGTCGAGCAGGAAGCCGATCTGCTGGAAGTTGAAGGCGCGGACCGAGACCGAGTTGCCGAACTCGTACATGCCAAGCGCGTCGTTGGCCTGGACGTTAAATCCGGGGAGGGATTCGAGCATCTTCAGGCCGGTGATCCCGGCCGGCGCCGAGAGCAGCGCCTCCTGGGTGATGGCGACGGTGGCGGTCGGCTTGTCGGTGCCGATGGCGACGCTGGCCGAGGACAGGCGGCGGGCGGTGACGACCACCTCCTCAACCGCGGCGTTGACGGTCGCCGTTTGGGCGAAGGCCGCCGTCGACAGGGCCGTGAAGCCCAGGGCCGAGCCGGCCAGGAGAAGCGCGCGCAGGCGCTGGTTCGAAATCTGAATCATCGTGAGGACCCCCAGTTGTTCGGGCGAATAGGGGGCGCCCAGGCTGTCTTCGCACTCGCAACATCGCGGGCTCGGGCTCGGGTCCGCGCTTTGCCTCGACATTGATCAATCGCGCCGGCCGCAGCGTAGTTTCCGCACTCGCGGGTGTTGCGGAACAGACACTTAGCCGGCTGGGCCGCCGATCACCTTGCCGTCCGGCAGGGTCAGGCCGACCAGGGTGCCGCCCGCGGCGCCGTCGCGGCGAGGGTTCATGGTCAGGGTGATCTTGTCGCCGGGCTTCAGCATCAGCCGCGACCATCCCTTGGCCCGCAGGGTGCCGGGCGCCATCCCCTCGAAGGCCCAGCTCCGAACCGCGCCCTTCTTCTTCGGGTCGGGAACGGCCACGGTCAGCCAGGTGTGGGGGTTGGTCCATTCCCAGGCCTTCACCGTGCCGGAGACGGTGATGGTCTTGGAGCGGTCGAAGCTGGCGTAGGAGTGGTGGGCGGCAGCCGGCGCGGCCTGCCCGAGCGCGAGTCCCAGGGTCGCCAGCAGGGCGGTGACCGACAGCGGCTTGGACATGGCTTCCTCCCCGAAGGCCTGTAAGGAGCCCTATGCTCCAGCCTCCGATGGTTCAGGAATCGCACAGGCCGGCTGAGCCGAAGCTGATGCCGGCTGTCAGTTACCGTTCATCGACAACAGCGCCACGAAATTGCTTCAACCGTCACGGTATTTGGGCCGGCGCGGAGGTCTTAGGCCTCTATGCGACGCTGGGCGTGGGCGTCCGGACAAAACAGCGGATCGACGGCGCGGGTCAACGCGTCTAAGCGGTGCGGCGTTCGAGGTGGGGATCATAATGAAAGCGCGCGTCGCCGCGATTGTCTTGGCGGGATGCGCCTTGCTTGGGGGCGAGCCGGCCTGGGCCCAGGCGGCGGCCTCCGCCCAGCCGGTCAGCATCGGAACGGGCGACGTGACCGTCTATCCGGCCGCCTATTTCGATCAGTTCCTGCCCAACAACGCGCAGGAGATGATCCAGAAGCTGCCGGGCTTCACCTTCTCCCAAGGCGATAACGTGCGGGGCTTCGCCGGCGCGGCTGGCAATGTGCTGATCGACGGAGTGCGGCCCTCGTCCAAGTCGGTGGGGCTCGACCAGCTGCTGCAGCGGATCGCCGCCAAGAGCGTGCTCCGGATCGAGCTGATCCGCGGTGGCGCGCCCGGCATCGACATGCAGGGCCTGCCGGTGATCGCCAACGTCGTGCGCGTCCCGGGCGGCGAGGCCGCGACCACGCTGCAGGCGCTGTTTAAATTCTATCCTGACGGCCGGGTGGCCGGGGTCGGACGGATCGAGCAGAGCTGGCGGCGGGGGCCCCTGTCGATCGAGGGCCAGCTGCAGGTCCGCTCGGAGATGAACAACGACAACGGCGACGGCGGACTGGTCCGGCTGGGTCCGGCCGTGAACGAATCGGGTCGCTTCAAGTCCGATGTCTGGTCAAAGTTCTACACCGCCAACACCACCATCGAGTACCGGCTACCGAACAACGACCTGGCCCACCTGACCCTCGGGGCTGAACGGTACGACCTGAGGCGGGGCGAAATCGGCTATCCCGTGATCGCCTCCACGGGCCAGAGCTTCTTTGAGCGCACCCAGATCAAGCAGCGCAACGACAAGGGCGAGATCAGCGGCGACTACACCCACGCCTTCTCCCCGGTGCTCTCGGGCCAGCTGATCGCCTTGAAGACCCTGAAGCGCGATATCCAACGCTCGGCCATCGACGGCCGCAACACGGCCCAGGCGGCCTTCGAGAAGGGCGACACCTCCGAAGCCATCGGACGGGCCGTCCTGACCGCGACCTTCTCGCCCAAGCTGCGGTTCGAGGTCGGGGGAGAGGGGGCGCTAAACAGTCTCGACGCCACCTCATTCCTCCGCGTCGGCGGGGCTTCGGTCGCCGTGCCCTCGGCCAATGTTCGGGTCGAGGAGACGCGCGGCGAAGCCTTCGCCACCCTGAACCTTCGGCCGGCCAACCACTGGGCGGTCGAGCTCGGCGCCCGCTATGAAGCCTCGAAGATCGCGCAGACCGGCGGCGCCAATCAGAGCCGCAACCTGTCCTTCTTCAAGCCGCGGCTGATCCTCAGCTACGACCCCAGCGGCTCAAGCCAGGTGCGGCTGCGCGTGCAGCGCAACGTCGGCCAGCTGAACTTCAAAGACTTCGCCGCCTCGTCCTCGCTCGACGCGGGCACGGTCAACGCCGGCAACCCGAACCTCGTGCCCGAGCGGGCCTGGATCTTCGAGGCGGCCGTGGAGAAGCGGTTCTGGGGCGCCGGCAGCCTGATCCTCACCGCCCAGCATCAGGACGTGCAGGATGTGGCCGACCTGATCCCGGTGCGCGGCTTCGACGCTCCCGGCAATATCGGAGGCGGAACCCGACAGGAGCTGAAGGCGAGCCTGACCCTGCCGCTCGAGAAGCTCGGCGTGAGGGGCGGCACCCTGCGGCTCAACACCGCCTGGCGCTGGTCGCGCGTGGTCGATCCCGTCACCGGCATCAGCCGCCGCATCTCCGGCCAGCGGCCTTTCGAGGGCGATTTCTACATCGGCAAACAGCTGCCCAAACTCAAGTCGACGATCTCGATGGACGGCTTCCTCGGCTACACGGAGACCTTCTACCGGATCGGCGAGATACGCCGGAACCTCGAGCAGCCCCTGCTCAAGATCTATTGGGACTGGGCTCCGTTGCCCGGCTTCACCGTGCGCGTCCAGGCCGAAAATTTCACCGCCAAGGACCGCAAGCGCAACCGCACCCTGTTCAACGGTCCGCGCTCGGCCAACCTCGCCACCCTGCGCGAGGAGCGTTACGCCGAAATGCCGGCTTTCGTGATGATCAGGCTGCGCCAGGCCTTCTGATCCGTCAGTCCTCGACGGCGTGGCGACTTCCGACCTAGTGTCTCGAAAACAAGCCTGTGGGAGGCGAAGATGTCCGTATCGCGTTGGCTCGGTATCGGAGGCGCGGTCTCGACCCTCGTCCTCCTCGGCGCGCTCGCGCCCCGGCTGATGGCCCAGCCGGCGCCGGCGGCTCCCGCCATCGACGCCGATGATATCGGCGGGGTGCTGACCGGCCCATCCGGCCCCGAGGCCGGGGTCTGGGTAGTGGCCGAGACGCGCGAGCTTGGCACGCGGCTGATCAAGGTTGTGGTCACCGATGATAGCGGCCGCTTCGTCATCCCTGACCTGCCGGCCGCCAGCTACAGAGTCTTCGCCCGCGGCTACGGCCTGGCCGATTCCGCCACGGTCGCCGCACGGCCTGGCCAGGTGATCCGGCTGACGGCCCAGGCCGCGGCCTCACCGGCCGAAGCGGCCAAGGCCTATCCGGCCGCCTATTGGTTTTCGATGCTCAAGGTTCCGCCTAAGGCGGCCTTCGCCGCCGACGCGCGCGCGCCGGGTCTCAGCCCGCGGGTCGCCAACCAGGACGTCTGGCTGACCGTAGTCAAGAACGGCGGCTGTGTCGGCTGTCACCAGATGGGAAACCTGGCCACCCGCACCTTGCCGCCGGCCTTCCATGATCTTCCCTCATCGGAGATCGCCTGGAACCGCCGGATCATCTCGGGTCAAGCCGGGGGCGACATGATCGCTCGCGTCAATGTGCTGGGTCCGCTTTCGCTGCGGACCTTCGCCGATTGGAGCGATCGCATCGCCAAGGGCGAGTTGCCCGCCTCCAGGCCCGAGCGGCCGCAAGGTATCGAGCGCAACATCGTCGTTACGGCCAATGACTGGCTCGACGAGCAGCACTATCTGCACGACCTGATCTCGACCGATAAGCGCAACCCCACGGTCAACGCCTACGGGCCGCTCTATGGCGCCACCGAGCTGTCGAGCAGCACCATGCCGATCCTCGACCCGGTCAAGAATGTCGCCACCCTCTACAACTATCCGATTGTGCCTGGTACGCCGCTCGCGCCGAGCCCGACGGTGGTCCAGCCCTCGGCCTATTGGGGAGCCCAGGCGATCTGGGACAGCCGCTCCAACGTCCACAACCAAATGCTCGATCAGCATGGGCGGGTGTGGTCGACCTTCGCCACGCGCGGCCCGGAAAACCCGGCCGAGTGCAAGGTCGGGTCGACCCACCCCTCAGCGGTCGCCTTCCCCAACCCTCGGGCCGAGCCGGCGCGGCACCTGGCCGTCTATGACCCCAAGACCGCCAAGTTCGCGCCGATACCCACCTGTTACGCGACCCACCATCTGCAGTTCGACAAGAACGACGTGCTCTGGACCAGCGGCGGCGGGCCGGTGCTCGGCTGGCTGGACATGAAGAAGTTCGATCAGACGGGCGACGCCATGGCCTCGCAAGGCTGGACCCCCATCGTCCTGGACACCAACGGAAACGGTAAGCGCGACACCTTCGTCGAGCCGAAGGACCCGGCCGATCCGACCAAGGATCGCCGAGTCGACATGCCATTTTACGCCATCATGCCCAACCCGGCCGACGGCTCGATCTGGGGCGCGGTCTACGCCTATCCGAACAACTATCCGGGCCAGGTGGTCCGGGTGGAGCCGGGCGCCAACCTGCCGGGCGCCGCGCCGCTGGCCGAGGTCTACAATGTGCCGAGCCCGGGCTTTGGCGTGCGCGGCGGCGATATCGACTCCAAGGGCGTGGTCTGGGTCTCCCTGGCCAGCGGCCATCTCGGCGCGTTCGACCGCAGGAAGTGCAAGGGTCCGTTGAACGGCCCCAAGGCCACGGGCGACCACTGCCCCGAGGGCTGGAGCTTCCACCGACTGCCGGGCCCGTCATTCGACGGCGTGCCCGACGGCAGCGTCGAGGCCAGCTATTACACCTGGGTCGATCAGCACAACACGCTCGGCCTGGGCGCCGACGTGCCCATCGTCACCGGCAATCTGTTCGACGGTTTCCACGCCCTGGTGAACGGCAAGTTCGTCACCCTGCGTCTGCCCTATCCGCTCGGCTTCTACGCCAAAGGCCTAGACGGCCGGATCGACGACGCCAGGGCGGGCTGGAAGGGCCGAGGCATCTGGAGCTCCAGCGGCGACCGCGTGCCCTGGCATATGGAAGGCGGCAAGGGGAACAAGCCGCTGGCGGTGCATTTCCAGGTCAGGCCCGACCCCCTGGCCCACTAGGGAATTCTTCCAGCTGTCACGTCCCTGTACCCAATATCCCCACGGGGTCGAACCTGACCCAGGAGACTTGCGATGAGCCTGCTCAACCAACTGCTCGGCCAGCTCGCCGGGAATGTGGATATCGAAAACCTCGCTCAGAAAATCGGCCTGTCGCCCGAGCATGTCGAGGCCGCGGTGAAGGCGCTCGCCGCCGCCCATATTCAGCCCGGCGACACGGTCGAGGGCGCCGCGGCGTCGACGGGCCTGCCGCTCGACAAGCTGCAGGAGATCGTTGGTCACATCGGCGGCGAGGGTTCGCTGGGCCAGTTCGCCAGCCTGCTGCAGGGCCAGGGCGGCGCCGAGAAGCTGCTCGGCGGTCTGGCGTCCGGCCTGTTCGGCAAGAGCTAGTCGGCGCGCGGGGTGGTTCTGAGCCAGATCTGAGACTTGCAGATATAGTTGGCGACCAGGCAGCCGCGCGCTCTCAGCCCCGTGCCCTCGACCGGCTTGGCTGTGCCTGAGAAGGTCATCCGAAGATCGGGGACGAAGACCTTGCCCCGCCAGGCGTCGCCGCCGATGGGGGTGAAATCCCTGAACAGCTGCGATCCGATCAGCGGTTGATCGCCGGCCCGCTTCACGTCGGCCTCGGCCTTGGCGCTGGCCCAGACGACATAGCCGCACGCCGCCTGACCGCAGGGGCGGATCTCGATGTGGACGGTGTCCTTCGGGTTGCGCCAGAGGCCGAAGGGAAAGCCGGCGCCCTCTATGGGGTGGGCCTCCACGGTTTGAGCCGCGGCGGCCTGAACCCAGGTGACCGGGACAGTCATGACGACGGCGGCGGCCAGGAGTCGGGCGAGTTGGAGTCGTGCGAACATATCCCCTCAAGGCGGCGCGGCGGTGGGAGCGCCCCACCCTTCGCTGCGTCAGCTCCTATCAGCCCGATGGTGAGCAATTGTGGCGCCAGCGGGCGGATGAGTGGCGCGCGCCCGGTCTCTGGACTAGAGAAGGCGAGGACATGACACCCCGTCGACGCAGCCTGACCATCCATCTCCTGCGCGTGCGGGAGAAGATCCGGAAGGATTTCCTTCCGGTTCTGGCTGAATTCAAGCTGAGCAACCAGCAGTGGCGGATTCTGCGCCTGCTCTACGATCGGGGCCCTTCGGGGGTCAGTCAGATCGCTGAGGAATGCGTGCTGATGCAGCCGAGCGTGGTCAAGATGATCCCTCGGCTTGAGGCTCAGGGGTTGGTCACACGCCAGAAGGTCGAGGGCGACCGCCGGCGCACCGACGTGGCGATCACGGCGCAGGGACGTGGCCTGGTCGAGCAGATCCTGCCGCGGCTGGACAGGATTCTGGGGCACATGGAAAAGCGGCTGGGCGGCGACCTGCTGGACCGGCTGTGCGCGGTGCTGGACGAGGTCGACGCCAAGCTTTGACGGCCGGCTAGAAGCCCAGACCCATCGACCCAGCGCGGTTATAGAGCGGCCCGGGCGATCGCGTGGTTCCCCGCGACCACTCAGTTAACCGATGAGCATCAGGCCTTCTGCTTGGAGCGATCGTAAGCTCCGAGCCCCGGCTTGTAGCTCTTCTCGTCGATGAACTGGCGGATGCCTTCCTTGCG